>JBDHIQ010000081.1:0-9381 GCA_039587395.1 Gemmatimonadota bacterium
TCGGTCAGGTCCAACGCTGCAACCAGCGCTTCCCGGTCCAGCGCCGTCGAGAGGGCGCGCCGTACCCTGGGATCGCCAAACGCCGGGTGCCCGTTCGGGTTCCAGGCGATGTAGTCGTAGCCGCGCTGGGGAATCCGTCGGACGTCGATCTCCGGATCCGCCTCGAGGTCCACTGCCGCCAGGAACGAGTTCACCTGGGACAAGTCAATGCCTCCGCTCCGCAGCTCGGCAAGACGCGTCGTCTCCTCCGTCATGACCCGAAAGACCACACGATCCAGCAGCGGCGGATCCGCAAACGTATCGTTTCGTTCCAGGATGATCCGTTCAGTCGGACGCCAGCTCGCCAGCCGGAACGGACCGCTGACTACCAGCCCGCTGCCATCCGGATCGTCGTAGCCGGGAAGCCCTCGCATCTCCTCGCGCGGAACGGACCCGTAGACGTGCTCCGGAATGATGCCTACTCCAGTGTCGAATAGCATTCCCGGATATGACCGCTCGAAGAAGAAAGTGACGGTCGTATCATTCACCACTACCAGCGAGTCAATGCGCTCGGTGCTGGAGGAGAGCGGAAGAGCCAGGGCAGTGTCGGCAAGCAGATCGTACGTGAACGCAACGTCCGCCGCCGTCACGGGCTGGCCGTCCGACCAGCTTCGGGAGCTATCGAGACGGTATGTGAGCGACGCGGCCTCCTCATCCAGGGTCCAGCCGCGCGCCAGAGCGAGAGGATGGGCCTCGTGGTAGACCAGTCCTCCGTCTTCCCACGTCGCGTAGTTCAGGGCGAGGTACAGCAAGCCGCTCAGGTCGAAGTCGAGAGCGGCGGCCGCCAGCGGCGGCAGCAAGGTGGTGGATCCGGCAGCCACACCCACCACCGCGGTGCCGCCGGGCGTCGGAGACGTGGTTGTCGCAGGTGCGCCGTCCGCCGGCGCCTCCTCCGGAGCGCTATCGCCGCACGCGAGCCCCAGGAAGGACGCCCCGATGAGGAACGCCACCATTGGCCTTGCCCGCTGGAGCACGCAGGTGTGCATCGTTTGTCCACCTCCCGTTCGGCAGTCTTGCAGGGACCCGGCAATATGCCGTCGGGGTGGGGTGTTGGCGAGCGACGCAGCCCCGGTACTAGGGAGTGGTGGCCAGCTCTCCCTGGACTACTCGCGTTTCCGCCAGGGCACCGAGCTCAACAAAGCGCGCGGCCGCAGACTCGAGCAGGACTCTGCCCTCCTCTTCGCTCCCTCGCACGCGCAGCGCGCGTCCCAGGTCGCGCTCGATTTCGGCTTCCAGCAGTGCGTTGTGCGTCTCGCGAGCCAGATGAAGCGCGGCATCCAGGTCTGCCTTCCAATCGGAGGCTTCTGAAGGCCTCGCCGCGGCAGCCTTCGCCAGGCCGCGTACGCGCAGAGCCTCCGCTTCCGATATGGGATCGCCGATGTCTTGGGCCATGAGTACGGCCCGGTCTGCCAGCCGTTCACCCAGCATGGCATCGGACAGCCGCAGCTCCACTTCGGCCCGTCCCGCCATGGAGACCGCCGTGAGGAAATGGTACGACACGCTTCGCGCTATAGAGATGGCTTGCTCGAAGGCCGCGGCGGCATCGTCCAGCCGACCCAGGTCCCGGTAGGTCAGACCGAGGTTGTGGTGGGTCTGCGCCAGGCCCCTGGCCTGCCCCATCCGCTGGTATAGAGGCGCGGCCAGGTTGTAGTAGGCCAGAGCCTCGTGGCGGCGCCCGCGCAGGTTGGCTATCGCTCCCAGATTGTTGGCGGCCCGGGCCAACATGTCATGCGACTCCTCGACTTCGGCCAGTTCCATCAACGCATCGAACTTGTCCCGTGCTCGATCCACGCGACCGAGCTCGAACGCGGCGATCCCACCCAGATTGATGGCTCGCATGGTTGCCCGAACATTCACGCACCGCCTTGATGACGCCTCGAAGGCCGCGGCATGTTCGGCGAGATCCTCCATGCGCCCTGTATGGTAGAGCGCTTCGCCATAGCGGTAGGCAAGAGACTCGTCCGACACAAGCAGCTCTCGCGCGACCGATTCCAGCAACTCGCCAAGGTCGGACCATCGGCCAGCCTCGGCCAGCCTATCGGCCCGGTCCCTGAGAGCACTTCGCGACTTGTCGGCGAACGAAGTCTCGGAAGTCATGATGCGATCACGCGCGCAGTGTCAGAATCTTCTCAAATCGCGAGGGCGTAGCGCGAGAACGACAGCAGCCTCGCTTCGATCTTGTCTTCGTCCTCGCTCTTCACGTCTCCGACCCGTGTCCACGGATCCCCGGGATTCTCCTGCCGCCACAAATCGATCTCTGTCTCTCTTTCCGGATCCGGGGACCCGTCGTCATCGTAATCGTCGTCCGCCTCCGGGTACCGCAGCTCCAGCTCAGCGGGCTCGAACGGATCGAACTGAAGACCCGACGGCTCGAGCGTGGCGAGCAACCGATCCTCTGCGATCTGGATGCGGATGGTGATTGTGTCCCCCTCCTGGAACAGAGCCCCCGCCATCGGGTGCCCGTTCGGATAGCGGAGCAGAGTCTCCTCCTCCAGCTCGAATCGCAGGAAGCGCTCGCCCTTGTCCTCGCCACTACCTGGTGCCGGTGCGTAGAACATCTCTACGCGGGTATCCTGACCCTTCGTCGCGACGAACGACGTGTCGGTCGTGAGAAGCGGCGGTGCGTCCTCGGCCGGCCTCAGGAACAGCAGATCCAGCTCATCGACCGGCTGATTCTGCTCGTCGTCCGGTGGATCGACGATGGTCCCGTTCTCGCTGCAGGCCATCGGACCCCAACCCACCGCCACGGCCACCACCAGAACACGGATCACCCATCCGCGCCGCCTTCCATGATCGTCGCTCGACCCGTCAAAAGAGAGAGAGTTGTTCTTTCTGAATATTCGCATATCGCCTTTGCTCCGCGCGTTGCGTGGGGCTGCCACACCGGTTCCTGGTCCCGTACCGTCCATCGATTCCGAAGTCCCGTTGTATGCAAGCCACGTTCCCTGCCCACGTGGTTGTCTTACCGTCAGTTACGCGATTCTTGCGTCGGGCGTGCCGATACAGTTGTCTTGTTTCGATACACCTGTGGAGTCGGTCTCAGGCAGTCTCTGATGTGGCAGTCTACCGACCCAGAATGCGGTAGAGGCGTGCCCGAGTGATCCCGAGTCGGCGGGCTGCTTCGCTCTTGTTTCCATCGCAGTATTCCAGCATCTGCTTCGCCGCCGCCGTCTCCAGCTCCTCCAGGGAGGCCGGGAACGGGAGAAACGAGCCGCCTCCCGTCGCCCCGCCTCCCGTCGCCGTCGCACCGATGTCAGTCTCGCCCAGAGCGAGGTGGGAGGCGCGGATCGGCACGCCGCCCGACAGCAACAGTGAGCGCTCGATCGCGTTCCGGAGCTCTCTTACGTTGCCCGGCCACCGATGCCGGCCCAGGGCCCGGGCTGCCTCCTGTGTCACCTCTGGCACATCCAGTCCGTACTCCTCGGCCAACCGGGAAAGGAAGGTCCGAGCCAGAAGCATCACATCCGAGCCACGGTCGCGGAGGGGCGGAAGCTCGACAGGGATGACGGCGAGTCGATAGTAGAGGTCGTCGCGAAACTCTCCGCGCTCGATCACACTGCGCAGGTCGACGTTGGCTGCGGCCAGGATCAGCACATCCACGCGCTTGTCACGCACCCCCCCGACCCGACGCACTTCGCGCGTTTCCAGGAAGCGCAGCATCTTGGCCTGCAGCTCCAGCGACAGGGTGGCGACTTCGTCCAGGAACACGGTTCCGCCGTCGGCAACCTCTAGCAGGCCGGGTTTCGCCGTCCTGGCGTCGGTGAACGCACCCTTTTCGTGACCGAACAGCTCGGATTCCAGCAGATTGGCCGGAATGGCCGAGCAGTTGACCGCAACGAACGGCTGCGCAGCTCGCGGTCCGTTGGAATGGATGGCGCGGGCCAGAAGTTCCTTGCCGGTGCCCGTCTCTCCGAGGATGAGGACCGTCGCCTTGCCACCCGGAATGATCCGGGCCGTCCGGTCCAGGGCTTCGAGCAGCTTGTCGTCTTCTCCGACGATCTCACTGAAGTCAAAAGTCTCGGCAGCCTTCGGTTGAGGCCCTCGCGTCACCCTGGCTCCCGCCAGCCCCGCAGCCCGCTCGCTCAACTCCTGCTTGAGAGGCTCGATGTCCGCGGGAAGGGAGTAATAGGCGGCAGCGCCGCGACGCATCAGTTCGACGGCGAGCCGGTGATTGGGCTCTGCCCCGACTACGATCGGCCCGTCTTCTCCTGCTCTCTGAAGATTGTGCAGAAGCTCGATCGCACGGTCTTCCGAACCGCCGCAAGCCAGGATCGTTCCAACCGAATTGGCCTGAGGGCGGGCCTGCAGAACCGATATTCCGGCGGGATCGCCGGTCTCGAGATGGAGATCCAGGTCGGCCGCCAACGCGAGCCAGGCGTCAGCGAACGACTCCGAGACCTTGAAGACGGTCAGGACGGGACGGCGATCTGCTGTATTCACGGCTTCGTCTTACGCCGCCCGGTCGGGGCCGGTTCCGGGCTTGACGGCCGGCGGCGGTGTGCGATACACTGGCGCCGCCGTTTGAGACTGATTCTCAACTAGAATGGACCGGACAGAATGAGCCTCCACAGAGTCGGCACATTGCTGAGCTTCCTCGCGTGCTTCGTGGGCGCGGCGTGCGCGAGCCATCCGGCACCCGATGTGGCACCGCACGCAGGGGCCGATAGAACCGACGCGGCACACGCTGAGACTTCTGCGCACCAGGTGGGAGTTCTCGTGATGGCGCACGGCGGATCCGAAGAATGGAACGAGTCGGTCCGGGAGGCGGTCGCTCCCCTGGCGAGCGATCAGCCAACAGCGATCGCGTTCGGTATGGCGGACCCGGCAACCCTCCAGTCTGCAGTTGATGAACTGGAATCGAGCTCGGTGACGAGGATCGCCGTCGTTCGTCTGTTCATCTCCGGCGAGTCCTTTCTGAGCCGCACCGAGTACCTGTTTGGCCAGGGAATAGAACCGGTCGAGAAGCACGAATCGTCGCACGGTCCGCACCCGGGGCCGCAGCGGGTCCGTACGGGGACAGAGGTCGCGATTGACCGTGAAGGACTGTCGGATGGCCCGGAGGCCCGACACATACTGCTCCAGCGGGCTCTGGACCTTAGCCACGATCCTCCCTCCGAGTCGGTCCTGCTTCTTGGCCATGGGGCCGGTGACGAACTGCGGAACCAGCGCCTCCTGATCAAGATGGAGCGAACGGCGGATCTCATCCGGACTGCCGGCTTCCAGGTCGTGGCAGCCGAGACGCTGCAGGAGGACTGGGCTGAGGCCAGAGACGTAGCGGAGAAGCGAATTCGGCGCTGGGTGTCGGATCGCTCCGCCGCCGGGTTGCGGGTGATCGTGGTCCCCTACCGGCTGTCGGGTTTCGGACCCTACGCCGACGTGCTGGAAGGCCTGGACTACGATGCGAACGGCCAGGGTCTGATCCCGCACGACGCCGTGACGACCTGGATTCGTCGGCGCGTCCAGGCCGTGGTCAAAGATGCGGGTTGGAGTAACTAGCCGGGCTCCGGAAGATCCCCGTGTTCCGATAGCCCGGGGTCCACTTCCACGTGCCGCTGCATCCAGCACCTCTCCAACTGATCTCCGGAACAGCGGCCCTTACTGTGGGCAACGCCCACAGTAGGTAACAGTGACGGGCAGTCAGTGCGTCATCGCGTAGATGATGTAGTTGACGGCCAGCTCGTAGGCGAAGCTGGATCGCTCGAACGGATACTCCGGCTGCTCCGACCACTCCCACGCGTCGCCCAGGTCCGTGTTCCAGTTGATCACGACCATGAGCTCTTCATTGTCGTCGAAGATGCCCAGGACGAAGGGCTGGTAGCCGTCCTGCTCCCAGGTCTGGCCCCAGCGCGCATTGTTGATGCTGGGCACCTGCAGGATCTCATCGATGTCATAGAACTGGTGGAAGATGGGGTGGTCCAGCGGGATCTGGACTATCGGGCGCCCCGGGAGAACCCGCGAGATCTCGTACTCGAAGTTCTGCCACTGCCAGGAGCCCCAGAAGTCGTCGATGATGAGAAAGCCGCCGGCTTCCAGGTAGCGGCGAAGCCCCTGGACTTCGGACTCCGTGAGGCTCATGTAGCCCACTTCCAGGGCATACAGGAACGGGTACCTGTGGAGCTCCGGATCGTCCAGCCGTACCGGATTCTCCCACTCGTACGCATCCAGATGTTTCAGCAGGCGATCCATGATGAACAGGAACTGCCTGTCTGCTTTCGGAAAGTCGGTGGCCCACGACGGCCGGCGGAAACCGCGGCCTCCCGAGTAGACCGCGCGAGTGAAGTAGAAGCTGTGGCCGGGCCGGGGGCCGTCCTCCCAGGAGGGTCCCTGCCCTCGAGGTCCGGATTCCTCCACCTCCAGGTCGGGCGGCTCCACGCGGATCCCCTGCGGCGGTTCCTGCGGCCGCTCCTGTGGCGGTCCCTGCGGCGATTCCTGAGGCCGCTCCCGTGCGATTGGCTCGGCGGTCGACGCCAACCCGGCCCACGCGAGCCCGGCCGCCACCACGCATGCTGTGGCGGCAGACCCGAAGAGCGGCACGAGCCCGGTGCGCGGAACGGTCACCCCACGCTCCGCCTCATACGCCGAACTGCGTCAGGTGGTGGTCCAGGTGTTTGTAGTTGAGCGCGTCCCAGTCCTTGCCCGACATGTTGCCAAACACCGGGTTCGTAGGCGGGAGTGCATCGGGAGGGGTCTCCACATACCGCTCGATGAGCCCGAGCAGAGCCGCGCGGTCGTGCTCCCAGGTGTCAGGAGCGGTCGTGAACACCTCGGGCGGCCCCTCGGCCCTTCCCCTGGGCCAGGGCAGCACGTGCAGCATCAGGTAGCGAACCGGCGCGAACCGCATCGGCCCGGCGGGCGGGCTGGTCTGGATGTCCCCGAGCGTCACCCGCAGGAGATCGCTGAGGTGGGGAAGCAGCTGGGAGATGTCCATCCGCCCCCAGCGCCGCTGGCTGTGCGCAGTCAGCTGCTCGATGCGGTTCAGGATCTCCGCTCGGGCGGTAGCGTCTCGGAGTGATCGCATGGCTTCTCCTACTCGGGTTGCCTTCCGTCGTGCCGGAAACCTGGGAGCGACTTGGCCCGGCGGCAAACCTGCAATCGCCGCGAACCGCATTCAGCCATATGATTGGACACCTTTAGTCCCGGCAACGGTTGTTACCCTGGAGTGGACCCATGCATACGAATCGATCCCGGAGTTGGCTGTGGCTTCTTCTCCCTCTGCTCACCAGCGCGGCCTGCAGCGGCACGGATCAGGCGGCAATCTCCTCGGACGACGCGTCGGCGGCAGGAGCAGCCGCCGCCGACGGCCGCGTCTCCGAGTTCGGCCGCTACGAAGGGTACTCGGAAGCGCGGTTCGAGGAATGGGTGACCGAGTCTCTCTACCTGGAGATGCGGGACGGGGTGAAGATCGCGCTGGACGTCACGCGGCCGGCAGTGGACGGCGTGGCCGTGGAGGAAGCGTTCCCCGTCGTGTGGACGCACTCCCGCTATCACCGGAACCCCAGCGCCCTGGCCCAGATGTTCGCTGGAGACCAGGACATTCCGCCCATTCGGTCGATGGTGGATGCGCAGCCAGACCTGCAGCGTCTGGTGCGCCACGGATACGTGGTTGCGGCGGCAGGAGTGCGAGGAAGCGGCGCCTCCTACGGGCAGTTCGAGGGCTTGTGGGAGGACCAGGAGACCCGGGATTCGTTCGAGATCATCGAGTGGCTGGCCGGCCAGCCGTGGAGCGACGGCAACGTGGGGATGTTCGGGGGCTCCTACCTGGGGATCACCCAGTACATGGCTGCGTCACAGAGTCCGCCTGCCCTGAAGGCGATCTTCCCCAACGTCGCCGGGCTGGACCTGTACGACGTGCTCTACCCGGGCGGCGTCTACCGGGATGACATGATCGAACACTGGGACCAGCTCACCAAGCAGCTGGACCACGACCTGCCGGCGCCACGCGTGGACGCCGACGTCGAGGGCGTGATGATGGAGGAGGCGCGCGCGCAGCACCTGGACAACTGGGACACCGCAGCCGAGTTCGCTGCGGCTCCATACCGGGACCACGACACCCCGTCGCTCACCTGGCAGGAGCACGGCCCGTCCGGCGTCCTGGACCAGGTCATCCGGGCAAGAGTGCCGGCGTACCACTTCAACGGCTGGTACGACATCTTCGTGACGGACGCCACGCTGTGGTACGCCAACTACGAAGGCCCGCAGAAGATGGCGATAGGCGGGTGGTCGCACGCCAACATGCCGGACAGCCTGCTGATGGCGGATCGGGCTCGTATCGGCACGGTGGAGCAGCATCGCTGGTTCGACTACTGGCTCAAGGGCATCGACAACGGGATCATGGATGAGCCCCCCATCCATTACGCCGTGATGTCCGATCCAGGCGATTGGGAGTGGACCTCCGCGAATGCCTGGCCGCCGGGCAAGGCGTCGGGCACAGCCTTCTACTTCGCCGGAGGCCCGTCCGGCAGCGTTGAATCGGTCAATGACGGCGTGCTGGTGATGGAATCCGCGTCATCCGGAGACGCCTCGGCCGCCCAATCGGCGGACCACTTCGACGAATACGCGGTCGACCCCACCACTACCACCGGTACCACCACCCGCTGGGACAACGCGGTCGGCGCCGCGCCCGTCATGGTGTATCCCGATATGGCACCCAACGACGCCCGGTCACTCACGTACACCACGCCGCCGCTGGAGCAGGATGTCACGGTCAGCGGGCACCCGGTGGCCACCCTGTACGTGACCTCGACCAGCGAGGACGCGGATTTCTACGTGCTGCTGGAGGAAGTGTACGCGGACGGGACTTCCCGTTACGTGACGGAAGGCGTGATGCGGGGTTCTCATCGCACGCTGGCCGACGCGCCGTGGAACAACCTGGGGCTCCCCTACCAGCGAAGCTTCGAAGCGGACCGGGTGCCGCTGCCGAGCGATGAGCCGACACAGATCGTGATGGATCTCCACCCGACGTCCACCGTGTTCAACGCCGGCAACCGGATCCGCGTGACCATCATGGGCGCCGACGCCGACAACGCGGTGCCGCCGCCTTCGCCGCCGCCGACCATTCGCATTCACCGCAGCGCCGAGTACCGGTCGCACATCGCGCTGCCGGTCGCTGCCGGCGACTCCTGAGAGGGGGTCCCCTCCGGAACGCATCTCTTATTGTGGGCAAGTGGGCAAGTGGGAAAGTGGGAAAATGAGCAATAGCGAAGGTGGGCCCGCCACCCGGGGCGTGTGGGGCGGACCCGCTCCGACCTACGAGGGTGCCACGGTAGTTCCGGTCTTTCACGGGGTGACCTTCGCCTACGACGACCTGGAGGAATGGCGCGCCGTCGGCGCCGGCGAGAAGCC
>JBDHIQ010000286.1:0-2041 GCA_039587395.1 Gemmatimonadota bacterium
TGTTCCGCATTGTACTCGCGCCCCGTTTGGATCAGTCGGGCCTGGAACGGGGAGTTGTCCAGCACGGTCTCATCGACGTCGAGGATGATGGCGGGTGGCAGCCCGGCATATCCGCCCCTCTGCTCCGGATCCGCTGTCCAGCTGCGGTCCGCCAGTGCCTCGCGGAGCGAAACGGCGGCCTGATGGTACGCCTGTTCGGCTATGCCCCGGTACTCGGCCGAGGTCTGCATCCAGGCCACCGCATTGAGGTTCTCCTGGCCCGTCCGGGTAGCCGTGCACGCGATGGAGGAGAGGCCCACGGCGAGTGCAGTGAGCGCCGGTACGCCGTTTCGGCGGGATCCAGTCCCGCCGAATCCCGCCCTGCTGCCATTCCGTCCCGCTACCATTTCAATCCGTGGTTGGCCTCTGCGAGTCGGCTCAGGTCAGGAGGAACAGAACCAGAGCGTTGACCAGCCCCAGCGACAGCAGGGCGAGACTGCCCCATGTGACCGTGCGGAACACCTTGCGCTTGGGTCGATAGGTGAGGGTGACCACGACGACACCGGTCATCGTCATGGCTGTCAGGGCCGTGAACAGGTGCTCCGGACTTGCCACCGAGAGAATGGGCGCTTCGACGTACACGAAGTCGTTGACAGTCATCACCAGGATGTCGAACAGGTTGCTGCCCAGCAGGTTCCCGATGGCCATATCAACTGCGTTGATGCGGACGGCTTCGACCGAGATGACGATCTCCGGCACCGACGTGACAAAGGCGAGCAGTACCGTGCCCACGAAAGTCCGGTCCCAGCCCATGAGGTGAGACAGCTCCTCTCCCACCGCCGGAAGCGCGATCGCGGCACCCACGACGACCAGAGAGTTGAACGCGTAGAGGCCGTAAATCTGGCGCAGGCTGAGGTCCGGCCGGTCGCCATCGCCTTCGGCGATCTCCACGCGCTCGCCGACGTACGCCTCACGCTGCCGCCTCTCGTAGTAGAAGACGCTGCGCATCGCGATGGCATAGATGAGCAGACCGACCAATGCAAAGGGACCGATCGGTCCGATGCTGAGGCTACCCGGCATCTCCCGGTGAATGACGATGCTTGCCGCTACCGAGCCGATCAGCACGATCCCGAACCCGGCCGACAAGACCTGCCCCTGGTGAATCTGAGTGAACAGGGATTTCGGCCGGTATATCGTGTCGAGGATGACGATGATGAGCAGGTTGAACACGCAGCTGCCCAGGACGGCTCCGACCGCCAGGTCCGGCTGGCGTACGACCAGCACCGAGCTGATGCCGGTTACCAGTTCGGGTAGCGACGTGACGGAGGCGACAAGAACCACACCGACCCAGGCGCCACCCAGTCCGGTGCGGACCGAGATCACGTTGCCCAACCGGGACAGTCGGGTACCCGAGTAGAGGATCAGGATGAGACAGCCCGCGAAGGCGGCCCAGGCCGATACGATAGTCATGTCGGTAGATACGGTTCAGGGTCGTGCGGCGCCAGACTTCTGACCTCAGCCCGCCGCCGGCTGCGGAGCCAACGCCCGCGCGGCACTCTGCGCGATCACCCGCTCCTCTTCCGTCCGGAAGAAGTACACCGGCCGGGAACCGGGCTCGGAGATTCGGCCGCACTCAGAGCCGGCGTTGAGCTGCGGGTCTAACCGGACGTCCCAGGCAGCCAGACTCTGGGCGATGCGCGCCCGCATCTCCGGTGAACGGCTCCCGATTCCGCCCCCGATGACGATCGAGCCGCGGCCGCCCAAAAGCGTGAGATAGCCACCGGCGGTCGTCGCAATCCGCCGGACGAACACGCGCAGCGCCAGCCGGGCACGCTCGTCTCCACCCTGCTCGCGCCTCAGCAGCTCGCGCACGTCCGCCGTGCCACCGCAACCAAGCAAGCCGGCCTTCTCGGTCAGCAGGCGCTCGATTCGTCTAGGCGGCAGCCCCTGCCGGACCAGGTGAAGGACCACGGCCGGGTCCAGCGAGCCCGAACGGGTCGTGCACATGAAGCCCTCGAGCGGCGTGAAGCCCGTGGTGGTCTCGATCGAACGCCCGTCCTCG
>JBDHIQ010000082.1:0-9512 GCA_039587395.1 Gemmatimonadota bacterium
CGAGGTGTGCATCTTGTCCAGATCCGACAGCACCCTGGCCGTGATCCCGACCGACGTAGCGGTCAGCGTGGCACCCACGAAAATGGCCACCATCACGCTCGTCACACCAAACGGTGTGCCGCCAATCGAGGGATCAAACAGGTACCAGTAGGCAAAGCCCAGCCCGAACGGCATCAGGACACCGACCATGGCCACCGCGGATGCCGACGGACCCACACGGAACATCTCCTTGAGATCCGTCTCCAGACCGATCTCGAATAACAGGATGGACACCCCTATCTCCGCAAAGACATGGATGACCTCCCGCATCGCCGTGCCCTCGGCCGGGATGATGCCAAGCACACTTCCACCCAGGATGACGCCCGCGATGAGCTCGCCCAGCACGGCTGGCTGGCCGAGCCGTTCCGCCATCTCACCCAGGAACTTTCCGACCAGCAGGATGGCGATGAGGATCAGGAACATCTGGGCGACGTCGATTCCGTGGTCGTTCGGCGCCAGTTCGTCTGCCGCGTGCTCCGCTTCTTGCGCCGCGGATTCGCCTTCGGCCTGACCTGCGGAGAACCCATCGGCAAGCGCTGGAACTGGTGACGGGGAGGCCTCCAGCGACTCCTGTCCACCGAACGGATTTCCAACCAGGACGTAGAATCCTACCAGCAGGAGCGCCAGGCGGCGGAGCTGCCGAAACCCATTGGCTCGCGGATGTTTAAGCGTTCTCACCGGCTCTCACCGTGGTTGGAAACGGACATCAGCACGACCCCTCCGGGCATCAGTACGATCCCTCGATACGCACTTCACGCGGACGAATCCACTCCAGGCCGCCGATGAACGTCAACGTATCCGCGTAGCGAATCAGGACGTTGATGCGGTTGCCGGGGAGACGACGGACGCCCACTGTCTCCGCAGCCTCCGGCAACTCCAGCGAGCGCACCTTCTCCTGAATGGCGACTCGTATCTCATCATCCGAGCGTTCCGCCGCCAGCTCTGTCTGGCGTCGGCTCTCGGTTCCAAGAGACCGGTAGTCAATCTCGCTCCCAATGAACACGACAGCGACGTAGGTCGCCACCGCCACGAGGAGCAGAAACAGGATGCAGCCCGGACGCGCCTCGCCCCTGGCGCCCACCCGGCTCAGCCTACCACTGCGACTGCGCACCGTCCACGATCTTCTGCACAAGGTTCTCCAGGGCCAGGGCCGTACCCTCGTCTTCGGTCTGAACATCCGGCTGGTACTCGCCGGTCCCGCTCACGGACGACGACTCGTAAATGTACTCGCGATTCACGATGTCGAGTATCTCGACAGTGGCCGTGACCGTGATGCGGCGCGTGAACACGTTGGCGCCGACTCCCTCTTCCGCCTGGAAGTTCACAGCCTGGTCCGAGTACCGGCTCACAGTCACCCGGATCACGGCATCGGCCTGTTCCTCGGCAGCCAGCATGAGCCCCAACCTATCCTGGGCCGCCTCGAGCAGCTGCTGAGTCAGCACTTCCGATATCCCGAACCGCGTGGTCTGATTCTCCGCCGGCTCCACGTATGCCGTCTTGATGTGCGACGGAAGCCCTCCGCCACCGGAGAAGCTGTAGCAGCCTGCCACGCCGGCCAGAGCCAGCAGACTAAGGCGTTTGACCCAGCTCATAGATGTCTCGCGGATAAGGTGCCGGCTCCGATCGAACCTCGACGAGTTCCCAGCGGGCTCGGCTGGGCGCCAGAGTATCCCTGTACTCGGCCTTGCGCGGCCAGGTCCCGTCTTCATCCCACTCCAGCTCTATGCGCCGCACGATTCTGCCGTTCCGACGTTCCTCTACCCTCATGATGCGGCCATCGCGCAGATAATAGAGACGGGTAGGCCCATCCAGCCTCTCGTAGACCAGGACCTCACCGTCGGGACCCTCGTACCCTCGCGCCGGTTGTCCCAGGCCGGGTCGGAACACGCCAGCCATCGCATAGAGAAAGGCCGGTATCGGGAGCTGTACGTCCTCGATCTGTCCCAGGGTGGACAGGCTGTCTTCCACCAGGACGGCGGCCATGGCGCCCTCGCCGCTCGTGAAGAAGTCCAGCCGAAAGCTGTCCGGTGGATTGATGCGGCCCACCCCATCTCCCCGCAGCGTTCCCTTCTCGTCACCGTACTCCCACTCGAATCGTACCCGAGACGGCGCATCGATTACGCCCGCTTCCCGCGCCGTAGCCGCAACGGAACCCGGGTCAGTCAGCGGCGGACCCGTCTGCACGCCGCCCCCTCCGCAGGCGGCCAGGCCTGCGACAGTCGCGTACAGAAATCTCACCGGGACTCTCACTCGTGCACTCACAGTTTGGACGAAGGTAAGGCTTGCTGAAAAAGAGGGTCAAGAAACGTCTCGGAATCTACGCGGCCGCCGCCTCCAGCGCCGACCGCAGATCTGCCGGGATGCGCATGGGTCGGCCGGCGGCGTTCGTGCAATACAGCTCCGTGGATGCCAGGGCAATCACGTCACCGCTTTCCCCGTGCGTGAGCCGGTAGCCGAACACCACGCTCCGGCTCCGGATCTGCGTGACCGTCGTTTCGATGCGCACGGCATCGTCATATCCCACTCCCCGCCGGTATTCCAACGTGGCGCGCCCTACCGGCAGCAGCAGGCCGTCGCGTTCCAGCTGGGCATAGGCGATGCCTCGCCGCCTCATGTACGCGGTCCGCCCCAGCTCGCACCAGACCAGGTAGTGGCTGTGGTGTGCGCGGCCCATCTGATCCGTCTCGGCATACCGGACCCGGATCTCCACGCTTTCCGTCGCCTCACCCATAGGCCTTCCCTTCCCGCCGTCGGTGGCTCCGGCTGGCACCATTCGGTTCCGCCGGTTTCACGGTCGCCATCCCCGCTCTATCTTCGCCGCATGGATACCCCTACGACCATCGTGGTTTCCGACGCCCACATGGGCGCGGTGCCCGAGGAGAACGAGCAGGCCTTCTTCCGCTTTCTGGAGCGTGTCCCGGACCTCACGCGCGACCTGCTGATCAACGGGGACCTGTTCGATTTCTGGTTCGAGTACCGGCACGCCATCCTCAGTCAGCACTTCCAGTTGTTGCACCTCCTGAGAAGAGCCTCGGAAGCTGGAGTGCGCATCAGGCTGGTGGGCGGCAATCACGACGCCTGGGGTGGCCGCTTCCTCGAAGACTCCGTGGGCATGGAGCTGATCGATGGTCCGGCTCGCCTGGACGTAGGCGGGCGGAGCGCCCTCGTGGCACACGGGGATGGACTGGCGGGGGGAGACTTCAGCTACAAGGTCCTCAAACGTGCCCTCCGCAGCCGCTGGGCGTCGAGTCTGTTTCGCATTCTCCACCCGGACCTCGGCGCCTGGATTGCCACGGTTGTGAGTGGAACCGCCGACCGGCACGCCAACGGCGTGGTCGATGAACTGAACCGCGCGGAACACCTCTCGAGCTACGCCTCGGACCTTCTGCGCTCCGAGCCCGGCCTGGACCTGGTGGTCTTCGGGCACGTGCACCAGCCCGAACTGCTCGAAGTGGAGCCCGGCCGGTACTACCTCAACTCCGGCGACTGGATCTTTCACCGGTCGTACGCTGTCGTTACGCCCGCCGACATCGAAATCCGGGAGTGGGAAGCTACTTCCCCCCATCATCCAGGCTGATTCGCTCCAGGTGGTCGATCGGCGCGCCCAGAAACCGGTTGGCGATCACGTGAAATCGTAAGGCGTCGTCCGTCACGAAGTACTCGGCCTTGCCGGGTGGCTCGCCATCCGACGCCAGGCCCTCGTCCGCCAACCGCTCCGCCACCGCAACGGCCGTGGCCTCCGCCGAGTCCACCAGCATCACTTCCGAGCCCACCACCTGTTGGATCAGCGGTTTGAGCAGCGGATAGTGCGTGCAACCCAGCACCAGGCTGTCTACTCCCCTGGCCAGGAGCGGCGCCAGGTACTCCTCCGCGGTGAGTCGCGCAACATCGCCCCGCGTCCACCCCTCTTCCGCCAGGCCCACGAACAGTCCGCAAGCCGCGCTGTGCACGACCGCATTCGGCCGGGCCTCCAGAATGGCCTTGTCGTAGGTTCGGCTGTCCACCGTTCCCTGCGTGCCGATGACTCCAATGACCCCGCGAGGCGAGCGCTCCGCCGCCGCCCGGGCGCCGGGCTCTACTACGCCGATCACCGGAATTGCGACGCTGTCCCGGAGAGCGGGATAGGCGTGTGCGGTGGCGGTGTTGCAGGCTATCACAATGGCTTTGACCCCGCGCGCCAGCAGGAATTCCACCGCCTGGTCCGCGTATCGCCGCACGGTGACAGGCGACTTGGGTCCGTACGGCACCCGGGCGGTATCACCCAGGTAGATGGTTGCCTCCCTGGGCAGCCGCTGCCGTATGGCGCGGAGCACCGTGAGTCCTCCCACACCGGAATCAAACACGCCGATCGGCGAACGCGAGTCAGTTTGTTTCACGTCAGGGAAACCCGGCTGGAAGACGTACGCTCAACTGGACGGCGACCCCGCCGTCCTCCGGCATGACAACTTCCGGTTCGAAATGCCAGAAGTGCGTGGAGACCCACGCGTCCAGGGCACTGACGAACGCGACGAAGCCGTACATCACGATCCACGATTCCTTTGTTCCGCCGAGCGAGTTCACCAGGTCCTCGTCCACCGGCTCCGATCGTTTGACCGCGTCCAGCCGGGACTGGGACCGGAACACCATGAGCATCGCGGCCGACGCCGCTCCGAAGTAGATGGCGCCTCGCTCCGGACGCCCCACGGAGGCCTGCCCCCAGCCGGGGAGGATCAGCGAGCGCAAGAGAGCTGTGAACGGGCTTACTGGAGGAAGACTGTCCACGCTGGCTGACGGTGTCTGCTCCACCAACACCACGGAGTCCACCGCCTCGGCATCCTGCTCTACCGGATCCCGCTCGACCGGCTCTTCTTCGACCGGCTCCTGGCCCATCGCAGTCAGTGGAGTCGCCGCTATCGCAAGGACGATCCACACGGGCGGGAGTCGCCTGGATATGGCGGGAACGTGTGGGAATCGAACCCACCCAGGACGCGTCCGCGCCCCGTGACGGTTTTGAAGACCGCAGACGACACCAGTCGCCATCCGTTCCCGTATCATCCCCTGACGCTCGCGTTCCAGTCTTGTGTTGCCCTGTGCCTCACCGCCGTCGGGCTACGACTTCGATCTCTACACGCGCGTCCTTCGGAAGTCTCGCCGCCTGGACCGTGGATCTGGCCGGATACGGCATTCCGAAGTGCTCTGCGTAGACATCGTTCACCACGCCGAACTCGTCCATGTCGACGATGAAGACCACCGTCTTGACAACATCATCAAGGCCCAGCCCGGCCACTTCCAGGACGGCCGCCAGGTTCTGAAACACGCGCCGTGTCTGACCGGCCACCCCACCGGGCACCAGCTCGCCGGTTCTCGGGTCGAGCCCGATCTGGCCGGCCGAAAAGAAGAACTTCCCGGCCCACACACCCTGTGAGTAAGGTCCGATGGCTGCCGGTGCGTCCTCCGTATGCACTGCTTGCTTGTCGCTCACTTGTAGTCCCTGTCCTCTTCCGTCGCGTATCGGGTTCCCGTGTTGGCGAGCGGTTCCTTACCCGCCGCGAAACTGGCCAGCGTGGCGCCGTCACGCAAAGCGGCCCGGTGAGCCCAGCGCGTGCGACCGCTTCCGGCTGACCGCAATGTTGCGCCCGCCCGCGCCCGCAGGTAAGCTGCGGCGCACGTCCTCGACGCGAGATCACGAGCTGATTCGGCGCCCTCGCGCTCGTTCCGGAGGCGACAGGTTGCCGCGGATCGGGCTCGCGGTACCGCAGAGTACGGAACCGACAGACCCATGCGCCAGCGCACCCGCGACACCTCGGTCCTCCGGTTGGCCGGAGATGCGATCAAGCAGTTCGCATTCGACGTCCAGACTTACTTTTTCCTGCTATTCCGGGTAGTCCGCACCTCCCTCACGCGACCCCGGTACGTGCGCGATTTCGTCCAGCAGATGGACACCATCGGCGTCCAATCCCTGTTCATCGTGCTTCTGACGGGCCTGTTCACAGGGATGGTGCTGGCACTTCAGTCGGCCGTCGAGATGAAGCAATTCGGCGCGACCATCTATATCGGGCGACTGGTCGGGGCCAGTACCGTGCGAGAGCTGGGACCGGTGCTTACGGCCCTGATGGTTACGGGGAGGGCCGGCTCGGGCATGGCGGCGGCGCTCGGCGCGATGAAAGTGACGGAGCAGGTGGATGCGCTGCGATCGATGGGCGTGGACCCGGTGCGCAAGCTGGTGACTCCACGGGTGCTGGCCACTCTCATCATGATGCCTCTCCTCACCGTGATCACGGATCTGGTCGCGATCCTGGGAGGGATGTTGATCGCGGTGATGAAACTGGGCCTGACGGCCGATCTGTACATGCGCTCTGTGTACCTCACACTGGCGGAGACCGGGTTCATCTGGCGCGTTGTGCCGATTGACGTGTTCTCCGGCATGGTCAAGCCGCTGGTGTTCGGCGGGATTATGGCCCTGACCAGCTGCTACTACGGGCTGCAGGCCACGGGAGGCACGGAGGGGGTCGGACGCGCCACCACACAGGCAGTTGTGACCTCGTCCATCCTCATTCTCGCGTCGGACTATTTCCTCACGCAGATCCTGATTGCGTTGCTGATCGAATGAAGCCCGAATCGGACCCGCAGTCGGCCTCACGGCTACAGGATGAAGTGCGCTCCGAGATCCAGCGGGAGTTGGCAGAGCACCCGGCTCGGGCGGGTGCCGCGGAGCTAACCGTGGAACTCCGCAACGTTTCGCTCTCCTACGGTGAGCACCAGGTTCTGAGAGACCTGAGCTTTGGGGTGACACGTGGCCAGATTCTGTGCGTGCTCGGGGGTTCCGGCGTTGGCAAATCAACCATTTTGCGGCTGATCCTTGGTCTCATGCCTCCGGACAACGGCCAGATTCTGGTGTCCGGCAGTGACATCTGTACGGCATCTCTCGAGGAGGTGCTGGAGCTGCGCGAGCAGATGGGCATGGTCTTCCAGGGCTCGGCCCTCTTCGATTCGCTGTCGGTCTTCGACAACGTGGCCTTCCCGCTATACGAGCACACGCGTCTTGGAGACGAGGAAATCGAGGCCCGAGTGTCCCACGCGCTGTCGATCGTGGACCTGGATCCTGAGGAGGTGTGGGATCTCCTGCCGGCAGAGTTGAGCGGAGGGATGAGAAAACGGGTCGGGATCGCCCGGGCCATCATCCATGAGCCACCGATTCTTCTGTTTGACGAACCGACCAGCGGCCTGGACCCGGTGACCACCCGGACCATCGATGAGCTCATTCTCAAGTTGCGCCGAGAGCTCGGAGTCAGCGCCGTCATCGTCACGCACAACATCCGCTCCGCCGCCCGGGTTGCGAACCGCGTGGGCCTGCTCAGCGAGGGCGAATTTCTGTTCATGGGAACGCCGGAAGAGATGTATGCCTCCGACGACGAATACGTTCGGGCTTTCCTGGGCTAGTCAGGTGGGGGATATTTCATCCCGACTGACCGGCGTGACCGAAGGCGACGCATATGACCCCGACCCGACTGTGGAAGGCAGGTAGCGATTGCAGCGCTCGACTCAGATAACCTGGGATCAGGTCCGGGTCGGCCTGGTGATCATCTTCACGATCACGATCCTCAGCGTCGGGGTGTTTCTGGTTGGCCAGATCGGCAATGTCTTCGGCGAGAGGTATCGCCTGGTCACCGTCATGGTCTCGGCCGCCGGCCTCGTTCCGGGAGCTCCTGTGCAGGTGGCCGGTCAAACGGCGGGGCAGGTAGACCGGATCGAGTTCATCGCGCCCGATCAGCGACCGCCCACCGGTGAGGCAGTGGCCGTGTGGCTGGCCGTCAGCACGAATATCCAGGATCAGGTGAGGGCCGACTCGCGAGCCCGCGTCCGCACGCAGGGTCTCCTGGGAGACCGGCTCATCGACATCGAGCCGGGCTCGGCCGGTTCGCGCGTCCTGCAGGATGGCGACACGCTCTCCTCTGCCCCGGCGCTCAGCTATCAGGAGCTGCTGGGCCGGGCGTCGGATGCGGTGGACGGACTCACCCGACTGTCTACAAGCCTGTCCGATCTCACGGAAGGATTGCTGCGTGGCGAGGGGACCGCCGGCCAGCTCCTGCTGAACGACCAGCTGTATCGACAGCTGGTTACGCTGGGAGACAACCTGAACGAGGTGCTGGCTCCCGTTGCCGAGGGGCGCGGTGTGTTCGGGCGGATGCTCTCGGACGAAGAGCTGTATGACCGCCTCGTCTCGGCAGTGACGTCACTCGACACCCTCACGGCTTCCGTTGCCGCCGGGGAGGGGACGGTGGGGCGTCTGGTGCGATCCGACTCTCTTTACCGCGCGCTGGCTTCCTCGACGGCCACGGTGGATTCGCTACTGGGCTCGCTGCAGGATGGCGAGAGTTCCATCGGCAGGTTGTTGACGGACGACGGTCTATATGAAGAGGTCCTCAAGACGCTGGTTGACCTCAACACGCTGCTGGAGGATCTGCGAGAGAATCCCGGCAAGTACGTCCCGCCGATTCGGATCTTCTGAGCGTCAGCCTGTTCTGGCGGTCAGGGTTTGCCGTCTTGCAGCAGGTCGTGCAGCGTCTTGAGACCGCGAATCTCGTAGCGCCGCCGACCCATGGGCAGCGTAACGGTGACTTCGTCACCCGGCCGCCTGCCCAGCAACGCCTGACCGATGGGTGATTCCATGGAGATCTCGGCGTTGTCGAAGTCCAGGTGGTCGCCCAGGGTGAGGACGTACTCCTCATCTTCCCCGTTGTCCATGTCGCGAACCGCCACCTTAGAGCCGAAGCCGACTCGATCATTGGGAACGTTCTCAGGATCGATGTCCATCAGTAGTGACAGCCGGCGGGCCAGATAGTCCAGACGGGCCTGTACGAACTGCTGCCGTTCCAGGGCCGCCGAGTATTCCGAGTTCTCGCGCAAATCTCCCTGCGCTACCGCCGTCTCGATCTCGCGCGGCAGTATCACGTTCAGCTCGTGAACGAGGTCGTCCGCTTCCGATTCGAGCTTCTGTCGCACATCGTCCAGCATTTCCCAACCCTCTCTGCGAACCGTCCAGTTCTCTCCGCTTCTCGTCCGTGGTCCGGCTCCGCCCGCCTGTCCGGCCAATAGAAAAACGAGGCACTTCCGTGGAAGCGCCTCGTCTAGTGGAGGCGGCGGGAATCGAACCCGCGTCCGCGAGATCATCCACTACGGTCTCTACGTGCGTAGTCTGCGCTCGAGTTTTCTCGCTCTCGACAGGTCCGCAGACGACCTGCCTCGAGCCAGCCGCATCAGGCTTGCGCCCTCTCGCTGCTGGTGCCTCCGGCGATCACCAGCAGCCAGCCCGAATTATCGTCGCTACGTTAGTTTACGCAGCCAGAGCCAAGTTGTCGTTGGCAGTTGAAAATTTACCCGGCTGTTTAACGAGGCACCGAGAACCTCGGCACGCTACCGCGGCTTCCGACTCACGCGTCGAAGCCTTGTCGCCCCCTTCTGTTCCCATCTGGACAGAGCAAGCGGCGCGCCAC
>JBDHIQ010000287.1:0-2034 GCA_039587395.1 Gemmatimonadota bacterium
TCGATCAGCCCGTTGCGATTCAGGTCATCGGCACCGTCCTCGTCGAACAGGCCGTCTCCGTCGCTGTCCACCGGGACGTGCCCCGTACGCGACCCGGAGCCCGCGCCGTGCATGAAGTAGTCGCGCCCGTCCGGGTTCACGCTCGGCACGAGGTAGAACACGCGCTCATCCACCAGGCGGGTGACTTCATCCAGCCGGCCGTAGTTCTCCATCAGGTACCAGATGGTGTACAGCGTGACCTCGGCGCCCTGGATCTCGTTGCCATGCACGTTGGCCTCGATGAACATCGCCGCCTTGCTCAACTCATCGCCGGTCTGCGGGTTGTTGATGGTCATCAGCCACATGTCGCGGCCGCCGTAGCTTTGACCCAGCGACTGCAGGTCCAGGAACTCCGGCCAGGTCTGCTCCATGAGGCGCAGGCGCTCACCAACCTCATCGTGATCCAGCCAGCGATCCCACGTGAGGTCCAGCGTATGCTGGGGATCCGATCCGATCCCCGTGTCCTGCTGGGCGCTTAGATCGTGTCCTGTCGCCGCGAGTCCCAGCGCGACCAGACCCAGGCAGGAGGCCGTAATCAGGTGGCGAACCGTGTTCATCGTCGAATATCCCTTAGCCGTAGCGTGTCCAGTTTCGTGTCTCATCGTTAGCCCCCTCACCGCAACGTGACGGTGGCGGTGTCGGTGCCACCCTTCTGGGACCGCGCCCGGATCTCGACCGTGGAGCCCGGACTGCCTCGAATCACCCACAGGAAGCTCTGGCGGCTCCCCGAGCCATCCAGCTTCGGGATCATGGAGGTCTTGGCATCGCCCGTGATCACGTCGTCCGGATCCACCTGGATCTGGACCATGGTCGGCTGCACCGAGCGGGAGACGATCCCGTGCTGCAGCGAGGTGGGGAGGTAGCCCGAGTTCTCCAACTCGACCTCCACCGTGAAGATCCCGCCACCGTGCGCTGTAACCTCGGTATCGACAATCGTCACCTTCGGCAGCATGCCGGCCAGGCGAACCACGAACTCCCCGTGCTTCTGACCCAGCTCCGCCAGTTCCTCGGCAGGTGGGTTTGTCGCGGCGTACGGGTGGAATCCGCCAATCTCTACCTCACCAAGCGTCGGGTGGCTGAACGTGCCCCAGTCGACAAAGGCGTCTATCCCCGCGTCGTCCATGCCCTTGAGCAGCGCAGCATCGATTCCGGCACCGGCTGCGCCACCTCCGCCCGCGCCACCCCGGGCCTGTCCGCCCGCACCGCCGGGTCGCGCACCTGTGGCTCGACCGGGTCGCCGGGCGAGCGCCCCCTCTGGGGCTTCCTGAGGCCGCGCACCTGCCTGCGCGGCACCTGCATCCTGATCCTCTCCCGCGTCCTCCTCAGCGTCGTCTTCGGAGGGATCACCCGACGGCAATGCCCAGCCCTGAGTACTGAACGAGGGGATGCCGAACTGGAAATAGCCGAACTGGAAGAACGCGCCCTCGGCCTTGCGGTTCACACCGACTTTCTCGATCCCCGTGATCGACTTGTAGGCCTCGGAGACCGTCTTGAAGTACTCCTGGTCCTCGTTGTGAACCGTAGTGGACGGTCTCCGGCCGGAGTCGGGATCGTTGTCCCTCCCGGGCTGCGCGCCCCGGAAGCCGGAGCCCCCGCCGCCGCCGAAGAAGAAGCCACCACCAAACCCACCGAACCCGAAGCCACCGGCGCTTTGGAAGACGCCCGTCGTGAAGATCTCATCGAAGGAAGCATCGGCAAACGTCATGAGGTCGAGCGTGGCGGCGCCCGCGAGACTGCCGCGGGAATCCGGCGGCGTCACCAGGTTGTCGCTGAGCCCGAATGCCAGAATCGCTTCGATGTTGCGGTGTGCGATCACGAAGTCCATCAGCGCCCGGGTCTCTGGCTCGCTGACCATGTGTGGTCCCGCGTCGGCCGTGTAATAGGGGTACTCGTGCTGGAAGTTGCGGTTGAGGTCCACACCTCCGGGCCCGTCTTCGTTGTAGAAGCCGTCGCCGTCCGTGTCCGTTCCCTCCCAGTAGAGCGTGTACTCGCCCG
>JBDHIQ010000083.1:0-16811 GCA_039587395.1 Gemmatimonadota bacterium
AGGGTCCGGTCAGAACTCCTTCAGCAGGCCGACGCGCAACGCGAACCGCACGAGCTCCGATCTGTGGTCCAGCCCGAGCTTGGACATGATGCGGGAGCGATACGTATCCACCGTCTTCGGGGAGATGAACAGCTTCTTGCCTATCTCCCGCGAGCTGTAGCCCTCTGCAGTGAGCGCGAGGACGGCTCTCTCGCGCGAGCTCAGCTGATCGAGACCGGGAGACTCCTCACCCGTGGCCATCTTGTACTCCTGCAGGAGGAGCTTCGTGGCCTGCGGTGGAAGGTACACCTGATCCCTGGCAACCGAGCGGATTGCCTCGATCAACTCGGTGTCGGCGCTGGTCTTGGTCAGGTAGCCGCTCGCGCCCGCCTGCACCACGGGCACCAGGTACTCCTCTTCCGCGTGCACCGTGAGGACCAGCACCTTGCTTTCGAGGCCCAGAGCGGCGATGCGCCGGGTCGCCTCCAGGCCGCCTGAACCGGGCATCGAGATGTCCATCACGACCACGTCCGGGTGCAGTCGCCGCGTTTCCTCGACCGCCTCGTCGCCCGTGGACGCTTCACCCACCACCTCGAGGTCCTCTTCGAGGCCGATCAGGGCATGAACGCCGGCCCGAAACATGGCGTGGTCGTCCACGAGCAAGATTCGGATGTCCCGGGACCCGTTGCCCTCGCCTGTTTCCGCCGTCTTGTCTTCGCCTGGCGTACTCAGGGACGTCACCCCGTCTTCTGCCGGACAATCCCGGTCTGGTTCACGGTTTGATGAGCAGCTGCAGTGCCGTCATGGCTGCCGCCGAAGTTATCACGGTTAGCGCCACCGCGCTCCTGGTCGTCGTACGCAGCGCCTCCGGGATGAGGTCCGCGAACACCATCCAGAACATAGCGCCGGCAGCGAATCCAAGGCCAACCGGGAGCAATCCCGCGAATGCAGTGACGAACAGGAACGCCGGCACCGCAAGCAACGGCTGCGGGAGGCTTGAGAAGATGCTCCACCCGGCGGCGCGCGCCACCGACACTCCCTTGGGCACCAGCACCAATCCGATGGCCAGACCCTCCGGTATGTTGTGCACGGCAATGGCCACCGTGATGAACAGACCCAGCGCCTGGCCTCCGCCGAACGACACGCCGACCCCTATTCCCTCGGCGGCCGAGTGCAGCGTCATCACACCCAGCAGCATCAGCGCCCGCCTGGCATCCGCACCCTTGAGGTCTCCCATCGTGGGGGCGGGGCGGCGCTCCACGAGCGCCTGGCTCACGGCGATGAAAGCCAACCCGAGGAGGAACCCGATCCCGACTCGGGAGGGGCTGTAGGAGAGACCTTCGCTGATGAGCCCCCCGCTCGCCGCCCCCATCAATCCTGCGGCAGCGGCGTTTGCCACGCCAAGCGAGCGCGCGTCGAACGGTTTCCGGCGCAGGAATGGCAGGACGCCAAGACCGGTCGCCAGCGCGGTCCCCAGGGCGCAGAGGAAGACTCCCAGAACAGTGATGGCTCAAAGCCTCCGGTCAGGCTTCGGTCTCGTAGCGCTTCAGCTTCCTGTACAGGGTGCGACGGTCGATGCCCAGGATGTCCGATGCCCGGGTCTGATTCCCGTTCGTGGACTCTAGCACCGAGTAGATGTGCTCCCGTTCCAGCCGGTCCAGGCTCCAGCGCTCCTCCCTGGCCGAGCCGACCAGGTGGCGCTCAGGAATCGACTCGGTCGCTTGCGGCGGATCGAACCGGATGGTCGGCGAGCCGGCGTACATGATCATGCCGCGCTCGATGAAGTTCTCGAGCTCGCGGACGTTGCCCGGCCACTCGTACTCCATCATCCGGTGCATGGTCTCGGCCGAGATGGTCGGCGGCTCCACGCCGTTCTCCTCCGCAAACCGCAGCCGGAAGTGATTGGCCAGGAGCGGAATGTCGCTTCGACGATCGTGCAGCGAGGGAACCTGGAGTGGAAACACGTTGAGACGGAAGAAGAGATCTTCGCGGAACCGATCCTGCGCCACTCGCTCCGAGAGGTCCACGTTGGTCGCTACGATGAGCCGGAAGTCCACCGGGATGAGACTCCCACCGCCCACCCGCTGGATCTGACGATCCTGCAGCACACGGAGCAGTTTGACCTGTGTCGAGGGCGAGATGGTCGACACCTCGTCCAGGAACAGCGTCCCGCCGTGCGCATCCTCGAACAGGCCGCGCCGACTGGCTACGGCGCCCGTGAAACTGCCCTTGAGGTGGCCGAACAGCTCGGATTCCAGCAGCGTCTCGGGCAGGGCGGAGCAGTTCACGGGAACGAACGGCTTCCGGGCGCGGGGAGACAAGTCGTGAATGGCACGCGCCACCAGCTCTTTCCCGGTACCGGTATCTCCGGTGATCAGCACCGTGGACCGGGTGGGCGAGACCCGTTCGACCAGGTCGAACAGCCTCTCGAGTGCCGGTGATCTCCCGATGATCTTGGCGCGCGGCCCGGTCGAGGATTGTCGCCTCAGCTGGGCGACTTCCCTTCGCAGCTCGGTCTGGGAGATGGCCCGTTCGACCACGAGGATCAGCTCCTCTGGCTCCAGCGGCTTTCGCAGGTAGTCAAAGGCGCCGAGCTTCATCGCCTCGACCGCCGTTTCGACCTCGGCGAAGGCTGTCATGATGATGAACTGCGCATCGGTCTGCGTGGCCGGCGCCGCAGCCAGAACGTTGATGCCGTGCATCCCCGGAAGGTTCACGTCCAGGAGGACCACGTCGAACAGTTCCTGCTGTAGCGCCCGGAGACCCTCCTCACCGCTCCCTACGGCCACGACTCGATATCCCTGCTCGCTCAACAACTCGACCAGCAGCTCGCGTAGAGTCGTGTCGTCCTCGACTACCAACAGCCGGCTTGCCGCGGCGACGGCATCTCCGTCTTCCGCGTGCTCGTCGTCCAGGGAGTCAGGCGCTGCAGGCAATATCACGCTTCGAGCATTCATTCGGTCTTGTGCTCCGAATCTTCAGAAATACAGCTCTCTTAAGTCCAGCCTCGAATCTGGGACATTGTAACCCGACCGACAACCCCTCAACCCCGGATTTGTCGAGTCGATCCGGGTCACCGTCGCTTTCTGAGACATTTCAGCCCAGAAACAGACCCTTCTTCCGGTCTCATCGGCGGCCTATGTTTGAGCATGCTCAAGATCCGACGTGTCCTGTTCTCCACGGATTTCTCCGAGTGCTCTGCACAGGCCCTCCGGTACGCGTTGCTGTTCGCGGAGACGCACGACGCCGAGCTGCACATGCTGCACGCGGTGGTTCTCCACGGCGACGATCCGCACAACCCCGCAAACCGGTTTCCCGACCGGGAACGCGTGTTCGAGGAGCTCCACGAGACCGTGGAAAGCGTCCTGGCGGACACGGCGGCCGAGCACGAGGCGCACGAGATCGGGATCGAGCGGGTAACGCGACGGGCCGTGTCGGTGCTTCCGGCCGTGTTGGACTACGCCGAGGAATGCCAGGCGGACTTGATCGTGTGCGGAACGCACGGACGTGGCATCCTCGGGCGCCTGGTTCTGGGAAGCGTGGTGCGGGAGATCGTGCGACTGGCCCCCTGCCCCGTGCTTACCGTCCGGCAGCGCGAACCTGCCCCGACTCTGCACCGGGTCGATCGGATCATCGCGCCAGTGGATTTCTCGGCGCACTCTGCCCTGGCGGTCGACTACGGACGGGCGTTGGCCGAGGAGCTGGATGCCAAGCTGGAAATTGTGCATGTCCTGGAAGAGTCCGCGTACCCGGAGTGCTACTACCCTGTCGTCACGCCTCCACCCGCCTCGACCGGGACCACGCTACGCAAGGTGGAGGACTCACTGCGGGAGTGGTTGGCCGAGCAGGGGGATTCCGGGGACACAACCGTGAGAGTGCTCGCCGGGCGTGCGGCTGTCGAGATCGCGGGTGTGTCAGAGGACGGGGACTCGAACCTGATCGTCATCGCGACCCACGGCCGGACCGGCTTTCAGCGCGTGCTGATGGGCAGCGTGGCAGAGGGCGTAGTGCAGCACGCCAGGTGCCCGGTGATGACGGTGAAGCCGTTCGGAGAGAACCTGTGCCGGGACAAACAGGATCAGATGCCACCCGCGTCGTGATCTAGAGGAAGCTCGATCGACACACGGGTGCCGGTGTCGGGCGCGCTGCCGATCTCCACGCGGCCACCGAGGATGATGGCGCGCTCCTGCATCCCCAGCACACCCAGTCCCCGCCCTCCCGAGGAGACGGCTCTGCCGAGATCGAATCCGCACCCGTCGTCGGTCACGGTTGCCTGCAGCTTACCATCTCCGGTCGCGACGCTGATCTGAATCCGCGATGCCGCGGCGTGGCGCACAACGTTGGAGATGGCCTCCTGGACGATCCGGTAAAGGGCCAGTTTCACGTCCGCAGACAGCTTGTCCTCAACCGGGGCGGCATCCAGTTCTACACTCAGGCCGGTCTCCGCCAGTGTGCTCCTGATGTGCGCGCGGATGGCCGCCACCACACCGGCCTCCTCGAGCGCCGGCGGGCGGAGGCCCCTCAGGATGTGCCGGACGCTTTCCGAAGCTCGCAGGATCTCCGCGTGCATTTCGGCCAGCATCGAGGCCCGCCGCTCCTCGTCCTCCGTTCGCCGGGCCATCTGGAGACGGAGCAGCAGCGCCGAGAGGCTTTGCGCCGTGTCGTCGTGCAGCTCCCGGGCCAGCCGCCGCCGCTCCTCCTCCGCGCCGCGCAACAGCCCCGATCCGAAGGCTCTGAGCCGGATGCGATCCGTCACATCGTGGATGGCGGCAATCACAAAGTGTCCGGTGGGCGTGTGGACCGGGCTCAGTCCAATCTCGACGGGCAGCTCCGAACCGTCCTTGTGACGGGCGCGTAGCTCCATCCCGATCCCCATGGGCCGGACACTCGGGTGTCGCGAGTATTCGGAGCGCTCCGAGCGATGCCGATCTCGAAATCGGCGTGGCACCAGGATGTCGATATCCTGGCCGATGATCTCCTGGCGGGTGTATCCGAACACCCTTTCCGCTTCAGCGTTGAGGTCCAGGATGATGCCGTCATCGCCGACGAGAATGCAGCCCTCGGGCAACGCATCGAAGATTGCCCGGTACGTGTCGTCGGCGGCGGCCCGCGGGCCCGGCTCGCCCTCCGAATCAGTGCGTGATTCCATATCCTCGCAATTCCGTGAACACAGCCAGAGTGTGGCCGCGGCCGCTTGGGTCCGTTGGAACCCTGGCCGAACGGGGCGAAATTGTCGCTCTCCGCGACAACTTGTCAAACTTGGGTCGTAAGGTCCCGGGGTGACAGAGGTGCGATGGGCCGCCCTCGACGGCCCTTGCGATGCGACGCTCGGTCTTGCAGGGGAGCAGCCGCTATGTCTGCTCCCCTGTCTGCACCAGCCGCTTTCCGAAGGGCTTTGCGGTGAGCACGGAGCAGGGAGCCCGCCTCATCACTCCCTCCGCCACGCTGCCCAGGAGTGCCCGTTCCAGACCCGAGAGTCCATGGCTGGGGATGATGATGAGATCCGCACTGATGTCTGTCGCGAAGTCGACGATCTCTGCCGTGGTGCGACCTACCGTCACGTGAACCTGGGACGTGACGTTGGAATCCGCAGCAAACGACTCGGCTGCCAGGCGGTCCAGCCGTCGGCTGGACTGGTCCCGCAACTCCGCGACGTTCAGACCGGAACTCGACACGGGAACGTAGAAGTCCGGATACGTCGGCAGCTCGATGACATGCAGGAGATGGACTTCACCACCGAACACCGCGGCCAGTTCTCGAGCGTACTCCACCGCCAGTGCCGTGTGGCTGGAGAAATCGACAGGTACCACGATTCGCCGGAAGTCGACCGGTTCCTCCGGACCCGACTCCCTGCAATGCCGGATCGTAAGCACTGGACAGGGAGCCAGGCGGACCACCTCCTCCGCGATACTCCCCAGGAGCAGCCTGCGAACGCCACGCCGACCGTGGGAGGACATGACGATCAGGTCCATCTCTCCGTCCGCTGCGTGGTCGAGAATCACCGGTGCCGCCGCAAAACCCCGTTTCACGACGTGTTCGACGCGATCGCCGTTCTGCCCTTCGCCCGCCGCCCGCAGCGCGGCACGCGCCTCCTCTTCGCCGGGAAACAGATCGTCGGGGCCGCTCGCCTCCATCCCGTGCAGCACAAGGACATGGAGCATGTGAAGTGTCGCCCGATGAACCTCGGCGAAGCGGATCGCGAAGGGCAACGCGTGCGCCGCGCAGTCGGAGAAGTCCGTGGGATAGAGAACGCGGTGGATTTCCAGCATGGTCGATCCTCCCTCTGCCCTGCTGTCGACTGCGAACCCAGTGAAAGTTCGACAAGCGTGCCCACGGGGCAATACATCCGGACGTCGCCTCTGGTGACGGACGAATCGGGGCGCGAGATTATGGGCATGGTTACGCTGCATGACATCATGTCGGTCGACGTTGTTACCGTCAGCCCCGATGCCACTCTGCGCGAGGTGGCGGAGCTGCTTGCGGACCGTCACATCAGCGGTGTTCCGGTCGTCGCGGCGGGCGAAGTGGTAGGCGTGGTTTCCGCGATGGACCTTCTGGAGTTCGATGCCTCCTCGCGCGCGGTCCCGATGCGGCGTGATGACATGGAGGAATGGGGAGAGTGGCTCGAGCCGCAGAGTTGGAGCGACGGCAGCGAAGCCCCGTCTACCTACTTTTCCGGGCTGTGGGAGGATGCCGGGGCCGACGTCAGCACTCGCCTGGCGGAGACGGAGTCACCCGAGTGGAACGTGCTTGAGGAGCACTCGGTCCGGGAGCTGATGACCCGCTCCCTGTGCATGCTGCCAGCAGACACGGATGTGCGTGAGGCAGCTCAGTTCATGCTGCGTGCCGGCATCCACCGGATCCTGGTAATCCGTGACGGGTGTCTGGTCGGCGTGGTGTCGACCATGGACGTCGTCAAGGCTGTCGCCCAGCACGGTCTGGGCGGATAGCGCCTCTCTTCAGCCAGGCGGCTGGTCGTCAACCGCCCGGGTCAGGCGCCCGCTCTCCCGAACACCCAGCGCCCCGCAGCGTATCCCACCACCGCCCACCCCAGCATGGAGCCGGTCGCTCCCATCACCAGGCCGGTGCGCCCGAACCGTTCCAGCAGTGCGGCGCCCGCCGGCCCGAGCAACTCCAGCTCCGGGCTGAGGATTGCCACAGCCGCAAGCCGGTACGCCTCCACCGGGTTGAGGAGCGCCCAGGCCTGGAGCCAACCGGCGGGGAGTCCCCAGCGGACGAACGCGCTCATCAGGCCCAGGCTACCCAGGGCCACGGGTGCGGGAGGTGGCCGCAGCGGAAATCCACATACCCGCGGATACGAAAGTCATGGACAGGAGCACGGTCAACCCGAGCAGCGCCGCCACCAGGCCGGTGGGGACGCCTTTAGCCGCGGCGATGGAGCCGGTAACGGCAAACGCCAGGCTCAGAGACAGCACCATGGCGGCCGTAACCCCGGCCCACTTTCCGGAGTACACCTCACCACGGGTGACTGGCTGGGCCAGCAGGTAATCCAGCGTGCCCAGCTCCCGGTCCCCGGCGATGGCCGCAGTGGAGGGGAACAGGGCCATCAGCGGGACGAAGAACAGAGCCAGCTGCACGAGGGCCGCGAGAGCCCGCGCGAAGCCGCGGTAGCCGAGCACGGACACGTCCGTCTGGCCAAACACCATCCAGCAGCCCGCCCACGACGAACACGCCTGCGTTGGCCAGGAACCAGTAGCTGCGGAGCGACTGCTGGAGCTCCCAGCGCAACAGCATGCGCCCGATCATTCGGCCTCCGAGAGGTGCGCCATCACCTCCTCGAGCGCGGGCGGGTGGGTCCGGAAGTCAAGAAGCGGGATCCCGGCTTCCCGGACCGCCAGCAGAAGATCCAGCTCTCGGCCGTCCTCCACTCGCACCAGTACGCCGGTCCCGTTTGCACGCACGAAGCGTACACCTGACCGCGACTCCAGCATCCGGGCCAGCGCCTCGACGTGATCCGACGGCACCATCAGCCGCAGCTCTATTCCACCGGCCAGCCTCCACAGTTGCCCAGGCCGGCCGTCGTACACGAATCTGCCCTCACTGAGCACGAGCAATCGGTCGGCCAGCGCCTCGACATCGCTCAGGCGGTGTGACGCGAAGAGCAATGTGGTGGCAGGATCGATCCGTCCCAGCGCCGCCAGAAACTCTCGCCGCGATCCAGCATCCAGGTTTGCCGTCGGCTCGTCGAGCAACAGAACGGGAGCTTCGGCCCCGAGTGCAATGCCCAGCACGGCCTTCTGCAGCATGCCGCCGGACAGATCGCGCAGCGACTTCCTCCCGTGCTCCCGCACCGACAGGCCCAGCCCGTCGAGCCGCTTGCGAACGTCGGGAGCCGAGCCACCGCGCAGGGCGGAGAACAGTTCGATGAAACCATCCAGCGTGAGATCGAAGCGGGGCGGCTGCTGGGGCACGTAGCCAATGAGCCGTCGCGCCTCGCGGCCGTGCGGCCCGGCCAGATGCCCGCCGACCTGGAGATCCCCTTCAAACCCGGTGAGACCCAGCAGACAACGGAAGAGCGTGGTCTTTCCCGCCCCGTTCAGGCCGAGAATAGCCACCCGCTCTCCCCGGTCAACCTGAAGACCCAGTTCGCGGAGCACGACGTGATCTCCATAGCTCTTGGAAAGCCGGTTGGCGTTGATCATTCGCCCGGACTCACAGTCTGGTCCCTTTCCACAGAGCGGTCATGGATAGAACAAGCAGACCCAGCCACATCAGGCCGGCGCTGGCCCGTGGTCCTCCGTCTGCAGCCCTGACGGTAGATTCGGCTCGTGCGGCGCGCCAACGCTCGGGTGCGTGGCTGTTCAGCAATGGCGTGGAATCCACCACCACGGGTTCCGGCCGGAGCAGTGGAAAGAAGTGGCTGAGGGCGTCAACGAGACGAAGAGCCGGGCTGAGCGAGAACAGCTGGAAGTCCGGGTAGCGGCTCATCAGATCATCGGCCAGCCGAGCGTGCACGAAGGGCGTATCCCCCACCCCGTCCCGGTCCCGATCAAACCCGGCGTACTCGGTCCAGTAGTTTCCATCCCAGGCGTTCTGAAAGACCTGCCCGGGCGCTGAGCCTCCCGAGACGCCGACCGGCCGGACGTTGCCCATGAAACTGTTGTCTACGAATTCGTTCCCCCGGACCGACGGAAGGAGCCTTACACCGGTCTGGTTGAACAGGATGAGATTCCCCGTGAAAGAGTTGGTCACTTCCGTTCCGCTGGGTGAGTTGTCCAGGTAGATGCCGAGCACGTTCTGGACGAACAGGTTGTTCACGGCCCGGATTTCGTCGGCATCCTTGAGACCCAGACCCATGCCCAGGTCGCCTTCCGCCTCCGCGAACACGTTGTCCCGCAGCTGGATGTCCCGGGAGTACATGAGGAACGCACCCACCTGGTTGCCAACGAACAGGTTGCGTTCGAAGCGATTGTGGTCGCTGTACATGTAGTGCAAGCCGTAGCGGCCCGCCGTGACGACGTTGTCGGAGACGAGCAGACTGTCGGAGAAGTAGACCACCACGTCGCGCGTCACGGTCACGTGATTGCCCGTAATTTCTGATCCGGAACTATACCAGAGGCGGATTCCGTCGCCGCGGCGGGGATACGGAAGAGGCTTGCCTTCGATGCGATTGTCCCGCACGTACGATCCGCCGGCATCTTTCAGGTAGATGCCGTAGAGCACGTCCTCGATGCGGTTGTTCAGGATCCTGGCGGGAGCGCCGCGCACCATTACGCCCGCGTGCTCTTCATCCACACCCGTCCCCGAAGCGCGGATCACGAAGCCCTGCAGCTCGAGCGGCGCCGTCGCCTCCACGACATGTCCACCGCCCTGGCCATCAATGATCGGCCAGCCCTCCCCGATCAGCACGACCGGCTGATGGATGGTCAGTCGTTCGTGGTATGTGCCGGCTTCCACCCGGATCGTGTCACCGGCGCCAGCGCGGGCCACGGCGGACCCGATCTCCCGGTACTCCCCGGCGGGCCCCACACGCAGCGTCTGGCCTGCTGCCGCGCCGGGATGGTGAAGCAGCGCCCAGAGTCCGAGCGCCACTCCTATCCACGTTCCGGCTCGCGACCCGAAGGCTAGGCAGGCGCCGCGCTTCGTCGTCGGCGCCATTCGTACAGAACGATCACGGGCCCGGCCAGACCGGCCAACATCATGAGGATGGTCGCCGCCGCCGGATACGACGACACGCCGAACTGACCGACCATGGTCGTGCCAAGGAACTTCGGTGTGAACGGCTCCAGGGTGATGGCCGCCGTGGAATCCAGGTTCTGGCCGAAGTCGGTCAGCCATGTCTGGAAGTCATACAGCATGACGGTTCCGAACAAGGCGAAATCCAGGTACCCGATGGCCGCCAGGTCCATGCGCCCGACCAGCGCCGCCAGGCCGGCGAAAGCCAGGAAGCGGAGGATGAAGAACGGGATGAACATGAACTCCGGAAACTCATCCGGATGAATCTCCTTCATCCCGATGTAGTGGTTGAGCCCGTTCACCTCCTGGAGATCTCCGCCCACCGTGTGCGCGTAGATATCCACCGTCAGCCCGCCGGGATACTGCGGGGCGTTCAGCGTGATTTTCCATACGGGGAGGAAGATCGCCGGAATCATGGCGAGCGCGACCACCACCATCAGGATGCGGCTCGGCTTGGACAGGTTGCCCTGGAAGAACGACGTCAGCTTGTCCGTCATTGTTAGTAGTCCGGGTTCGATCTATCGGCACGGGACCCCGGGACCATGGTGGCCCCGGGGTCCGCGTACAAGCCCCCTTGCTGTCAGCCCTCGCTACGGCTGAACCAGGAGATACCCGACCATCTCCAGATGGAGGGCCGAGCAGAACTCCGTGCAGTAGAACGGGAACACGCCGGACTGGTCCGCGGTGAACCGAATCTCCTGCGACTCGCCCGGCTCGAGGCTGACGTTGATGTTGTACTTGTCGATCGCGAACCCGTGCGTGGCGTCCTGCGCCTGCTCCGGATTCGTGATGTGAATCACCACCTCGTCGCCCTGGTTCACCGTAATGTGCTCCGGCGTGAAGTGGCTGCGGATGGCCGTCATGTAGACGTGCACCTCATTGCCCTGGCGCTCGATCCGCTCTTCGCCCGTGACGGCCGGGTTTTCTGCCGCGCTCATGGTCATCGGGTTGAAGCCGATCTCCGGGTAGATGATCCACGGATCGAGTTTGTCCGCTTTGATGATCTGAGCGTAGTGCGGCTCGCCAATGCCGATCGGCATATCGTACAGCAACTGCATCTGGTCGCCCGTGGTACCGATCAGCTGAAAGTTCTGCGGGTGCAGCGGACCCACCGGCTGGAAGCGATCGATGGCCCACTTGTTGAGCGCAACCACGTACTGTCCGTCCGGTGACTTCGTGTCGCCCTCGGGCGCCGCGAGATGCCCTACGTTGTAGTGGACCTGGATCTTCTCCAGCACCTGCATCTGGCTGATGCTCCACTTCGCCACCGCAGACTCGAGAAACAGGCTCGTGTAGGCTATGTCGCCACCTTCCGCGTACTGGGTGTGCAGCGGTCCGAGACCGAGCTCGACCTGGCCGTGCAGCACGGCGTCGAAATCGAGGATCGGCACGCCATACGGATCCGTCCCCGAGAACGTCTCGTTGGCGATGGCCTGCTGGATCTTCTCCCACGAGTAGATCGTGGCGTGCGGGTCCAGTTTCCCGGAGATGACGATCAGCGAACCGTCCGGTGTTACATCCACACCGTGCGGGCTCTTGGGCTCCGGCGTGAAGTACAAGAGCCCGTTGGCTACGGCCGTCTCGATCGGAATGACCTTGCGGCCGTTGATGTCTTCCGTGTTGGCCGGATCCGCGGCGACCTGGGCGGCCGCTTCCCAGTTGATGATGGCCAGGTAGTCCATGTCGTTCTGCGAGGCACCTACCTCGAACGGCGGATTCCCCTGCTCAATGCCCCCGGTCGCCATCTCGCTGTTGAAGCTGTTGATGAACGCCCAGCCGAACGAGGGCCCTTTGCCGGCGTCGGAAAGGTCCTGCCAGTACGGGGGCAGCTCGATCGTAAACGACTGTTCGCCGTCCAGCCTACCGGCGTCGCGGTCGAACTTCCAGAACGTGACGGCGCCCCGGTACTTCTCCTGGTACTCGGACAGCGGCGCATAGCTACCGTCCAGCAGTCCGGCGTACTGCGTCGGCTCGATCACGTACTCCGTGTTCGGGGTAACGAACGCCCCACCATGATTGGACACGAAGAGCGGATTGGTGACGATCTGCTTCGTCTCGAAATCCCGGAGATCGATCACCGCCAGCCGCGGATTGGCCTTGTCGTTGATGAACAGGTACTGCCCATCGTAGTCTCCGTCCGTCTCCGACAGAGCCGGGTGGTGCGTGTCGCCCCACGTAATGTCGTGGTCTGCCATGCGAGCGCTCGCGAAGAGCTCGCGGTGCTCTTCCGCGCCGTACCCGTAGCCCTGCCAGGGCTCCGGCGTGAAGACGCCGATCACTTTGAGGAGCCGCATCGACGGAACGCCGATCACGAGCACCTGTCCGCCGTGCCCGCCTGACGAGAACATGACGTAGTCATCGATCTTTCCGGTCGGTACGTACGTCTGGACAGCTGCCAGCACGTCCGCCTGGCTCAGGCCGCGCGCCGCTGCGATGTCTCCCACACCCGCATCGCCTCCCGCGCCGCCTTCGGCGCAGGCCACGGCGAGCGACAGCGCGAACACGGCGGCGACGGAGACGGACCCCGCCCAAATCTTGCCTCTTCCGTTCATTCGTGTGCCTCCCTGGTCACTGGTCGCTACCCAGTTTCTACGCGAGCTTCTGCCCGCTATCCCTGTCCCACAGACCCTGCCCCACAGTCCCTGATCCAGAATCCTGCCTGCTGCTGCGGTGTCCGGCCAGAACCGCGATCCCAGCGCGGCCCTCGGCACAAGACGCTCGAAACGGCTCAGTTTCCTCCCGAAGCCGTCTCTCGCCGCAGATACTCCCACAACGCCACGACCTCGTCGTCCTGGACGTTCATGTCGGTCATCGGCGTCATGTACTCTCCGAACAGGTCCTGGGCCGCCGGGTCGTTCCGAACCATGGAATCCGGGTTCGTGACCATGTGGTAGAACCACCCGAACTCGCGGCGCCCTGTCACGCCACCCAGGTCCGGTCCGACCAGCCGCTGCTCTCGATTCACGAAATGGCACGCGATGCAGCCGCGCGTCGTGAAGACCTGCTCACCCTGCTCCGCCAGCGCGGCATCCGGTTCGCCCTGCGGCTCCTGTACCGGAACCGGCACGGCCGGCTGCTCCGCTGGAGCGGCACTTCCGTCCCCTGCCGAGCTCCCTGCTTCCGACCCGGCTCCATCGCTACCGCCGCTGCAGCCGATACCGGCCATGATCGGCAGAGCTATTGCCCACTTCGGCAACCTGATCACTTGCGCGAACACTCCTTTCTGCCCGTGACCCACGCACCTCGGATAACGGCACAATCCCTATTTCGGACATCAAGGTGATGAATCTCGGCGTACATGTCCAGACCCGTGCATGCAGGCCGGGTGACGGCTCACGCCGCCCGGTCCAGAATGTCCCCCCGCGACGCGCTTCACGACGACAGAATGTCTCACGCCGGAGCGTCTCGCCGGTCCGGAACCGGCGCCCGATCGACCCGTATCGTGCGGCAAACCGGGATGTCCGCCGGATTTCTCCCACCGGACCGTGACGTGCAAGCGACGTACTCTCGGTCCGAACCTTTTCGAGGAGGCGGGATGGTCGAGAACGTCTACGTCCGCACGCTCGCCAGCCTCTCAGCTGCGGATGTGGGGATCGCCGGAGGAAAGAACGCGTCCCTGGGCGAGATGCAGGCCAATCTGAGCCGGCGGGGGATCCGGGTCCCCGGCGGATTCGCCACCACATCCGAAGCGTACTGGGAGTTCCTGGAGTCGGGTGGACTCCGGGACGAGATCCGAAGGCACCTGGCGGACTGGGACGCCGGCGAGCAGACGCTGGCAGAAACGGGAGAGGCAATCCGGGGCCTCATGCTCGCGACGCCTCTCCCGGCCGCGGTTACCGAGTCCGTCGTGCAAGCGTACCGTGCGCTGTCCGAGCAGCACGACGGAGGACAGGCGGACGTGGCCGTCCGGAGCAGCGCCACGGCCGAAGATCTGCCGGAGGCCAGCTTTGCCGGCCAGCAGGAGACGTTTCTGAATGTCACGGGAGAGACTGACGTTCTCCTGGCATGCCGGCAGTGCTACGCATCGTTGTTCACCGATCGCGCCATCAGCTACCGCGAGGAACACGGATTCGATCACCTGGACGTCGCCCTGTCCGTGGGCGTGCAGAAGATGGTCCGCTCCGACCTGGCCAGCTCGGGCGTCATGTTCACTCTCGACACCGAGACGGGTTTTCCGGACGTCGTGTTCATCAATGCGGCGTGGGGGCTGGGCGAGAACATCGCACAGGGGCGGGTGACCCCGGACCAGTACACGGTGTTCAAGCCGTTGCTTGGAGATGAGGACGTCTGCCCGATCATCGGCAAGACCCTGGGAGCCAAGGAAGTAAAGATGGTTCAGGCGGAGGACGGCGGGTCGGTTCGCAACGTCGATACCACGTCGGAGGAGCGGGCCGCGTGGGTGCTCGACGATGAGGAGATTCTCGGGCTCGCACGGTGGGCCGTGCTCATCGAAGAGCACTACGGCCGCCCGATGGACATCGAGTGGGCGAAGGACGGCCTCACGGGAGAGCTCCACATCGTTCAGGCGCGTCCGGAGACCGTGCAGTCCCGGGCCGAGGCCGGACGTGTGCGATCCTACGAGCTGAAGGAGACCGGTGAGCGCCTGGTCTCCGGGCTGGCGATCGGTCAGGCCATCGTCACGGCGCCGGTGTGCAAGCTGGAGAGTGCGGCCCAGATGGATCGATTCAAGGACGGCTCGCTGCTCGTGACCCGGGCGACGGATCCCGACTGGGGGCCGATCATGAAACGGTCCGCTGGAATCGTGACCGACCTGGGAGGGCGGACGTCTCATGCGGCTATCGTGAGTCGCGAGTTTGGCATATCGGCGCTGGTCGGGACGGGCGACGCAACGCAACTCCTCGAGGACGGCAGGGAGGTCACGCTGTCATGTGCAGAAGGCGAGATCGGACACGTATACGCGGGCTCTCTCGACTTCGAGGTCACGGATCTGGAGATCCCGACTCCACCCGACACCCGGACCCGGCCGATGCTGAACATCGCGAGCCCGGGCGCGGCCATGCGCTGGTGGCAGCTGCCATGCAAGGGCATCGGTCTGGCGCGTATGGAGTACATCATCACGAACGTCATCCAGGCTCACCCCCTGGCTCTGCTGCGCTTCGACGAGCTCGAGGACGAGCACGCCCGCGCCGAAATCGAGCGCCTCACCCGCGCTTATGAAGACAAGCCGCGCTATTTCGTAGATCAGCTGTCGTGGGGAATCGCCACGATTGCCGCCTCCCAGCACCCCCACCCGGTCGTGGTGCGGATGAGCGACTTCAAGACCAACGAGTACGCAGACCTGGTGGGCGGACGTCAGTTCGAGCCGCACGAGGAGAATCCCATGCTCGGGTGGAGAGGCGCATCCCGATACTACAGTGACGACTACCGGGACGCCTTTGCCCTGGAGTGCGAAGCTCTGCGTCGGGTGCGCGATGAGCTGGGGCTTCGAAACGTGATCGCGATGATCCCGTTCTGTCGGACTCCGGAGGAAGCCGATCGCGTCCTGGAAGTGATGGCGGAGCACGGTCTCGAGCGGGGCAGGAACGGGCTCCTCATCTACGTGATGGCGGAGATCCCGTCCAACGTGATCCAGGCGGACGAGTTCGCGGAGAGATTCGACGGGTTTTCCATCGGCTCCAACGACCTCACGCAGCTGGCGCTTGGCGTGGATCGGGACAACGCGCGGCTGGCCAGCGTATTCGATGAGCGCAACCCGACGGTAAAGCGATTGATCTTGGAGCTGATCCGCGCGGCGCATGCCGCGGGGCGCACGGTCGGAATCTGTGGCCAGGCACCCAGCGACCATCCGGAATTCGCGGAGTTCCTGGTCGAGGCCGGCGTGGACTCGATATCGCTGAATCCGGACAGCGTACTGGAAACCGTACAGTCCATTGCGGATGCGGAGGCCCGGCACGATCCGCCGGGCCAAGCGTCCAAGTAGGCCGCATGCGAATCGCCGTCCTCAACACCGGCACTGCTACCGTCAAGTCCGCGCTGGTCGAAGTGCGGCCGCGCGACGTGCACGTGGAGTCGCGGCACACCCTGTCGTTTGAAGGGGAGAGCGAACGCGGCCACGTTATCCGCAGCGCCCTGGAACGGCTCGAACCGGATACCAACGGCGTGGACGCCATCGGGCATCGGGTGGTCCACGGAGGTTCCCGGTACATGGCCCCGACTCTGATCGACCGGGAGCTGGAAGGTGTGATCGAGAAGGTGGCGCCTCTGGCGCCGCTGTTGAATACGAGCGCGCTGGAGGGTATCCGCATCGCCCGGGAGATGTACCCCAGGCGTCCCATGGTGGCCGTATTCGACACCTCGTTCCATGCCGGCCGGCCACTGGAGTCTCTCACGTACGCCCTGCCCAGAGAACTGACCGACTCCTACGGCATCTACAGGTACGGATTCCATGGTATCGCCCACGAGTCGCTGGCCCGGGCGCTGGCCGAGCTGGAGCGCCAACCGCTGAAGAGCGTGACCGCCCTCACTCTGCAGCTCGGTGGGGGCTGTTCCGCCTGCGCCATCGAGGACGGGCGTTCGATCGAGACCACCACGGGCTTCACGCCGCTCGAGGGCTTCATGTGCACGACCCGTTCGGGCTCGCTGGACCCGGCCGTGGTCCTTCACCTGGTCCGGCA
>JBDHIQ010000084.1:0-20474 GCA_039587395.1 Gemmatimonadota bacterium
ACGGGCTGAGCTCTCCCCCGCCGCCCCGATCGAGGCGATCAGAGCCAGCAGCCCCCATGCCGCCGCCGAGCCCGGTAAGCCGCCGCCGTGCAAGCTCATGGTGGTGCCTCCAGGTTGTTCTACATTCGCTTGTATGCGGGACCGCTTCCCCCCTCGCGGGGAGTCCAGCGCGGTCCAAGCACGTCCGTAGCCTTGCAGTCCACGCAGTTCGGGGCATTGACCACGAGGCCCTCCTCCCCCGCCTCATAGACACCCGCCGGACACATGTGGTCGTAGAACTGCGCCATGCCCCCGGACACGTTCTCGCCCACGATCAGGTGTGAGGGGATGTCATCCCGCGTCGCGTTTCCGGATGAGAAGACCGCGTCCAGCTTGCTCAACGTTCGCTGGCCGTCCGGGTTGAAGCTTGCCCGCGCGGTTCCGCCGCATCGGGCTCCACGTGGATCCGACGGCCAGGGACGGCGCCGCCGGTCAACTGCATCAGCATGGCCTTGAACCCGCCCCTGTAGAAGCCACTCTTGAACGCGAGCCGCATGTTGCGCGTCCGGTACAGGTCGTCTCGGATGAAGCTGTCGTGTACCGACTCATCGTAGGCGCGCAACCGGGCGCCCGTGGTGTCGTCCTGCTGGAGGGCGTCGAAAATGGCATGCGCCGCCAGGATCCCCGATTGCACGGCGTAGTGAATGCCTTTTAGCGATGCTACATCCACGAAACCCGCAGCATCTCCGATGATCAGAACGCCGTCGCCCGACAGGCGGTCCGGCAGCGAATGGAACCCGCCCTCGGGAATGGTCTTCGCACCCCATTCCACCAGTTCGCCCCCCTCCAGGTACGGGGCGATCAACGGGTGGCCCTTGAGCCGCTGCAGCAACACGTGGACGTCCAGGTCGGTCTGCCGGTAATCCAGACCGACCACCAACCCCAGGGACACCAGGTTTTCGCCCATCGGATACAGCCAGCCGCCGCCGAACGCGTCGCGGGGCAGCGGCCACCCCATCGTGTGGATCACCGAGTCCGGCTCGCGCTCGACCTGCCACAGCTCCTTCACTCCGAGCGCGTAGATCTGCGGGTTCGCCGCGCCCACGCCTTCGCTCTCCAGCCACGCCTGCGTGAGCGGACCCCGGGTGCCCTCGGCCAGCACGGTTACGCGCGCCGAGAGATCCGTCGGTGGCATGTAGCCACTGCCGGGATTCCCATCCCGGTCCAGCCCCGCCGGAGTCGTTCGGACTCCCACCACGCGCCCCTGCTGCGTGAGCAACGAATCCACCGGGAAACCCGTGAACAGGTTGACACCCAGCTCCTCCGCCTTGTCGCCCAACCAGCGAACGATCTCGCAGATCGAAGCCACGTAGTGCCCATGGTTGCGCATTGATCCGGGCGCCGGGAACCGTCGCGCTCCGGTCTCCGTCAGCAGATACACGCCGTCCCGTTTCACCGCGGTCCGGAACGGCAGCTCGTCTTCGTCGATGTCCGGGAACAGGGCGCGGAATGGCCCCGGATTCACCACGGCCCCGGACAGGCAGTGTTCGCCCAGTCCCGCCGACTTCTCCAGAACACCGATCTCCACCTCGCCGGGTCCTGATCCGTCCAGGTTGGCATCCCGGATCAGCCGGGCAAGCTGGATGGCGCCGGCAAGTCCCGCCGGGCCGCCGCCCACAAACAGCACGTCCATGGGCACGGATTCCTCGCCAGGCTCCTCCGTGAGGAGAAAGCGATCTACCGGCAGCTCCGGCTGCTCGCTGGCCGGAACGATCGTCGGGGTTGGGGTCACGTTTCTCTCCCGGGTGGTGTGAGTCGAATTCTCTTGTCCTTGAACTCCGCCTGCCGCACCTGGCGCGCTGCGTCCCCGCGGGCGCGGCTCTTCCGTCCGTAGCGCCGCCACAGGTCCGGATGGAACAGCACCAGGACCGTGAAAATCTCCAGCCGCCCGGCCAGCATGAGAAAGATCAGCACCAGGTGCGAGACCGGTCCCATCCAGCCAAAGTTGTCCACGGCTCCGACATCCCCCAGGCCCGGACCGATGTTTCCGATGCTGGCGGCGCTGGCCCCGACCGCGGTCACCAGATCGTGGCCCAGCAGGGTCATCACGAAGGCGCCTCCCACAAACAGGCCGATGAAGAAGAGCGCAAACGCCATGATCCGCAGTAGCGTGGCGTCACGGACCACCTTTTTTCCGAGCCAGGTGGGCAGTACCGCCTGCGGGTGGAGGCTCCGCTTGAGCTCGGCCAGGCCCTGGCGGAACAGCACATAGATCCGCATGGCCTTCATTCCGCCTGCCGTCGATCCCGCCATTCCTCCCATGAACATGAGCATCAGGAGAAGAAACTGGGCCCCAACCGCCCATTGCTCGTAGTCGGCCGATACGAACCCCGTCGTCGTGGAGATCGAGACCACCTGAAACAGGGAGTCCCGGAGAGCGGGCTCGAAACCGAGGCCGGCGTAGTCCGAACGGGCCAGGTTCAAGGCCACCATGATCAACGTGGCCATCAGCACCACGAACGTGAAGAACTTCCACTCGGAGTCCTTCCAGTAGCCCGGGCGCCGGTTCAGGGCCTGGAAGTGGAGCGTGAAGTTCACTCCGGCCAAATACATGAACAGGATGGTTACGTAGTGAACGAACGGTGAGTCGTACGCGGCGATGGACGCGTTCCTGGGCGAGAACCCTCCCGTCGACAGGGTGGTGAAGGCGTGCGTGACTGCTTCGAACAGCGAGAGACCACCCACCAGATAGAGGATGGCCTGCACGGCCGTGAGACCACCGTAAACGTACCACAGGAGGGTGGCCGTCTGTCTGATCCGGGGCGCCAGTCGTTCGGGCTTGGGGCCCGGCACCTCGGCGCGGAACAGCTGCATGCCACCCACGCCCAGGAACGGCAGGATGGCGATCCCCAGCACGATGATCCCCATTCCGCCAAACCACTGGGTCAGTGCCCGCCACAACAAGACTCCCCTGGGCAGGGTCTCGATCTCCGAGAACACGGTCGCCCCGGTGGTCGTGAAGCCGGAGACCGATTCGAAGAAGGCGGCTACCGGAGACGAAATCACCCCGGCCAACAGGTAGGGGACCGCGCCAGCCACCCCAACGGCTACCCAGGCCATGGACACCACGGCGTAGCCTTCCCGAACCGTGAGGTCCCGCTCAAGACCTGTCGTCTTGAAAGCTACCAGGCCGACCACAGCGGTGCCGACCGTGGAACCGGCGAACGCCCACACATCCGGACCGCCGTAGAGCCACGCCACGGCCGTGGTAAGCAGGAGGCCTGCGGCCAGCGCTATCAGGATGATCCCGACGACGTGAATCAGGTGGCGGAATCTCACGTGGAACTCCCTATCACGGTCACGTGGAGGACAGGCGTCACAATCACGCGAACATGCGTTCCAGTTTCGGCATGATGTGGGGGAGAGCGAACAGGATGACCCGGTCGTCCTCCTGGACGGCGTCGTCGCCGCGCGGGTTGATGACTTCGCCGTCACGTATGATGGAACCGACCAGGCCGCCTTCCGGAAAGTCTATCTTGCGCAGCGGCTTGCCGAGCACGCTGGCCGTTGGTCCGATCCGAACTTCCACCGCCTCCGCATCGATTCCCTTCAGCGTGACCACGCGCGCCACGTTTCCGTGATGGAGGTATCTCAGAATCGTGTTCACGGCCGACAGCCTGGGAGATACGGCGGCGTCGATCCCTACCCGGGTGACGAGCGGGATGTATTGGAAGTTGTGCAGAAGGCTGATGACCTTCCGCGCGCCGCACGCTTTTGCCAGCAGGCTGGACAGCATGTTGGTGGAATCACGATCCGTGAAGGCCACGAAACCGTCCACGTCCGAGACTCCCTCCATCTCGAGGAGCTCCAGATCCGTGGCGTCGCCGTGCAGAACCAGGGCGTCCGGAAGCTGCTCCGACAGCTCCCGGCAGCGGGCTCGATCCTTATCGATGATGGTGCACGCCACACCGTTCCGCGCCAGATACTCCGCCAGATAGACGGACTCGCGGCTTCCACCCGCAACCATCACGCGCCGCAGCCGGTAGGGTTCGTAGCCCGCCAGGGGCGGAATCTTGTGGACCTCGCTGGATGGGCTGATGAGGAAGGCGTGGTCTCCCGCCTCGAATCGGCTGGCCCCGGTGGGGATCTCGGTCTCGCCATCACGGGAGATCGCAACGGTCGTGAAGTGAAGGTCGCTGAGCTCCCTGTCCAGCTCGGCCAGGTTCTGGCCGACAACGGGCGCCTCGGGAAGAACGCGCAGGCCGATGAGCTGCACGCGTCCCTCGGCGAAGCGTACCAGCTCCGTAGCCGCTTCACTGCCCAGCAGCTGGTACGTCTCCCAGGCCGCTTCCCGCTCGGGATTGATCATCAGCTCGATCCCGAGCCGCTCCCGCGACAGCACGCTGCCTTCCGCGTAGAACTCCGGGTCACTGAGCCGCGCGACCGTGTTCGCGGCTCCCATCATGCTCGCGGCCAGACACGCGATGATGTTGACCTCGTCCCGGTTCGTAACCGCCAGGAAGAGCGCCGCGTCCTTTGTCCCGGCCTCCTCCAGCACCGGGACCGACGCACCGTTGCCCGCTATGGCCAGGACATCCAGCTGATCGCCAATCTTCTCGGCACGCTGTGGATCATGCTCCACCACCACGACGTCCTGACCTTCTTCGGACAGCCGCTCCGCCAGGTGGAAGCCCACCGCGCCCGCACCAACGACAACGATCTTCATTGATCTCCTTCCGACACGACTCCATACCGTGCGAGAATCTCCAGGGTGGCGTCAATCGGCAACGCCTCCACCCGGCGCCCCCCGAACCCGGTGACGGGAGTGGCCTTGAACAGAGAATTTATCACGGCCTCCTCGGTTGCCTCCACAGCAGCCAGAAACAATCGGGAGAGTAGACCGCCGCCGGACTCGGGAGGTCGGGAAGATGTCGAGAACGCGATCGCGTAGTCGCCGCTACCGTTGTACATGTAGTGCCCCGTCCTGGCGACGCCCAGGAATGCCCGCCGGGCCAACCGCTGGAGCTCCCGGTGGGAAAGCGGCGCGTCCGTTGCCAGCACGATCATGATGGAACCCGACGGCTCGGTGCCACGGTCCGGCACAGGCCTCCAACCCCGCTCCGCCTCCATCCGCACCAGCTCCGCGCCGACGGGAACGCCCTCGATCCGCAGACGGCCCCGGTCGGTGCCAAGGAAGTTGGATTGTACCAGGACACCTACGGTGTAGCCGCCCAGCGATTCGGCCAGGACCCGGGATGCCGTCCCGATGCCACCCTTCCAGCCGTGCGTCCGCGTACCGGTGCCGGCCCCGACGCTCCCCTCCTCCACCGCGCCGCCGTGCGTCTGCCGGAGCGCCGCTCGCACGTGCTCCGGCGCGACGGGGCGCGCCCGCACATCGCTCAGATAGCCGTCATTCGTCTCGCCGACGACCGGATTGATCGAGGTCACTCTGCGGTTCTCGGGAATCGCGAGCATGGTGTCGACCAGGGCGTCGGCCGCCCGAAACACACTCAGCGTTCCGGTCAGCAGGATCGGCGTCTCGATCTGGCCCAGCTCGTTCACCTGGCTGAGGCCGACCAGCTTCCCGAACCCGTTCCCGACCGCTATCGCCCCCGCCACCTTCTCCTGGAACAGGTTGCCGCCGTGCGGCAGGATCGCGGTCACACCCGTCCGGATCGAATCGCCGACCCACACCGTGTGGTGGCCGACCAGCACTCCACTTACATCGGTAATCGCGTTGTAGGAGCCGGTTGGCAGCCCGCCCACCAGGACGCCGCTGTCCCGGGCCCGCGGTCTCTCCGCTGGCTGCGGTCTATCCTGCGCCGATGCCGGACCGTTCAGGGCCGCCAGGAGCGCGGTCGCGGCCGCCAGACACCCTGGGGTGGCCCGACCGACTCTCTGCTCTACGCGCATCGCGCACTCCTCCCGTGCAGATACTCTCCCGAGTCCGGGTCGCGCCCGCATTCCCACCCGGGGGTCTTGCGCCGGCCGCGCCCGATCATCCACATGCTGGCTCGCGTCACGGTCAGCCGCAACACTCGGGACATCCTGTCGCGGTAGGGGACGTGCAGGGGGACGGATGCCCTTGACAAACCGCCAGTTATCTTCCTTTTTTGTGTCGGTTGAGGCGGGCACGGGTCGCGTGGGGGAATTGTGTGGAAATGCCTCGACGACCCTTCGAGGCTCGGAGAACGATCCGAGCTTTGATGTTGCAGCGCCTTGTGTCGGCCGGAGAAGCCGCGATCGGTGCGAGACGGCAGCCGGCACGATCGATGTTGTTGATGCAATCAACTCACAAGGGGGCAAGGATGTCCAAACTCGGTAAGTTGCTGCCGCTGGTGATCCTGCTCGGCCTGTTGCTGCCTGCGAAGGCGGAAGCGCAGTTCGGGGTCGGCGTGTACGGCGGTATGGGGATCGTGGCCGGATCCTACAGGGATTATGTGGATAATGGCTTCTCGGGCGGACTCGGCCTTGCTCGAACGTGGGCTTCGAGCCGAACGGTGGCTTTGACCAGACGGTCCTGCACTACGATGCGTCGCTCTACCTGAACCTTCTCCCCGCGGACTCCAACACGTTCTTCTGGCTTGACGCGGGTGCGGGCGCCAGCACGATCAGCTTCAAGGAGCCCGATGGCGGTGGCGAAAAGCCCGACAGCGAGACCGCATTCACCATCCCTCTGGGTCTCGGGATCGGGTACAACGTCAGCGAGAACGTGGGTCTGTTCCTCCGCAGTCGCATGTACATCATGATGGTCGACGAGCAGGTGTGGGGACACAGCACCTTCATCGACATCCCGGTGTGGCTCGGCATCGCGTTCGGATTTGGAGGCGGCGAGTAAGCCTGACCCGTTTGCATGACCGGACCGCTCCGGCGGTTCGGACCGGATGAGCAAGAGGGGCGCGGTCGTGAGATCGCGCCCCTCTTCGCGTTTCGGGCCACATCCTCTTTCCAGGCCACACCCTCATCACGGGCCCGTCGCGGCTACGTCTCCATGCCACCTTCGGCAGGGCTTTCCCGCCCGTTTGCGCCAATCGGCAGCTCGATGTGAAACGTGGTGCCGCGACCCGGCGCGCTGTCGGCTCCGATGGTCCCTCCATGCGCCTCGACCACCTCGCGTGCGATCGCCAGGCCGAGACCCGCCCCGACTTTGCCGGTATGGCTGCCTGCCTGGTAGTACTTTTCGAAGATGAAGGGTAGCTCCGACCGCGGGATCCCTTCCCCCGTATCCTTGAGCTCGAAGACGACGCTTTCCCCGACTCCACGGGCGCTCAAGATCACTTCGCCACCGGCACGGGTGAATTTGAAGGCGTTGGAAAGCAGGTTGCCGAACAGCTCGTTCTGGACTCGATGCGTATCCAGGCTCACCGCGCTGGGAGCCGACGGATCCGACACGACCCGCAGGGAGATGTCCCGGCGGGCGGCAACCGGTGCATAGGCAGCGCGAATCCCCTCGAGCACCTCGCGCAGGGGCACCTGTCGCGTTTCCATCTCGAGACCCTTCGCCTCCATCCGGCTCACGGACAGAAGCTGGTTGACTCTCTCTGTGAGATAGTCCGTCTGCTCCCGGATCTGATCCAGGACGACCTGTTGTTCCTCGGTCACCGGCCCGTAGAAGCCGTCCTCCATCATCTCGGCGTATCCGCGAATCACGTTGGCCGGCGTCTTCAGCTCGTGACTGGCGATGCCGACGAACTCGGCCTTCAGCCGGTCCAGCTCCCCGAGCCTGCCCGTCATGTAGCGGAAGGAGCGGGAGAGGTCCCCTATCTCGTCGGGCTGGTCGTACGGCAGGTCTTCCGGCGGCAGAAAGAGCCCGCCCGCGACCCCGGACATCGCTGCCCGCAGTCGCTGCATGGGAGCGACTACGGCGGTGATGGCGATCACCGCCAGAAGGACGGCCACGCCGCCCGCCACGCCCGTACCCAGCTCCACCGTCCGGATTCCTGTCTCGGTGATCTCGCGGGCCCGGTTGGCAATCTCGGAGCCCAGCTCATCGATTTGCGCGGAGAGAGTCTCCAGCGAACCCTGCATCTGCTGGTAGCGTGGCTCCACGGAGGCCAGCACCGTCCCGGCCTCGCCCCCCGCACCGGCGCCGACGAGTGAATCCATTCGAGCCGTGGCGGACCCGATGCTCTCCAACTGCCGGCTGAGAGACTCTGCCGCTTGCGCGTAACCGGTCTCGCCAAGAGCGGCGACGTGAGCCCGGGTGGACTGGAGCGATCGCAGCATCTCGCTGCGGGCCTCCAGGTCACCATCGATCACGAAGGCGTGCTGCCGCATCTCGAGCCCGGCCAGCGACGACTGGATTCTGTTGGTGGCCAACAGGGCGGCGACATCACGCTCGTGGAGGTCCACCGCGATGTTACGCAGCTCGTGAAGGTGGCGAAGCGCGGATATGGCCGGGGTGATGAGCACGGCGATCAGCACGGCACACAGGAGATACAGCCGGGCCCGCACACTCATCAGAGGCCCTCTCTCCTGGCACGTCTCCTGGTTCGCTGGCCGGTGGGATCTGGCGTTCGGAGGCGTGAGAGGCTGTCCGCAGCGCGCCGCAAGGGGCGAGCTGTCAGGTCACTGGTGCGCCGAAACATCGGATCAGAGCCTCCACCACCGAGGGATCGAACCGGCGGCCCGAATGACGCTCCAGTTGCCTGAGCGCCTCCTCCGGTGGCATGCCCGAGCCGGACGACGTGAGCTGATCGAATCCCTCGGCAACGGCGACCATTCGGGCCGAGAGTGGGATCGCGGGACCGACCAGACCACCGGGGAATCCCTGCCCGTCCCACCGTTCGCGGTGATGCAGGGCAATTTCCTGGGCCAGCCGAATCACCGGGAGCAGGCTTCCCTCGAGGATCTTCGCCCCTTCTTCCGGGTGCTCCAGCGCGGGGTCCGTGCCATTGCCGCGGCCGATGTGGCCTCCCGCACCACCGGCCTCGGGCATGGACCCCAGGTCGTGCAGCAGGGCGGCATTACGCAGAAGCTCCACGTCCGTCTCCGGCATCCCCAGCGCATCCGCCAGTTTTCCCGCCGTCCAGCTCACCCGCTTGGCATGTCCCTGGCCGCAACCCGCGGCGTATTCAATCGACGCCGCCCAGCGCTCCAGCAGCTCCAACTCGGAGTCATTGACCGTGGTCGGCGGGTCCACCGCTCCGCCCTCGAACGCGCCCAGCGCGCGCCGCTGCCGGTCACACTCCAGAAACAGAAAGCGGGTCTCCAGGAGGTTGGCCACCCGAAAGCGTACCTCGGTCGGACTCATGGGCTTGGTCAGGAAATCCCGGGCTCCGGAACCCAACGCGCGGCGTCTGGCCTCGCGACTGATATCTGAAGTCAGGACCAGGATCGGCAGGTACGTATCGCTCGGAACCTCTCTCCGGATGCCCTCCATGACCGCGAAGCCATCCATCTCAGGCATGAGCAGGTCAAGAATGACCAGGTCGGGATTCCACTCCTTGAACCGCGGCATGACCTCATGCGGATCGGTCAGGCCCTCTACGTTCTCGTAGCCGGCCCACGAGAGAACATCCAGAAGGTAGCGCACGTTCTGCGGCTCGTCGTCGACGACAAGCACGCGTGCCCGCTTCGCGATCTGCTCCGGGATTCCTCGTTCCGCGGCTGGACCTGCTACCGGCGGCATTCCTCCCCACCCTCTCCTGGCTTAAAGGCGCACTCTCTCGTGCCAGCGCACGCGCGACCCCTGGCCTTTCTGCAAGATGCAGGCGCGGCAGGCCCAGCATCCCCTCAATCCCGCGCGGATTCGGGGGATACACGCTTGTCGTGCGAGCCCGGACGGGCCCGTCGCCGGTTCGACAGTTTCCGGGGTCGTTGCGCAGGCGCAACAACGGTGGCAGACCGACCACAAGGCACATACAGCCACCGTCCAGGCGGCGTGTGCCGCCCGGACGTGCGCGCAGGAGGATGTCTCGGACTGGCGTGGCCGGCCCAGCCGTCCGCGAGCCGGGCTAGCCCTCGTCCAGGATGGTTGCCTTGACGATGTAGTCCAGCTCCGGAAACTCCACCTCGAGGTAGGCGTTCCCCTCGCTCTGAACCTTGCCCTGGTTCGGCCCTCTTCCCTGCGGCGCCCCTTCGCCGTACTGGGAGTACAGCGCGTCCACCGCCTCCATCCCGGCCACGACCTCACCGAACGGAGCGAAACCCATGTCGTCCAGCTGACTGTTGTCGCCGAAGTTGATGAACAGCTGCGTGGTGCGGCTGTTCGGTGCGTTGGACTTGGCATAGGTGATCCGACCGCGCGTGTTCGACTGCAGCACGGGATCGTCGGGAATCTGCGCCGTCCGCCAGGCTCGATTCAGAGCCGGGTCCCCGCTGATCCCGAACTGGGCCATGAAGCCCTCCAGAACGCGGAAGAACCGGACATCGTCGTAGTAACCATTGCGGATCAGATTGTAGAATCGGTCCGCCCCATGGGGCGACCAGTCCCGGTGGATTGCCACATCGAACTCGCCGGCGCTGGTCTCGAAACGCACCGTGAAACTCCCCGGCGCGGTCGCGTTCATCTCTGGACTGGAAGGATTCATCAAGGGTCTGCTCTCCTTCTGTGCCGGCGGCGGCGCGTCGGTTCCGGCGGCCGCGACGGTTTCCTCGGTCTCGGCGGTCTGCGTCTCTTCAGCTTGGGTCTCACCATCCTCCGCCCCGGAGGCGCAACCCATGAGGACCACGGTGGTCAACACCGCAAGCGCACATGCCGTAGGACTGCTCATTGCTCTCATGTCACCTCGTAACCTGTTGTTGCCTGCGTACCAGCCAAATCGAGCGCGGAAACTATCAGCCGGTTCTAACCCGGGGAATCCTCTCGCCTGGATTCCGGTAACCCGGCTCACGGGCCACCATGTAGCGGTAGGCTACCGGCACGGCGACCAGGACAAACAGCGTGCTGGACAGCAGACCGCCGATGGTCGCCAGCGCCAGCGCGTTCCAGATGTTCTCGTCCTGGGACCCCGCAAACAGGATGAGCGGCAACAGGCCGAATACCGTGGTGAGCGTCGTCATCAGGATAGGTCGCACCCGCTCCAGCGTGCCCTGCAGGATGGCGGCTCTCATCTCCATTCGTTGACGCAGCTCACCGATGTGATAGACGATGAGGATGACGCGGTACGGGTGAAGGTGGCCCCCGTATAGAAGAAGATCAGGAAGACGCCGATTAGAGCCAGCGGGAGCGTCAGCAGTACTACCAGTGGCGCGACCAGCGACTCGAACAGACCGGCTGTGACGATGTAAATCAGGAAGATCGCGAAGGCCAGCGCCACGTATACCTGGACCCGTTCCTCGTCTTCCCAGCCGAAGGTACGCTCCGTCTTTATCCGGTAGCCGGGGGGCAGCTCCATGGCATCGACCACTGCATCCCGAATCAGGTCCCCCAGCTTGATGGGTCCCCTGAACTCCCAGGACACGGTGCGTTCGTACTGCTGGTCCTCTCGTCGGATGCTCGAGAGAACGTCGCGTCTTCCGACCTCGGCTACATCAGACAGGCGCACATCGCGACCTGCAGCCACCGGGATTCTGAGGTCACGGAGATTCTGGATGTCAAAGTCGCGGTACCCGTCCACCTTGACCGCGTACTGAACTTCCTCGCCACCGATGCGCAACCGCTGACCCGTGAGCGCGCCCCGCACGTTGGCAGATACGAAGTCCAGCACCTGCTGCACCGTGAGGTCGCTCTCACCCAACCTGATGCGATCCGGCTCGATGTAGTACTCGAACTCCCTGTCGCGCACGTACCAGGCGCCGCTGGCGTTCGGGTTCACGTCCCGAACCCTTGGAAACCGAGCCAGGCGAGAACCGATGTCCTCTGCTATGTCACGCACCCGAAGGTAGTTATACCCGAATACCTGAAGTCGATACGTAGGTGGGCTGCCCCCGCCCCCGTAGAAGCTGGGGCCGTAGCCCTGCACCTGTACCTCCACGCCCGAGTACCCGTAGCTGTAGGCCACCATCTGCTCCTTGATCGACACCGGAATGTCGGTGTTCTCGATGGCCTCGGGGAATGTCACCCGGATGAACGCGTACTGCGGACGAACGCTGGTCTCGAACCGGTCGATCTCGGGTAGCGTGGCCAGCTTGGACTCGAACGAGCGGGCCAGTTCTTCCGTCCGCTCGATCCCCGCGCCACGCGGAAACTGGATGGAGATGCTGATGTAGCTGTCCTGCCCCCAGAACGCGGTCCACGGCACGCCGCGTACCACTTCCTTGTCGAACAACCAGTACGACCCGCCCAGACAGGCCATACACAGAAACGCCACCAGCAGCGGGTGATCGAGCGCGGACGACAGCAGGCTACGATAGCCACGGATGTATAAGGGCTCGCGCGCCGTGCTTGCGCCCCCGTCTTCCCCCTCCCCCGCCAGGAGATTGCGGTCTACCGCGGTCGCCCGATCCGAGCGCGTGACCCTTGCCGCCAGTGACGGAACGAATGTAAATGCCACGAACAAGCTGGCCAGGATCGAGAAGCCGACCGCGAAGGCGAGCGGCCGGTAGTAGATCCGCAGCTCGCCCTGCAGGAACAGGAACGGCACGAGCACGATGGCCGTCGTCAGGGTGGCGGCCACGACCGGGAGCAACACCTGCCGGGCCCCGTTTAGCGCGGCCTCCCTGCGCGATTCCCCTCGCCGTCTGTGCCGTTCGACGTTCTCCAGTACGACAATTCCGTTGTCCACCACCAGGCCGAAGCCCCAGGCCAGGCCAGCCAGCGTGAGGACGTTCAGCGAAAAGCCGCCGATGTAGAGGAAGTTGACGGCGATGAGCACGCTGAAGCCGATCGTCGCGAACACCACCAACACGGCCCCGAGCGAGCGGAGAAACAGCATCAGGACCATGAAGATCACGACTGCGGCCGCCAGTGCGCGCAGACGAAGATCCAGGAGCTGATCCCGGATATCCTCGCTCACGTCCTGGTACAGCTCCAGCTGCACTCCGGGGGGAAGTGCGCGTCCGACAGTCTCCAACCGGTCCTTGATGTCGTCGGCCAGCCGCACGGCGTTGGTCCCCGACTGCCTCTGGATGATCAGGGCGACGGTCGGCAAGCCGTTGATCCGGAAGTAGAAATCGGGGTCCGCCGTCTGATCGCGCACAGTACCCAGATCATTGACGCGGACGGCGCCCTCCGGCCGCGTGAGGATCACGATCTCCTCGAGATCCGCTGCCGTGAGCGCTCGCGTACGGATCGACAGGGCGAAACGCCGGCCGTCCAGCTCCACACTGCCGGGAGCGCGGGGGGCCGACACTTCCTCGATGCGCATCCGTACCAACTCCGGGCGAATACCGAGGGCCTCCAGGCGCCCGCGATCAAGCTCGATGGCGATCTCCCGGGTCTCGCCTCCATACACGCGCGCGTCGGCTACTCCGTCGATGGCCCGCAGTACGGGCTCGATCTCCTCCTCCGCCAACTTGCCGAGGTAGCCAAACGTATAGGGCCCGGTCAGCCGGTAGCTGAGAAACGGCTGGTCCTCCTCTGCGAACTCCGGCGGCACGTACGGCTGCACGTACGGGAACACCCCCGGCGGCAACTCGTCTCGCAGGCTGGAGATTCGTTCCGTCAGGTCCAGGCGCGCGAACTCCATGCGCGTCTCACGCGCGAACTCGATCTCGATCTCGGCAAACGAGCCGGTGCCGCGAGGATCCGCCCGTGAGGTGGAAACCACCTTTCGCACGCCGTTCACCTGGCGGATGGCGGACTCCAGCGGCGCCGTGACAAACGCTTCCAGCGCTTCCGGCGACGCGCCGTTCCAGGCAGCGGTGACGTTGAGTCGCGGATACTGAACGTCGGGCAGAAGCTCCAGCGGAATCAGGCGGAAGCTGTACGCTCCCAGTGCGAACAGCGCGATGTAGATGGCCGCGGTAGCGACCGGCCGGCGTATCGCGAGATCGATCACGACGCCGGGACCGGAGCGGGGCTCGGCGCCGGCTGGCTCCTGACCGACCCGGCCGGCTCCACCAGAAGCGAGTAGACGACGGGCACGACGATCAGGGTAAGAAACGTGGCGGAGACCAGGCCACCTATCACGGCCACCGCCAGCGGCGCGCGCAGATCCGCGCCGGCGCCCCAGCCAAGTGCCAGGGGCGTCAGCCCCACCACGGTCGTCACGGTCGTCATGATAATGGGCCGCAGCCGGAGCCGGCCTGCCTCCAGGATCGCGGCCCGCTTCTCCAGACCCGCTGCCCGACGCTGATTTATGAAGTCCACCTTGATGATTGCGTCATTCACGACAATTCCGATCAGGATCACGAATCCGATACCGCTCATGACGTTCAACCCACCGCCGGCCAGCCACAGGGCAAGCACCGCTCCGATTGCCGCCAGCGGGACCGAGGCAAGCACCACGATCGGCTGGATGAGCGACTCGAATTGCGCCGCCATGATCAGATAGACCAGGAACAGCGCCAGCGCAAAAGCGAACATCAGGGACCGGAAGCTGTCCCGCATCTCCTCGTTCTCCCCCCCGACCGTCACAGTCGTCAGGCTGGGCCGCGGCAGGTCCGCCAGATCGTTCTCGAGTCGGCGGACTGTACGTCCCAACCCGCCGGTCACGTCGGCCAGAACCTGGATCGTACGGTTCTGGTCCTCACGCCGGATCTCGAGCGGCCCGTAGCCCTGGTTGACGTTGACCAGTTGCTGCAGCGGCATGCCATCGATCCGCAAGGCCAGCACATCGGCCAGGTCTTCGCGCAGCAACTCCGGCAGCGTCACCCGAATCTCGATCTTGTCCGCGAACTCGGAGAACTCGCGGTCGGTCTGCGAGCCGCGGAGGTATGCTTCTATCGCATCCGCCACCTGCCGAACCGTCAGATCGTGCCGGGCCGCCGCCTCCTGATTCACCTGGATCTCGAGGACCGGCTGGGTGAGCTGAAAGTCTATCCGGACGTCCGCCAGCTCCTCCACCTGTCGCATCCGCTCGGCGGCGGCAGCGGCTACCGGGAGCAACTGATCCAGTTCCCCGCCCTGGATCTTGACGGCCAGATCCGCCTCGCCCAGCGCCAGGGCCCGTCCCAGCGAGGTGGCTCGCCCCGTCTCCACGGACACGTACTCAGGACTGACTCCCGCCCGGGCCAGCTCTGCCCGAAACCTCTCCACCACGTCCGCGGTGGCTGCTCCCCGCGCCGCCAGCCGCACGTCCAGGCCGGCGTTGTTCAGCCCGGTAAGCTCCCGGGCCACCAGCTCGGCACCGCGCGCTCTCCCGACCCGTGTGAACACCCCGTCGACGCCATCAAGGCCGATCAGGATCTCCTCCAGCCGACGTGCCGCATCCGCCGTCGTCTCGATGGGCGTACCGACGGGCAGCTCGATCTCCACCCGGAACTGGCGCTCGTCCACCTGGGGCATCAATCCCATCGGCAGCCCCCGACCCAGCGCCAGCGCCGACGCCAACCCGACGAACGCGATGACGATCACCTGGGGCCGGTGTTCGAGCGCCCACTCCAGCGCCCGTTCGTAACGCCCGGCAAAACGCTGGAAGCCACGATCGAACGCGTTGAGCAGTGGACGAAAGGCCGCCTCGAGCAGGCGGCCAACTCCACGCCCGACGTCCCGGAACGTCAGGCCGATCGATGAGACGACGAACAGCCCTCCCCGGCCCAACCAGCGGAACGGAGCGGTTGCACCCGCACGAATGCGCCCGATGCGCGAACGCCTCTCCGCCACGCCCGCTTCCCCGACCGAACCGGTCGCCACTTCAGCCGGCTTCTGAGCCGGCCGGCCAGCGGCATCGTCTCCAACCACGCCACGCTGCTGCGCCACCCAGGAGGCCAGCACCGGGAGCAGCGTCAGCGCCACCAGCAGGGACGCCAGGAGCGAGAAGGTCACGGCCAGCGAGAGGTCCGTGAACAGCGCCCCCGCCACGCCTTCCACGTACAGGACGGGTCCGAAGACGGCGATGGTGGTGAATGTGGACGCCGTGATGGCCCCGGCCACTTCGCGCGCACCGAGGGCGGCGGACACGGTGGGAGCTTCTTCTTCCTCCTGGCTGTGCCGGAAAATGTTCTCCAGCACCACGATGGAGTTGTCTACCAGGAGACCCACCCCGAGCGCCAGGCCACCCAGCGACATGATGTTCAGGCTCACATCGAACAGGTAGCACAGGGAGAAGGCGGCCATGACCGAGATGGGAATGGCCAGACCCACAGCCACCGGGTATCTGGGATCGCGGAGAAACAGGAACAGAATCAGAAACGCCAGTGCGCCACCAACCAGGAGGGCCTGTACGACATTGGCAATCGCGTTTCGGACGAACGTGGCCTGGCTGGAGGCCAGCTCGAGCGTCACCTCCCGGTACTCTTCGCGGAGCTGGTCCAGCGTGTCGTTGACCCGGTCCGCGACTCGCACGGTGTTGGAGCCCGCTTCCTTGTAAACCTGGAGGCCGATGGCCGCGCCGCCATTGTAGCGGGCTACCGTCTCCAGCTCGGCGATGGTGTCCCGAACGCTGGCCAGGTCCCTCAGCAGGATGGCGGCGCCACCCGTCGGCCGGGCCACCACAACCTCTTCCAACTGTTCCACCGCGCTGAACTGCCCCAGCGTGCGCAGGCTGTAGCTGAACCTTCCCCTGCGAATGGTTCCGCCTGGAGCGTTGTAGTTGGCGTTGTCCAGGGCGGTGGCGATCTGGTCCATGGAAACGCCATGAACCGCTAGCCGGTCCGGGTCCACCACAACCCGCAATTCACGCTCGGGGCCACCGGCGACCGAGGCGAGCGCGACCCCTTCCAGCTGCTCGAGCCGACGCTTGAACACGGCCTCCGAGAGGGCGCGCAGCGCCTGCAGATCCGCTCCGCTCACGGCGATGGTCAGGATCGGATCGCTTGTCGGGTCGGACCGGAGGATTACCGGTCTCTCGGCACTCCGGGGGAGCGCCTCGTACAGGTTGTCCAACCGCTCGCGCGTGTTGAGCGTCGCATACTCCATGTCCGTCCCCCACCCGAACTGGAGACGGACCAGCGACTGCCCCTCCCGGGAGCGAGACGACACCTTGCGGGCCCCCGGCACGCGGCTCAGTTGCTCTTCGATGGGCTCCGTGATGAACCGCTCGACTTCTTCCGGCGCCGCGTCGGTATAGGTCGTCCACACGGAGAGAGTCGGAAAGGCCACATCGGGCAGCAGATCGATGGGGAGGCGCAGGAAGGACACGACGCCCAGAACCACCACGGCCACGTAGAGCATCCACGTCGCCACCGGGCGTCGCAGCGACAGGTCGGGAAGCGCCATGCTAGCAGGAGCCCCTAGAAGTCATTCCCCACCTGCTCTTCGAGGCGGGCCCACAGCTTGAGATACTCGTAGCGCTCCTGGATCAGGTTGCGCTCGGCATCCGTGAGCTGGCGGATCGCGGAGAGGAGGTCCACGTACTCTACCGTTCCCAGCCGATACCGCTCCTGCATCATCTGCAGCCGGGTCTCGGCCAGCTGGAAGTTGCGCTGCTGCAGGCCCAGGCGCCGGTCACGCGCCTGGATCTCGGCGACCAGATCCCGCACTTCCTTCTCCAGAGACAGGCGACGGGCAGTCAGGTCTGCCTGCGAGACGCGCAGCGAAGAGCTGGCCTGCGCGGTCTGCTCTTCACGGCTGAAGCCGTCGAAGATGTTCCACGACGCGGCAATCGAGAACGTGCTCCCCGTGTTGTTGAGATCGAAGTTCCAGAACGTCCCGTCGGGCCCCAGCGACTCGGATCGACCGTACGAGAAGCCCAGGCGAATTGTCGGCAGGTAGGAGGCACGGGCGCTCCACAGACTGGCGGAGGCCGCTTCGACGTCCGCTTCGAGCGCCGTAATCTCGGGCTTGGTGGTCAGCGCGCTGCTGACCAGCGGCTGGACCCGGAGACCCTCCGAGGAAGGGACGTCCTCCACATCGAGCAGCGCCGGAAAGCCTCCGGCTTCCGCCTCCAGCCCCATCTGGACCTTGAGATCTCGCAGAGCCGCCAGTTGAGACGTTTGCGCCTCGACCAGCGCCAGCTCCGCTTCTCCCACTTCGATCTCGGCGCCCAGAACGTCGGTCCGGTTGACGGCCGCGATCTCGTACCGCCTACGGGCCACCTCCAGGTCCCGCTGGCGTCCGGCCAGCTGGTCCTCCGCCACGTCCACGAACGACGCCTGCTTGAGCGCCTCGAAATACGCGACGCGCACCTGCCGGGTGACCACGCGCTCCACGTTCGACATCCGTCGATTGGCCCCCCGGACCGCCGCCGCACCGCCCTTGATGTCCGAGAACCGGCGGCCGCCGCGGAACAGATCCCAGTCGAGATTGAGGCCCTGGTTTGCCCCGTGTTGCGTGCTGGATAGCGGGATGGGAAGCGTGATGGCGGACCCATCCGGATCCTGGTATGTGGAGGTAGTGAAATCAGTCTTCCGCAGACTCGCGCTGATGCTGGCAGTCGGTATCAACGATCCCCAGTTGGCCCTTTGTCCGGCGGCCGCCGCATCCACGCGGGCTTCGGCGCTGGCCAGCTCCGGGTTGTTGTCGAACGCGATCCGAACTGCCCGTGCGAGATCCAACGTGTCCGGGAGCGACTGGCTGCCCCGGGCACCCTGGGCCGCAACACCTGCTGGAACCTGGAGGCAGGCCAGAACGGCCAGGGCGGCGTGCGTGCCGGGCCAGCGGAGACTCATGGCTCGATCTCCAGGTCGTCCAGGTTTTCGACCCGAACGAAGGCGTCGTGGATCAATGTGGCGTGTCCGTCTACCAGCACCACCTCGCCAGGCTCCACCATGTCGGTGTCGCCCGATTCCACTATCTCGATGAAGCGCCCGCTCTCGATGCCGGTCGTTACGTAGCGCCACTTAGCGCTTCCCGCGGCCGGATCCACTTCGGATGGCTCGAACACGAACACGACCTCACGCCGGTCACGCTCCACGATGGCGTCTTTAGGCACGAACGTCCTGTCCGCCAGCAACCGCCCGGCTATCTGGACGTTGCCGTGCATTCCCGGGACCACGCGCGCCTCCGGGTTGGCCAGTCGCACGGTCACCCGCGCCGTGTTGGTATCCACTTCGACGAGCGGGTTCATGGTGACGACGCGGCCCATGAAAGTCTCTCCAGGAAGCGCCGGGAACGTCACCCGTGCCTGCCTGCCAACTTCGATGAACGGGAGCTCCGTCTCGAGCACATCCGCATCGACGTCGATGCGCGACAGGTCGACCACCGTGGCCACCGGATCACCCACCCGCAGCCGGCTTCCCTGTACGATCTCCAGATCCGCCACGAAGCCGGCGAAGGGAGCTAGAATCTCCGTCTTGGCCAGCTGGTACTGGGCCTCCTCCAGCGAGGCCTCGGCAGCGGTCAGGCCACTCCGGATCCTGGCCTGTCTCTCACGCTCGTCACGAACGGTCTGCTCCGCGATGTCATCGTCGAACAGGGTCAGGTTCAGGAACTCGGCCTGGGCACGCGCGACTTCCGCATCCGCCCGGCGCACTCCCAGGCGGTAAGGAGCCGGATCTATTCGCGCTAGAAGCTGACCCGTCGCCACGCGGCCGCCCTCCTGGACAGGGGCCTCCAGCACTGGCCCTTCTACCTCCGCGTTGAGAGCCGCCGACCGGAACGGAGCCGCCCGACCGGTGGCTTCCACCCACACGACAAACGTATCTCGCTGCACGGCCGCGCCCTCGACGGGGACGGCCACCCCGGCGGCAAACGCCGTCTGCGCAGCCGTTGACTGGACCGCCTCCGTGACGCTATCCGCCTCACTGTCGCCCGTAGCGGCGCCGTCCTCCTCCCCACTCCGGAGCCGGAGGCCGATCCCCGTGAGTATGGCGGCTCCGACTGCCATCACGAACAGCGTGACCCAATGACGCGACTTCATCGAGCGAACTCCCTACTGGAAGATTCTCCCACTCTTCGATCCTATTGCCGGCGCCCAGAACAAGCTGCCGGATATCTGACGAAGGAAGTTGAAGCAACGAAAACGCCTGGAACAGTCCCCCGGGCCCCCTATCTATCGACTCCTGTCGACTCGGACCCCACCACCCAGACGCGTTACTATCTTTGTAGTAGATAGACCTGTGGGACTCGGATAAGGTTGCTCCGGGCCCGGCGGCGCCGACCGGCGGATCAGGCACGGCGGCGGCGTTGAGCCTACGGGCCGGGCCGGCACCGGCCCCGCCCGCAAGTCTCAGCGTGTGGTATCCGGGACCGCCGGCGCTTCTCCTACCGACACTTCGATGGCGTGCACCGCCGCGCGACCTGGATGTCCTCACCGCCGATCCGGACGAGTGAGCGGAGCTGCGGACCGTACTCCTGCGACAATTTCACGATCTGACCGCGCGCCGTCTTCAAGTACTGCGCCGCCTGCACCGAGTCGATCGACTCGTTCTCGCTCAGCCGCAGCATCGCGAGCGCGAAGCCGGAGTCGAGCTCCACCGCCTTCTCGAACCGTTTCGCCGCCTCCTGCGATCGCTTCTCGCGCTCCAGGCGCATGCCTTCGTGATACTCCCGGTAGGCCGGCAGGCTGGGAGTCGTGACCGCCGTGAGAGGCGCCATACGGACCTGGTCAAGCCCCGTCTCGGTGGCCAGA
>JBDHIQ010000085.1:0-9180 GCA_039587395.1 Gemmatimonadota bacterium
AGTCGCCGGATCCGAGGTTTCGATCAGGAAGGCTGGATTCCTCCTAGCTGGAGGTGGGCGTTTGGGGGGTTGGAGTTCCTGTGGATCGAGGAGGCTGTGCAGAAGGAGGAGTAGTAGTAGTGGTTCGCCCTCGGACGAATGGTGCGTGAGTATGCAGACCGGTGAAGCGGATCAAGCGGGCAGTCCCAAAGACCTCCTACAGAACGGCCCGGCAAGGCCGCACGCGATCCTGGGCGGAGTGCTCAGTCTTACTGTGCTCATCACTGGTGCTTCCTGCCGGCCGGCAGAGTCAGTTGCGCCTAAATCCATCACCATCGCGTATTGCTGTGACCATCGGATATGGGGCCCGTACTGGGACATGCCTGCGAAGTTCCTCATGTTTCAACCGCTGGCCGCCTACGACCAGGATGGTGAACTGGTAGGACGGCTGGCAGAATCCTGGGACCACTCAGCAGACTACCGTACGTGGACAATCCACCTTCGGACCGACGTGCGGTGGCACGATGGGGTCCCCTTTACCGCGCACGACGTGCAATTCACTTACGAGTTGGTGTCGCACCCCGACGTGCTGGCGGGCTCGCCTCGCGCGCGGACGGTCAGGGTGCTGGACGACAGCACGTTCACAGTCCAGCTCCACCGGGCGGGGATCGAGCCGCTGGACTGGTGGCAGGTCTTCTACCCCAAGCACGTGCTCGAGCATCTGGATCCAGAGGAGTATTGGAAGTGGGACTTTTGGTCAGCTCCGATCGGCAATGGCCCCTACCGGTACGTGCGCCACATTCCTTTCGCAATGACCGAGCTCGAGGCAAACCCGGACTACTACCGTGACCAGCCGCGGATTGCCCGCGCCGTGATCAAGTATGTGGAAGGGACGGCACTCACCGAACTCATGGCCGGGAACGTGGACGCCCTTGGATGGGCAGGTCACTCGGACGTCGCCTTTGCGGCCGCGGACGAGCGGTTTCGCACATACAACGATCTCTGGGTGGGGCAATACGTGGGTGTGCTGTGGAGCCATCGGCACCCAGCCTTGAGAGACCGGAGGGTGCGGCGAGCGCTCACCCTCGCCATCGATCGCGAAGAGTTGCATCGGGTCATCAGTCTTCCCTCCGAGACGCCTGTCTTCGATACGCCCTTCACGCTTCGACAGTATCGCCGCGGTGACATCCCGAATCCGCTGCCGCACGATCCAGAACAGGCCAGGACGCTCCTTGATGCTACCGGATGGCGCGATGGAGATGTAGATGGGGTGCGCGAGCGGGCTGGTGAACCGTTCCGGTTCAGTCTCTTGATCTCGGGTGAGGAGGCTGAGGAGGCCGTCTACATCCAGGAGCAGCTTCGAAGGATCGGCGTCCACGTCGAGATCGAGCAGCTCGCGCTCCCCCTCGTGCGCAGGCGTAGGCGTGCCGGCGATTTCGATGCCGTTATTCGCATGGGTGGCTGGGATCTATCCGGACTCGATCAGCACTATGGCGCGGAGTCGAGTGCTGGCTACAGGGAACCCACCGTCGCAGCAATACTCGACTCATTACGGAACACGTGGAGCCCCGTTGAGCAGGACCGGCTGTTCGGTCGGTTGATGCCTATCTTCCAGCGGGACATGCCGATGACCTATCTGTATCCCCAGGTTACGGAATACGTAGCACACCGCCGGGTTCGGGGCCTCGAGAGCCCCAACCGTGCCGCGCCGGTCGAGAATCTCGAGTACTTGTGGATCGAGGAACACGAGCAGCGCTGAAGACCGTGGATTCCCAGCAGTGGGGGGACAGCCTGGCGCACCCTAAGACGCTTCTCGTGCAATAGGGCAGGTCAACCGGGGCCGCGGACTGACTGATTGTCGTGTTCATCGCCTGAGTTTCTCAGCTGAGGGGACTGCCGGTTCGACTAGCTATCTACCCTGTAGATCTCGCGGTGCCCCTCGACAATCAGCTCGTGGTAGCCGGACATGGCGGCCTTGGCCGCTTCCGAGCCGAACACCCGGGACTCCAGCTCCTGCGCTTCTTCCAACCCTTCGTACTCCCGCTGCACCACGAGAGTCCAGAACGTGGCTCCCGTGTAGTCCGTGTAGAGCCTGAAGGGCTCGATCCCCATGTCCTTCATGAGCCCGTTTACTGCCTTGAACTTGTCTGCAAGCTCTCGAACCTTCCCGGGCTTGCACTGCAGGACTTCGCGGATCATGTACATCGAAGCACCCCCTTTTTGGCTCCCCGCATGTATCGACCGGTCTGCATGCTAACTATACAAGGGGCTCGTCTATCCAGCGCTCTCGCTTCGTTGCCACAAGCCGGCCTGTACGACGTTCGTTGTGCCGCTTCCCACCATTCGCAGGCTTTCCTCTGTGCCCGTACGCGGCCGAGGACAGCATCGCGCTTTCATCTTCGCCGATGATCTCGGTCTTGGCTTCCTCAAAGCCCGGGACCCGCACCGGATCGAGCGCCTCGACTTCATGGCAGGCATCCAGCATCCCGTACAGTCTGTAGTACGTATGACCGTCGCCCATCGTGTGGTTCATCGACACGATCAGGGCAAAGCCGGACAAGGTAACTCTGCTCTCCAGCGGGGCCGGCCCTGTGCTCTCAGTCGACGCCTCGAGGGGTACGATGGCCACTTTGAACAGGGCTTCGTCCGCGTCGGTAGCCGGCATCGAGCGAGCGCATTGAAGCGGGAGCACACGCTCGACCAACGCCTCATAATGCAGGTTGAGCGACAGGCCTACTTCACCCGGCTCGTAAGCCTTGAAGTGCTCATCAACCTGTGCACCAACCTCACTGGCCGCATCGTAGGCCATCGCGACAACACCATCTGTCGTGGACTTCTTCACGATGCGCGACGTCAGCCACGGGTTTTCTCCAGTTCAGCGCGATTCTGTGGCGCAGAGACTGGACGGGAGCCGTCCCTGAGTAAAAGGTGACGGTCGTCACCGGGGGAAGGCGCAGATTGGCAAGTTCCCGCTTGGTCAGGCCCAGGTTCACCCGGGCCGTGGTTTGACTGGTCTGTGTGTTCATCGAACCTGATCATCTCCGCTCGGGGCCTGGATCGGCTGCCTTCGTGTCATACTAGCGCCCAGGCTGCCTGAAAGACGAGCCTCTCTTGGTCTCTCTCCATGTTGAGCTCTGCAAGGCCAGCGGAACCGGCAACGAACCCGGGATTGCAGGCATCAAACTGGTGAGAGCCGAAGACTCCACGAGGGAACGGCTTGTCTCCAGGAGGGCTACACCTATTGTTGAAACCGGGTCAAACGTCTATTCACCGTGCGTCACTTCCGACGCCGCGTAGTAGGCGTCTGAGCAATTTGACGAGTGTGTCGGAGCCGAGGATGGGTACGTTCTTCGAGGAAGCGAAGCGCCGGCGGGTATTCCGCGTCGCGGCTCTCTACGCCATAATCGGCTTAGCTGTTATCGAAGCGGGCGACATCATCCTTCCGACGCTTTCGGTCCCCGAGGCGTGGTTTACCGTCCTTCTGGTCGGGGTGCTTCTGGGCTTTCCTCTCGCACTGGTCGTCGGATGGTTTTACGACCTCACATCACATGGCTTCGAGCGAACGTCCGTCCTGGCGCCTGACGCGGTGATCGGACCTCCGCCTAAGGTCGGTGCCGCGGGAATCGGACTTCCGATCGAACGGGAGATCGGCGAACTCACGACGGAACAGTCGGTCGCCGTGCTTCCCTTCACCAATATGAGCGAGGATGCCGAGAACGAATACTTCAGCGACGGCGTTACGGAGGAGCTCATCAACGCGCTCACCAAAGTGCCGGGCCTTCGGGTGGCAGCGCGCACCTCTTCATTCTCCTTCAAGGGAAAGAACGAGGACGTGACCGAGATCGGTCGCAGTCTGAGAGTGGCGACGGTGCTCGAGGGAAGCGTACGGAGGTACGGTCAGCAGGTGAGGATCACGGCCCAGCTCGTGAAGACGGCGGATGGCTACCACATCTGGTCGGAGGTCTACGAGCGGGAGCTGGCCGACATCTTCGCCGTGCAGGAAGAGATCGCCCGGAAGATTGTAGACAAGCTGAAAGTCGAGCTGATGGCAGGGTCCGACTCGCGGCTAGTCCAACAGCATACGGAGAACCTCGAAGCCTACAACCTCTACTTGAAGGGCAGATTCTTCTGGAACCAGCGTGAAGCGGGGTTATTGAAGGCGATCGAGTATCTGGAGCAGGCCGTCGAAGCCGACCCGCAGTATGCCCTGGCTTTCTCGGGCCTGGCCGATTGCCACATTCTTGTGGCCTTCTATGGCTTTTCCAAGCCGAATGAAGCGTTTCCGATTGCACAACAGCGGGCAGCCACGGCTCTCGAGCTCGACCCAACACTCGGCGAGGCGTACATCTCGTCGGCCTTCGCCAGAATGCTGTTCGATTGGGACTGGGCTACAGCTGAGGGTGAATTCCTCCGAGGCCTGGAGCTAAGTCCCGGCTACGCCACGGGACACCACTGGTACTCGGAGCTCTTGATGGCGATGGGACGTCCGGATGAGGCCATCACCGAGGCCAAGCGCGCCATCGAGCTGGACCCGATCGGGCTGATCATCAATACTCTCCTGGGAATGGCGTACTACTTCTCGCGTGACAACGACCGGGCAGTCGAGGCATGTCTGGCAACCTTGGAACTTCTTCCGGATTTCCTGCCCGTCTATCTCTGGCTCGGTCTGGCGTACGTGCAGCAGGGTGAGCATGAGGAGGCCATCGGGTTGTTCGAGCGTGCTCGAGTCCAGGCAGACGACCGACCAGCGGTGACGGCATTGCTCGCTTATGCGTATGCTGCGGCCGGAAAGAGTCGAGAGGCCGAGGCTCTTCTGAAGCGCCTCGAAGCTGCAGCGCAGACCCAGCCCGTATCATCGGTTGACCTCGCACGGATCTACGCAGGCCTCGGTGACTCGGATGCCAGCCTCGATAAGCTCGAGGTCGCATTTGAAGAGCGTGCGATAGGCCTGGTCTGGCTGTCGGTGGATCCTACCTTCGACCCGGTACGCTCCGACCCACGGTTTCAAGATATCCTCCTCCGAATGGATCTTCCGGTTCGGGCCCAGGCCTGATGTCCACCCAGACTGGCAATCACATGTTTCAATCAAGGAAAGGGGAATTCTCTCTCCCGCCGGAGGACCACTATCTGAACTGCGCCTACATGGCGCCGCTCTCGAAGCGAGTTCAGGCTGCGGGAGAGGCGGGGATCCGGCGCAGCGCCGTGCCGGCCCGGATCCGCACGGAGGACTTCTTCACGGGCTGTGAGCGCGTGCGTCGACTCTTCGCTCGTCTCATAAACGCGCCAGACCCGGCTCGGGTCGCCATCATCCCGGCGGCATCGTACGGTCTTGCGATTGCCGCGCGGAATACGCGGCTGTGCAAGGGACAGAACGTCGTCACGGTGCATCAGCAGTTTCCGTCGAACGTGCACATCTGGCGGCGGCGTTGTGCATCCACACAGGCTCACTTCCGAGCCGTCCATCCGCCTGTCAACGGACCGGGGCATACTCGGACCTGGAACGAGGCGATTCTCGAGTCCATCGACTCCGACACGGCCGTGGTGGCCCTGGATACGGTCCACTGGACAGACGGGATCCGCTTCGACCTCGCGCGGATCGCAGAGCGCGCCCGTGAGGTGGGCGCGGCAGTCGTCCTGGACGGGACGCAGTCGGTCGGTGCTCTTCCCTTCGACCTGGGAATGCAGCCCGATGCGCTGGTTTGCGCCGCCTACAAGTGGCTCACCGGTCCTTACTCGATCGGCGCTGCCTACTTCGGGCCTCGTTATGACCAGGGTGAGCCACTGGAAGAGACGTGGCTGGGACGCGAGGGTAGTGGCGACTTCTCGGGCCTCGTGGATCAGGAGGATCGGTATCTGCCCGGCGCAGCGAGGTTCGACGTCGGGGAGTCGGCCAACTTCGTTCTCGTCCCGATGCTGGCAGCCGCTCTGGAGCAGGTGCTCGAGTGGGGGGTATCTGAAATCCAATCGTACTGTAGAGAGCTCCTACTCGGCCTGGTCGATGGGACGGCGATCGGAGACTCGTGGGCGGCAGATCTGGACGGACGAGTCGGACACCTGCTCGGCCTCCAGGCACCGGACGGAGTGGACCCGCTGGCGCTGGCGGCCAGGCTGAAGGATCAGAGGGTCTTCGTGTCCGCTCGTGGGCGAGCTATCCGAGTGTCTCCGCACGTTTACAACGACGAGAGTGACATCCTGGCGCTCAGGAAGGTGCTGGAGGATACGGGTGTCCTGAAAGGGTCCACCTGAGGCGAGAACCGAAGGGTGCTAGCACCAGGCGATCGACCCGGTCGACATCCATCAGTGCAATCGCGGGATCGAGCGCGGGAGATCAAGGCTGAGATGAGCCCGAAGGGCACCTGGCAGGTCGCCAGATCCCCTGTTGCCTGAGCCGTGACGGGTGTGGTGAATCTGTCGAGACGCTCAGACGGGTGTAGATGGGGAGCGCGCCGGCCCTCGACCCATCATGTTCTGTTATGGAATACTGGCAACAATCTCGGCGAACTCTTCCCGTGAGTAAGCTCGCATGCTGGTCGATCTCACGTTGCCCATTGCACCTATCTTGAGGGTGAATGCCGCCCCGAGCTCGTCTGTGGGTGCCTCTGTGATCGCAACGTAATCGTACTCGCCCTGAGTGGCGTAAAAGGCGATCGTGCTTCCACCCAATTCCTCCCATGCCGCTAAAGCCTGCTCGATGCGAGCCGGTGCGTCTGCGATGCTCTTGATACCCTGATCCGTGAACTTGTACAGGGTTACGTAGGTAGGCATGGCGTACCTCCTGAAAGTCCGAGGCCGGCGCTCCTATGCATCTTATGGTGAGCAATGGTGAGGAACAACTCTGCGCGGTCGCATAGGGTGCCGCCCGACCGGACCGGAAGCCGAGGCTGTCTTATGGTCGTGAGTTCTGAACAGGAAACGGGTGACGCTACCGCGAGACCGTGTCATTGATACCATGCACGGACGATGTCGGAGGCCGCTGTGCCGCCCGTGAACGCGGCCTCGAGGCCTCCACCTGAGCCCTGAACATCGCCGGCGGCCCATACTCCGTTCACGTTGGTCCGCATCGTCTCGTCTGTCTCGATGTAGCCTGACTCATCGACTGCCAGCCCGAGGTCGTCCACGAGACTCTCGATCAGGGGAACGGGAGTCTCAGAAGGAGTCCACACCAGGGTACCGACCTCCACTCGCTCGCCTGAGTCGAGCGTCACTGCCCTCACCATGCCGTCGGTGTGGTGGATTCGACGGATTGGCCCTGTGTGGATGGTGATCCCCAGGGCCTCGAACTCCACATGGCACGACGGCTCGATCTCCATGTCCGGCGGCACGATTACCTTGATTTGCCGTGTCCAGTTTTGCGCCATCCTGGGAAGCCGGCACGCCTGCAGTTCCGAGCTCGGGACGATTCCCCAGATCCGGTCCCTGTTCTCGTACCCGTCGCAGAAGGGACACTGGATGATCGTGCTGCCCCAGCACTTGGCGAATCCGGGGACATCCGGATAGACATCCTGGAAGCCAAACGCTAACACGACCCTGGCTGCCTCAAATTCTGTTCCGTCTGCACCGGTGAGCCTGAACGAACCGCCCTCGCTCCTGCTCACCGAGAGGACTCGTTCCTTGAGCAATACTGCACTCTGGTATGTTCCGATCTGCTTCCACGCGACTTCTCGAATCTCGGCCGGCAGCAATCCATCCAGACCCAGGAAGTTGTGTACGCCGTGCGACGCTCCGTTGCGAGGGGGAGCAGGATCGTCGAACACCACGATCCTCTTCCGGGTGCGCGAGAGGACGAGCGCCGCTTGCATCCCGGCGGGCCCGCTACCCAGGATCGCGACATCGACTGGTTGAATCGGCTTGCTCATGGCAGTCCTGGCCGATCGCTACGGTTGCTTGACGATTCTGATGTACGGAAGTGGCTGCTCCCAGCCATCCGGGAAACGGACCGCTGCCTCTTCGTCTGACACGGCCGGAGCAATGATCACATCGTCTCCCTGCTCCCAGTTGGCCGGCGTGGCGAGCTGTTGCTCGGCCGTCAGCTGGCACGAGTCGAGCAGGCGTAGGATCTCGGCGAAGTTGCGGCCCGTGCTCATCGGATAGGTGAGCGTAGCTTTGACCTTCTTGTCGGGTCCGATCACGAAGACCGATCGCGCAGCCGCGTTGTCCATCGGCGTACGGCCCTCGGAAGTATCGCCGGCGTCGGCCGGCAGCATGTCGTACAGCTTCACTACCTCGAGCGTCGGATCCCCGATCAGCGGATACGTCACGGCGTGACCCTGCGACGATTCGATGTCCCCGGACCAGCCATGATGGTCGCTCACCCCGTCTACACTGATTCCGATGACTTTGCAGTTCCGTGCACTGAACTCGTGCTGCATTCCGGCAACCGCACCGAGTTCCGTCGTGCAGACGGGGGTGAAATCCTTCGGGTGCGAGAAGAGAATCGCCCAGCTGTCCCCGATCCAGTCGTGGAAGCGGATGGTTCCCTGCGTTGTCTCGGCGGTGAAGTCGGGTGCCGTGTCGTTGATACGGAGCGTCATATGTCCCTCCCGATGCGTGTGGTGTTGGCCCTGGCCGGAGTGCCGTCGGAACCGCGAAGCACGATGACGCTAGGCAGTTCACCATCTATAAGGCGCCGCGAGGCCGCTGATGAGCTCAGTCGCTTGTTTTGCGCCCCATACCAGGATCGACCATTCTCTGATTTTCGTTGCCGACCCACAAAGACTGGAGTGCCAGGATGAACGAGCTCGAGGCCATTGAAAGTCATTACGCTCGAGGTGACCTCCTCCAGGCCATATCCACCGGTATCGAAAGGTTGGGCCGAACACCGGAAACCGTGTCCATCGAGGACCTGGCACCCGTCGACGAGTTTCACATCGGAGGTTCGCTGGCTACTCGATCATTCCTCGACCAGGTCTCCATCACACCCGGGGATCATGTGCTGGATATTGGCTGTGGGCTTGGGGGATCGAGTCGCTTCGCAGCACGGGCCTATGGCTGTCGTGTTACGGGGGTTGACCTCACGGACGCCTACGTGGAGGCGGGCAGAGTCCTGAGCTCGTGGGTCGGGCTCAAGGATCGCGTCAGCCTTGTCCAGGGCAACGCTCTGGCTATGGACTTCTCGGCAAACACGTTTGACAAAGCCTTCATGCTTCACGTCGGGATGAACATCCCGGACAAGCTCTTGTTGGCGGAAGAAGCGTGGCGAGT
>JBDHIQ010000086.1:0-24934 GCA_039587395.1 Gemmatimonadota bacterium
GGTTGGATCGGGCGAGGAGAAGGGCTGGCTACCATGGCCGTGGTTCTCATCGACCAGATGCCTGACATCGACGCGTTTCTCGCCAGCATTCGCTCCGGCGGGGGCTAGACGGCGGTCATCGAGTCGTGCCCCCCGAGTTGGAGAAGCTGCTCTCCCTGGCAACAGGAATCCCGCCCGGGCTGATCTATCTTCTCCTTGGGGCGGGCGCAGCCATAGAGAACCTGTTTCCCCCGGTGCCCTCGGACACCTTCGTGCTGCTCGGCGGGATCCTGGCCGACCAGGGGCTGCTGAAGCCGTGGCTCGTGCTGGTCATCGCCTGGGCTTCGAACGTCGGATCCGCGTTGTTCGTCTACTACATGGCGCGCAAGTACGGAAGGGCCATCTTCCGGACCAGTTGGGGACGGTGGCTCCTGCGCCCTCATCAGCTGGAGCGCCTGGCCGAGTTCTACGGCCGGTACGGACTGGTGGCCATCTTCGGCAGCCGGTTCCTTCCCGTGGTACGCGTGGTGGTTCCCGCATTTGCCGGCATCAGCAATCTGGGGATCCTCAGCACTTCCATCCCGCTGGCGGTGGCGTCGGCGCTGTGGTACTCGGTGGTGCTGTACGCAGGCATGCTTGCCTCCCGGAACGTCGGACGCCTGCTCGAGTGGTTCAACGCCGCCAACGACTGGCTGCTCGGTGCGGCGCTGCTGGTAGTTATCGGCTTCCTCATCTGGTGGTGGCGGACGCGTGCGCACCGATTGGAGGAGCGGGAGAAGGACGGCGAGGCGGAGGCCGATGAGTCGTGAACCGGTACCGGCCGAAGCACGTCGTGCGTACCGGCTGGAGCAGTTTCGCGACTTTCTGAGCTTCGAACGGGGCCTTTCCGAGCGTTCGCTGCAAGCCTATGGCGGGGACTCTCTGCGGTTCGTGGAATACGCTCTCCGCCATGGCGTGACCACGCCGAGCGACGTCAGCTACGAGCTTCTCCGCAACTTCGTCGCCGCACTTGTCGATGAGGGGTACGCGCCGTCCACCGTCTCCCGGCGCATCTCCGCCCTCCGCACGTATTTCTCTTTCCTGCTGGAGGAGGGTGTGACGAGCGAGGATCCGACGGAGCGTCTGGAGAGCCCACGCCAGGATCGCACGCTTCCGGACGTTCTCAGCTACGGCGAGATCGAGTCGCTTTTCAGATCCGTCACGGTCACCGACGCGTACGGGTTCAGGGACAGGGCCATGCTCGAGGTTATGTACGGATCCGGATTGCGGGTATCCGAGGTCACCGGGCTCTGCACCAGAGACCTGCACCTGAAGGAGGGTCTTGTGCAGGTTTTCGGCAAGGGTTCCAAGGAGCGACTGGTGCCACTCGGTGCGGGTGCGCGCCGTTCACTGGAACGATACCTTCGAGAATTGAGGCCGCGGCTGGACAGAGGAGGCTCCGATGGCAGAGTGTTCGTCAATCGGAACGGGCGCCCTCTGAGCCGGATGGGCGTGTGGAAGATCCTGAGGAAGTATGCCGAGAGGGCTAGCCTCGCCAAGCGAATCACGCCTCACACTCTGCGTCACAGCTTTGCCACTCACCTCCTGGAGGGAGGGGCAGACCTGGCAGCCGTCCAGGAAATGCTGGGGCACGCCGACATCTCGACAACCGAGATGAGAGAGGTGCATCGCTCGTGTCACCCCCGCGGCTGAGGACGTACGGATGATCCGGGCCTCGCGGGTGCTGAGCCTGGCGCGCAACCGCCGAATAGTGCGCCGTTTTGCCGAACGACCCATCCCGCACGACGTGCTGGCGGCGGTGCTCGAAACCGCGCGCTACGCTCCGTCCGCCAAGGAGGCACAGCCCTGGCGGTTCGTCGTGGTGCGTGAAGCCCTCAATCGGCACCGCATTGCCGCCGCCGCATTCAACCACCCCCACGTCAAAACGGCTCCCATCGTCGTGGTCTGTACGGCGCGAGTGCATTCCCACATCAGCGGCAGCGGGCGAGCCAGCCACCCTCTGGACCTGGCCGCAGCCGTCGAGAGCATGGTGTTTGCCGCCACCGACCTCGGCCTGGCCTCCAGCTGGATCACGGGCTACCGGGAGGCAGCAATTCGAGAGCTCCTGGAGATCCCCGCGGATGTCCCCATTGTGGCGATTCTGGCTCTGGGCTATCCCGATGGTTTGGACGCGCTGCCGGAGCGGCGTAGTCGCGAAGAGACCATCACTTGGGAGCGCTGGAGGCGTGAAGACGCTCGGAGCACGGCACCATGATGGCCGGCAAAGAACTCCGGTTCCGGCGTCTCCTCGTCGGCACCGCTCTCGCGCTTGGCGCCGCGATGGCTCTGACGCTTCCGGCGGCCGGCCAGCAGGTGAGTTTCTCGGGTCGGCCGGAGGGAGGAGTACAGCGGTCACTGGTGAGCTTCCTGGAGCGCGGCAACTTCGATGTGATCACGCGTGACACGTTGCTGGATCGAGACGCCAGCATAGGGAAGAACCTGCTGATTCTCGAGGCTTCGGTTCGAATAGCCGGGCAGGTGGATGGTAGTGTCTACGTGGTGGATGGAGACCTGTTTCTGAGACCCGATGCCCACATCTCGGGCGAGGTCGTGGTCCTGGGCGGCGGGTACTACGCCTCGAGTCTGGCCACTGTGCAGGGCGGCGTCACCTATCGACCCAGGGAACAACTGCGCGTCCTCCCCGAAGCGGGTGGTCACGTGATCTTCGGTTGGGAAGAGCCGCTGGAGGCGTTCGAGTTCGATGGCCTGTACGGCGTCCAGCTGCCCACTTATCAGCGTGTCGACGCTCTCACTCTTGGCTGGGGCGCAGTGGGTCGCGGTCTGGATCTGGCCTGGCAGCCCGATCTGTACGTGACTGCGCGGGTCCGTTCCTTCTCGGGCGAAGTCGAGGCCTCCATGCGCCAGTACTGGCATCCCTCCCGACGGTTCGGGTTCGGGCTGGAAGCGAGTCGGGCCACGAGGACGAACGAGGACTGGATCCGTCGGGGCTGGGTTAACAGCCTGTTCTACTTCCTGGTCGGCGACGATTTCCGCGACTACTTCGAGGCAGATCGGGTTGAGCTGGGGGGAGAATGGCTGTCCGGTACAGGTTGGCAGGTGCAGGTGAAAGGCCGCTGGGAGAACGCGCGCAGCATCGAAGCGCATGACATGTTCACGCTGTTCGGTCCGGATGGAGTGCGCCCGAATCCCGAGATCGACGACGGCCAGACGTACAGTCTTCTTTCCGTGGCAGACTTCGAGAGACGCAACCGCCGGTCGCACACCAGACTGCGCATCGGGCTGGAGGGTGCGAGCCGGGATATCGGCGGAGATTTTTCGTTTCTGCTTGGAGAGGCGCAGCTGGATGTGCGGGCGCCGGCTTTCCTGGATCACTCCATCGAGCTGTTCGTGATCGGGCGCGGCGATCTGGCCGGCCGTCTGCCACGGCAGCGATGGTCCGCGATTGGCGGAATCGGGACGCTGCCCACGTTGCCGATTCTGTCGCTGCGTGGAGAGCGCATCGTCTTCGGCGACATCGCGTACGCGGTACCGCTGTTCTCTCTGGCCAGGTTGAGCAGCTTCGACCTGCTGTTGCGTGGCGCGGCCGGTGCGGCGTGGAGCGAAGGGGAGAGTCTGCAGCTGAAGACGACCGCCAGCTTCGCCGCCCGCGTGGCCCCGGTGGAAGTAGGAGTGGCGGTGGGTCCCAGGGCCGGCGAAGACGGAGCGGACGTTCGGGTGTACCTGGACATCCGGTTCTCCCGCGGGCCGCGAGTTCCGTAGCGTTTCGCGCCCCCCGCCAGTAGCCGTTCCCGCCGGTGTTTCCCGCTGGATGGCCTGGTTGCGGTCCGGGCGGGGCGCCGTTTTGACTTCCCAAATATGGGCATGTAGGTTGGTGCGATGCCGCACCATGCCTCGATCCAGGGCGTCGCGTGATGGGCGCTTTATGCGTCCTTCCGGCCCGTCTCTCCAGTCGCCGCATCGCCTCCAAACCGCTCCAGATTCTGGCCGGCAAGCCGCTCATCCGGTGGACCTGGGAAACCGCGAAGCGGGTGCGGGGTTGCGATGCAGTCTGGGTCGCCACCGATTCTGCGGAAGTGGAAGAAGTGGTGCGTTCGTTCGGTGGGACGGCAGTGATGACGTCCGCCAGGCACCGGTCCGGCACGGAGCGAGTGGCAGAGGTGGCGACACGCCAGCAGGCACGTCCGTACGACATTTTCGTAAACTTCCAGGCGGACGAGCCGTTCGCGGATCCCGGCACTGTCGCCCGAGCCGTCGAGATTGTCCGACGGGAGCGGGTCCCCGTGGCCACGCTGGCGGCCCCGATCCGGTCCGAAGTGGAGTGGAACCACCCTTCGGTGGTGAAAGTCGTGGCGGGATCCGATGGAATGGCTCTGTACTTCAGCAGAGCGCCGATTCCTCATGCGCGCGAAGGGTCGCCGGAGTTTCGGGATGATCCGGCCTCCGCCTATCTGCGCCACATTGGGGTATACGTGTATGAGCGGGAGGCGCTCGAGAACTGGGTGTCTTCTCCGACCTCGCCGCTCGAAGACATCGAGAAGCTGGAACAGTTGCGGGCGCTACAGGCGGGCATTCCCATCCGGATCGTGGTGGGTCCGGCGACGGAAGCCGGAGTGGACGTCCCCGAGGACCTCATACGGGCGGAGCAGCATTTGAGTGCCGGCCCGGCAAAGAGCGAGAGCAATGTCTGATAGATCCGAATCCCCGACCAAGTACATTTTCGTGACAGGTGGTGTCGTCTCCGCTCTGGGCAAGGGAATCACGGCGGCCTCGATCGGCCGGCTTCTCAAAGAGCGTGGGTTGCACGTGACGATCCAGAAGTTCGATCCGTACCTCAACGTGGATCCCGGAACGATGTCACCGTTCCAGCACGGAGAGGTCTACGTGACCGATGACGGCGCCGAGACCGATCTGGATCTGGGGCATTACGAGAGATTCATCGACGAGTCGCTCTCCCAGGCCAACAACGTCACCACCGGCATGGTCTATCAGCACATCATCACCAAGGAACGCCGCGGGGACTTCCTGGGAGCCACCGTGCAGGTGATTCCTCATCTGACCGATGAGATCAAGGCCAACATCCGGAGACTCGCTCCGGGAAGCGATGTGGTGATCACCGAGGTCGGCGGGACGGTGGGCGACATCGAATCTCAGCCGTTCCTGGAGGCCATCCGACAGTTCCGTCACGATGTCGGGCGGGAGAACAGCCTGTTCGTCCACCTGACGCTGGTGCCCTATATCGCGACGTCCGGGGAGCTAAAGACGAAGCCCACGCAGCATTCAGTGCACGAGCTCATGCAGAGCGGGATTCAGCCGGATGTGCTGATCTGCCGAACCGACCGGCCCCTGGGCGAGGAAATCCGGCGCAAGATAGCACTGTTCTGCAACGTGGATGTTCGCAACGTCATCGAGTCGCAGGACGTTGAGACCATTTACGAGGTTCCTCTTCGCTACCGGGAGCAGCGGCTGGACGACCGCGTCGTAGAGCTGCTGGGTCTGCACGGCTCGGTCCCCGATCTCTCGTCGTGGGAAGCGATGGTCGAGCGCATCAAGGAGCCAACGCAGGGCAGGGTGAGGATCTGCGTCGTGGGCAAGTACACGGCGCTGGTCGACTCCTACAAGTCCATTGCGGAAGCGCTGGTTCACGGAGGCATTGCGCATGACGTCGGGGTGGACGTGGACTGGATGTCCTCCGAGGAGGTGGAAGAACAAGGCGTGGACTTTCTGGATCGGTATGACGCCGTGCTCGTTCCAGGGGGTTTCGGGGTCCGGGGCATACCGGGGATGGTCGATACGGTGCGCTACATTCGCGAGAACGGAATCCCGTATTTTGGGATCTGTCTTGGACTGCAGTGCGCCATCATCGAATTTGCCCGCAACGTCTGCGGACTCAACGCCCACTCCACGGAGTTCGAGAGCAACGTGGCTGACCCCGTGATCTCGCTTCTCGATTCCCAACGCAAGGTGACGGACATGGGAGGCACCATGCGCCTGGGTGCATATCCCTGTCGTTTGGCACCGGGCTCGCTTGCACACCGGGTGTACGGCACCGATGAGATTTCCGAACGTCACCGCCATCGATACGAGGTCAATCCGGAATATGCGGAGACACTTCGCGACGGCGGCATGAGCTTCAGCGGGCTTTCGCCTGATGGACAGCTGGTGGAAATTGTCGAGCTTCTGGATCACCCGTTCTTCGTCGCGACACAGTTCCACCCCGAGCTGAAATCGCGTCCGAACCGACCTCATCCGCTGTTCGCCGCTTTTGTGGCAGCAGCTCGCTTGCGCATGGAAAACCGGGACGAGGATGGCACGCGTGAGCCAGCCGGTGCCGAGGTGGTCTCCGTCACCGGTTGACCGCGACGTCCCACAAAGAGGACGCGGCACATGGCTGCTGAGCTACCCACTCGCGATCGAACCGTGGACGTGCCCTTCCGGCGTGGCGCGCCCTTCTTCCTGATTGCCGGCCCCTGCGTGCTCGAGGATCGGGGCCTCAACCTGCAGATTGCCGGGCACCTGGCCGCCATCGGTGAACGGTACCAGCTGCCCGTCGTGTTCAAGGCTTCGTTCGACAAGGCGAACCGGACCAGCGTAACGTCCAAGCGCGGACCGGGGCTACTGGCGGGTTCGAGCCTGCTGCACGAGGTCCGCGAAGAAACCGGACTGCCCGTTCTTACGGACGTCCACCTGCCCGAGCAGGTCCAGACGGTCAGCGCCTCGGTCGACGCGCTTCAGATCCCGGCGTTTCTGTGCCGTCAGACGGATCTACTTCTCGCGGCAGGTGCCAGCGGACTGCCCGTCAACGTCAAGAAGGGTCAGTGGATGGACCCGGAGCAGATCGCGCACTCCGTCCAGAAGGTGCGGTCGGCAGGCGGCACGTCGGTGGCGGTCACCGAAAGAGGAACAGCCTTCGGATACGGACGCTGGATTGTGGACATGCGCAGCTTCGAGATCATGCGAGGCGCCACCGACTGTCCGGCCGTGTTTGACGGAACGCATTCGGTCCAGCTTCCGGGTGGCGGTGGGACCCGCAGCGGCGGTGAGCCACAGTTCGTGGAGACGCTGTGCCGCGCCGCTGTCGCAGCCGGGGCCGACGGGTTGTTCCTGGAGACTCATCCGGATCCGGCGTCCGCACCCTCCGACGGATCGAACATGCTGCCGCTGGAGCGCCTGGAGTCGCTGGTCGAGCAGATCTTGCGACTTCACGAGCTGTTGCGTCGCGATTCCGGCCCGGCGCACGAATCGCTGGGAGCCGGCTGATGCCTATCCTGGCTGCCGCGGCGCGACGCGTCCAATTGATCGTTTTCGATGCCGACGGGGTACTGACCGACGGCGGGCTGTACGTGGGCAATGAAGCCTGGGAACATGCGTTCCAGCGGTTTGACGTGCGCGACGGTGTGGCGGTGGCGATGCTTCGGCGTGCGGGGATCAGACTCGCCATCGTTTCAAGTCGCGAGTCAGAGGCGGTTCGACGGCGCGCCGTCGAACTGGGAATCGAAGACGTGTACCAGGTGAGCCCGTTCGCCAAGGTTGCCACCGTGGAGATTATGCTGACCCGGGACGGATTGGACTGGTCGCAAGTCGCGTTTCTGGCCGATGACTTGCCCGACGTGGCGCTGCTTGAGCGCGTAGGGGTGCCTGCCGCGGTTGGAGACGCCGTACCGGAGGTGCGGTGCCGGGCCATGTGGTGCGGGTCGGCGCGGGGCGGTCATGGAGCGGTCCGCGAGTTCACGGAAGCCCTGCTGCGGGCACGAGGCGAGTGGGATCGGCTCGTCAACGACTATCTGAAGGAGTCACGTGAGGGCGGCTGATTCGGCGGACTCGAGCGCCACGATGAACGACGGTGACTTGCTCGCGGTGGCCCGCGAGGTATTTCGCATCGAGTCCGAGAGCATCGCGGTGCTTGCGGACCGCCTGGACGGGAGCTTCGCCGAGACCGTGCGGCGGATCGTGGCCACAACCGGCCGGGTGGTTGTGTCCGGGATCGGTAAGTCGGGTCTCGTTGCCCGGAAGATAGCCTCGACGATGTCGTCCACCGGCACTCCGGCTCTGTTCATGCACCCCGTCGAGGGTGCCCATGGCGATGTGGGCGTCTTGATTCGCGGTGATCTTCTGATTCTGGTATCGCGGAGCGGCGAATCCCAGGAGCTCGATACCCTGATGCCGGCCGTACGCAGACTGGAGATCCCGGTAGTGGCCCTCACGGGTGAGCCCCGGTCCACGCTGGCGCGCAAGGCAAACCTGGTTCTTGATGTCAGCGTGCGCGAGGAAGCGTGTCCACACGACCTGTCGCCAACCTCGAGCAGTTCCGCCGCAATGGCCATGGGAGACGCGCTGGCGATGGCCCTGCTGCAACTACGCGGTTTCGACGCGGAAGATTTTGCGCTCCTGCACCCGGGAGGAGCATTGGGACGTCGGCTTCTGTTGCGGGTGGAGGACGTGATGGTCACGGAAGAGGATGAGCTGCCCGCTGTGTCCAGCCAGGCGACGCTCGCGGAGGCCATGCGCGAGATAGCCCACAAGCGAGGCACCGTGCCCGTGGTATCGGACGACCGCGTCGTGATAGGAGTGATCACCGCCGGTGACCTGACACGATTTGCCGCTGTGCATTCCGACTATCTTGAGCGTCCGGTCGAGGAGGCGATGAACCGGGACCCGAAGACGCTCGAGACCGGCTCGCAGGCCACGGACGCGCTCGAGATGATGGAGGCGCACGGAGTCATGGCGGTCCCGGTTGTGGACCGGGATGGCAGGCTTCGCGGCATCGTGCACTTGCACGACCTGCTGCGGGGAGGCGTGCGTTGAGAGCCATCCATCCGTGGAGCGTGCTCGCCGGGGCCGTGTGCACGGTACTCGCGGCCTGCCAGCCGGAGGAAACGGGAGAGACCGCGGGTCCGGCGTTGCTCGAAATGCAGGCCGACCAGGTCATCATCGGGATGGATTACACCATCACGAGTGATGGCTTGCGGCGGGGACGGCTGCTAGCCGACACAGCTTACTATTTCGATGGGGAAGCGGAGATCCAGCTCCGCAAGGTCTTCGCCACCTTCTACGATACGGATGGAGCGGAAGTCTCCAGGCTCGAAAGCAAGGCCGGCGTCTTCTACACCGAGACGGAGGACATGGAGGCCACGGGCCGGGTAGTGGTGATCGATCTCAGGGAGAATCAACGCCTGACCACCGAGTCACTGTTCTACTCGGCGCGCGCCGACCTGATCTCGACCGATGCGGACTTCGTCCTGCAGCAGGGGAGTACGACGTTCCGCGGAACCGGATTCAGCTCGGATCCCGGCATGAATCGCACACAGATGAACCAGCCTTCCGGAGTGTCCCAGGGGATGCGCCAGCCGGTGGCTGGTGCGCCGGCAGCTGTTCCGGAAACCAGGGACACGGGAACCGTGCTCCCGGACAGTATGGTCGAAGGCACCGCTGCCCCCGCCGACTCGACAGGCACGCCTCCGGAGACCAGTGAGCCGACAGTGGTTCCCGCTGTCATTGACACGAGTGGCGTGGCCGCGGACACTGGCCGCACGGAGCAGGACACGCTTCGTTCTTCCGGGCGCATGCATGTCGCACCCCGGCCGCCGCTCGATTGAGATGCTGGCGTGCCGTCGTTCCTCCGTTCTCGCCATCGTCCTGTCGAGTCTGTCGGCCGGCCCTCTTTTGGCCCAGGAGGAGCGGCAGGAGCCCCCACAAGAAGAACAGGTAGCTCAGGCTCAGGACAGCATCGCGAATCAACAGGCCAGGAACTGCGACCTGACGTGGAGACCCACATCGAACGAGACGACGGGAACGCGCGTGCGGGAGATGGGGGAGGCGTTCACCATCTACGTCAGTGGGGGCATGATCTGGACCTGTGGCACGGCCACGATGGAAGCCGACAGCGCCGTCAAGTACGATTTGGCCGGACGAGTAGAGCTCTTTGGCAACGTCAAATACCGTGACTCTATCCGCACGCTCGATTCCGAGACGCTCACGTACTTCGAGATAGCAGATCTGATCGTAGCCGAAGGTGACGTGCACCTCCGCCGGTTGTCATCGGGATCCACGCTGGACGGGCCACGCATACAGTTTCTCCGCGCCGTGACCGGCGTAGACCAGGCGACCATCGCCACCGGGCGCCCGCACATGGTTCTCTACCCATCGGAAGACGGCACGGGGACGCCGTTCGAGGTCGATGCGGACAGCACTGTGTTTGTCGGCGAGCAAGAGGCGAGAGTGTTCGGCAACGTGGACGTGGCGCGTCCCGACCTGAAAGCCGGTGCCGACAGCGCCTATTTGCAGATGGACGACGGCAGCGGCGTGATGTACGGGGAGCCCTGGCTGGAGGGAGAGGACTTCGACCTCTCGGGCGACACGATTCGGATCGCGTTCGACGAAGGGAGCCTGCAGTCGGTGAACTCGATTGGACACGCTGAAGCTGCGGGCGAGTCCTTCGAAGTGCTCTCCGAAGAGATCCTGGTACATGTCGAAGACGAGGATGTGTCCGACGTCTGGGCCTTTGGCGCCGGCCGGTCCATGGCCCTGTCGGGAGATCAGCGACTCTATGGGGACTCACTCCGCTTCGTGATGACCGCCAGTGAATTGGACTCGATCATCTCCGTCGGACGGGCGGCCGCCGTCCAGGTGCAGCAGGGTGAAACGATGGACCTCCGAGCGCCACCATCGGTCCCGGAGCGCCGCCTGACTCTGCGGCGGCCGCAGAAGAGCCCGAGATGCCACCGGACTCAGCAGCCGCCGCTGCGGACCCCGGACCGCCACCGGCGCAGGCCGACCGGATCCCGGAGCCCCGGCTGGAAGTCAGCGACCAGGCCAACTGGGTGGCGGGCGATACGCTCTACGCCATATTCGAGCGTCCCGAGGATCCGGCCGTGGCCGATTCAACTGCCCCCGCGGTCCCGGTCTCCGTGACGGACTCGATAGCGGAGTCAATCACGTCGGTTGCTCCAGCCGATTCCACTTCGGACGCCAAGCTGGAGAGAATCAGGGTCGCCGGGAACGCGCGCTCCTTTTACGCGACGATACGAGACACGATCAGTACTTCTCGTGCCTCCCGAAACTATCTGCTCGGAAGCGCTATCGAAGTGGTCTTCAAGGACGGTGAGCCGGAGCGTGTGTTCGGCGAGATGGCCATCGGTGTCTACCTCGATCCCATGGAAGCGAGCGCCGGGATGTTGGACCCGGGCGCTTCCGCGGCGCCCGAAAGGGAAGTTCCTGATCTGCCGGTCACGCCGCCGCCCGGCGGGCCGCCGGTTGTCTCCGACTCCACGGCAGCCGACAGCGTCAGCGTGCCGCCGAGCCCGGCTGACACGGTACGAGCGGACTCGGTGACCGCAGATTCGACGCGCCGTGCGACCGCCGGCACCTCCAACGACGCTGTTGCCGCTCCGGTCGCTACCGCCCACAATCCGAGTTCGAAGGCAGGGGCGGAGGAGAAGCTCGCCCGCGGAGTTATCCGGGGGCGACGTCGGGACCGCGGCAGGGTCAAGGGAAGACAATGATCAGCGAATCGGGCAAGGAGGGCGGTGCGGCGATGACCGACAGGCAGAGCGTTCTGACGGCGGAGGGGCTGGTGAAGTCCTTCAAACGTCGACGAGTCGTTGATCAGGTTCACCTCGAAGTCCGGCAGGGCGAGGTGGTTGGACTGCTCGGACCAAACGGGGCGGGGAAGACCACCACCTTTTACATGATGGTTGGCTTGCTCAAGCCGGACTCAGGCAGCGTTCATCTCGACGATTCGGAGCTGACGAAGTGGCCGATGTACCGGAGGGCGCGGGCCGGCCTGGGCTACCTGCCCCAGGAGGCGTCGGTGTTCCGTAAACTGACCGTGGAGCAGAACGTCCGGGCTATTCTCGAGACCCTCAAGCTGGACAAAGCCGAGAGGGAAGAACGTCTTGATCAGCTTCTGGATGAGCTGTCCATCAAACACCTTCGGAAGAGCAAGGCGTATTCGCTCTCCGGCGGCGAGCGCCGGCGTCTGGAAATCACGCGGGCCCTGGTGACGGATCCCAAGTTCATGCTTCTGGATGAGCCGTTCACCGGTGTGGACCCCATCGCCATCGACGACATCCAGCGAATCGTTGGCGACCTGCGCGACAAGGGTCTCGGCGTCCTCATTACGGACCACAACGTGCGTGAGACGCTCTCCATCACTGATCGCGCCTATCTCCTCTACGATGGCAAGATCCTCATCGAGGGAAAGGCGGAGGAGCTGGTGAACAATCCCGAGGCTCGCAAGCTGTATCTCGGGGAAGGCTTCCGCATGTAACAGGGCCTTCCGGCCCTCTCCCGGTGCCCCGCAGGGGGTGCCATTCTCACCGAATCTGTATATCTTACTGCTGGTACGATTCTTGTGTGACCGGGAGGATGGGGGGAAGACACGTGCGGAGCCACACCAACCTGGGCCGCTGCTCCGCGGCTCGATCAACAGGTTCAATCCGATGAGCGCCATGCGACCGGGCCTCTCGCAGGGGCTTCGGCTCAGACAGGAGCTGAAGGTCAATCCTCGCCTCTACCAGGCGATGGATCTGCTGTACATGCCTCTGCTGGACCTCCAACAGCACCTCAAGCAAGAGCTCGTCAGCAACCCGTTTCTCGACATGGTCGAGGCGGGTGATGACGACATGAAGGAGGAGCTGGACGAGAACGAGGATCCCGAAGAGGACGAAGACGAGGTCGACTGGGAAGAGATCCTTCTCAACGGCTTCGACGCCGGCGGGCGACGAGCCGAATATGAAGAGAAGGAATATTTCAGACCCACGCCGGTCGCCTCCAAAGATCTCTGGGATCACCTGGATGAGCAGCTCAAGCTCCTCAAGCTGGAGCCCCGGCAGTTCCTGATCGGAGAAGAGATCATCGGCAACATCGACCGGGAGGGTTTCCTGACCTGCCCTCTTGATCAGGTCGTGGAGTCGGTGAACAACTATCTGGGCAGCCCGGAGGCGGCGGCCTTGAGGAACGGTGATCTCGGAGAGATCGTCACCTGGGAACCGGTCACGCTGGAGGAGACGGAACAAATACTGGCCATCATTCAAGGTTTTGATCCCAGCGGGATCGCGGCGAGAGATCTCCGGGAAACCCTGCTCCTGCAGCTACTGGACCGTTCGGAGGAGGAGTCGCTCGCCTTCCGGATCATTCGCGATCATTTCGAAGAGCTCGTGAGCCACAGGTGGAGCGAGCTGTCGAAAGAACACGGCATCTCGCCCAAGGATGTGCAGGCAGCGGCCGATGAAATCGCGAAGCTGGATCCAAAGCCGGGTCTCAAGTTCACGGACATGTCGGATGTCTATGTGATTCCCGATCTCGTCGTCGAAAAGATCGACGACCAGTATCACGTGTTCCACAACGACACCACGCTGCCACGCCTCAAACTGTCCCGCTCATACAGGGAAGTAGCCCAGGACAAAGGCAAGTTCCAGGGGGAGAACAAGAGCTTCATCTCGAAGAAGCTGAACAGTGCCCAGTGGATGATCCAGGCGATCGAGCAGCGGCGGCAGACCATGCTGAAGGTGATGAGCTTCATCGTCGACCGGCAGCGCGAGTTCTTCGAGAAGGGTGTGGAGCATCTCCGGCCGCTCACGCTGCGCGAGGTTGCCGAGCACATCGACATGCACGAGTCCACGGTCTCGAGGGTGACCAACGAAAAATACGTGCAAACTCCTCGAGGTGTGTTCCCGCTCAAGTTCTTCTTCTCGAGCGGCCTGTCTACGGACTATGGAGAGGACGTCTCCGCCCGCGGCGTACGGGCACAGATCAAGAAGCTCGTCGCCGATGAGGAACCACAGAGCCCTCTGACGGATCAGGCAATAGTGGACATCCTCAAGAAGGACGGCATCCAGATAGCCCGGCGGACCGTGGCCAAGTACAGGGATCAGCTCGGGATTCTCTCGGCGCGCATGCGCAAGCGAGTATGACGGAAGCGGTCTCGGAAGATCTCGCCGAACCGCACGGGGCTGTGGAGACGTCCGTAGTCGACGCGACACCTGTCGCGAATCCCCCTCCGCTAGTGTCCGTCATCATCCCGGCCTTCGATGAAGCGGAGAACATGCCCGAGCTGTTCTCCGAGCTCGCGGAGACGTTTCGCGACCACGATCTCCGGGCGGAGGTGCTGCTCGTGGACGACGGCTCGCGGGACAAAACGTACCAGGCGGCCCGTGAAGCGGCCGCTGCCGCCGGTCTGGACGACGCGGTCTTTCTGCAGCATCGAGCCAACCGGGGTAAGACCCAGGCGCTCGTGACCGCCGCCAGGGTCGCCCGCGGGGATTATCTCGTTCTGTTCGATGCGGACCTCCAGCACTCCACGGAGGAAATCCCACGGTACGTAGCGCGACTCGACGCGGGTGACGATCTCGTTTCAGGCTACAAGGTGGGGCCGTACAAGAAGCGCGTCGTGTCCGGCATCTACAACCGGATCTCCCGTCTGATATTCCGCGTGCCCGTGCGAGACCTGAACTCGATGAAAGCTTTTCGCCGGGAGGTGCTGGACGCGGTACACCTCCGCAAGGACTGGCACCGGTATCTGGTGGTCCTGGCTCACGCGGAAGGGTATAGACTGTCCGAGATCGACATCGAGCTTCACCCCAGGCGGCACGGGCAACCCAAGTACCAGGGCCGGACCCGGATCGTGATTGGCGCCCTGGACCTGGTTGCCGTCTGGTTCCAGCTGGTGTTCAGCCGCAAACCGATGCTGTTCTTCGGGGTCACGGGTGTGGGTCTGATGGGGCTGGGCGTGCTGGTCGGACTCGTGGAGCTCTACCTGAGATTCGGCCTCGGTCAGGGCTTCCGGCCGCTTCTCACGCTTGTCTCCCTTCTCATCACGGTTGGACTGTTGCTCCTCATCCTGGGCTTTCTGGCCGAGCTCATCGCCGCGCTGCGAGGTGAAGTCGAAGAGCTACGCAAGGAAGTCAGGCGCCACAGGGATTGAGCAAGACGGCCTGGTCGGAAACGGACTCCTTCCAGGCAGCGGGCCTGTCCTTCGGGGCCTGGGCAGCTGTCGTTGCCGGCCTTCACCTGGTCCTGGGTCTCCTGCTTTACGAACCGACCGTCTTCCCGGGTGGTGACAACGCGGATTACATGATCCTCGGCGAGTCACTCAGGAGTTTCGAGGGCTATCGCGATCTCCACCTCCCGGGCAGCCCCGTCCACACCAAGTATCCGCCGGCGTACCCCACCTTACTCGCCCTGCTCGGCTGGATCGCCGGCGTGCCGCTCTTCAAGCTCGCATCGCTGGCGCTCACGACGGGTACCGTGTGGCTGACGGCCAGGTGGGGGCAAAGATTGACAGGTCCGGTTCCCGCGCTTCTGGCCGCGTCTCTGCTGGCCGTGAATCCGGTTCTCCTGGAATACTCGCACTACGTTCTGTCTGAGGCGCTGTTCACCTTCCTCATCATGCTGTGCCTGATCACGCTTGAACCGGGTGGAATGGACCGTGACCGCGTGGATCCGGGCGCGGCGAACCCAGAAGCCGTCGAACACGGCGCAGGGTGGCGGATCTTTGCGCTCGGTCTGACCGCGGCGGCGCTGGCCTTCCTGACGCGGACGGCTGGGCTGGCCCTGCTGATCGCGGTTCCCGTCGCCGCCGCCCTGGCCCGACGCTCCCGGCATGCGGTCACGGCCGGGCTGGTGACGGTCGCGACGATGGCGGGTTGGGGGCTCTTTCAGCGTGCCGTCGCCCCGGATCGGGCCAGCTATCTAGGCCAACTGGTCTCCCGGGATCCGTACGATCCCGCGGCAGGAACCATCAATCTGGCCGGTCTGATTGAACGGGCGGCGCTCAATGCGTGGACGTACGTCAGTGAAGTGCTCCCGGCGTCCCTCACCGGGTCTTCCGGAGGTTCTTTGCTCCCATGGCTGGGCGCCCTGATGGGCAGTCTGGCCCTGATCGGCTGGGCGAGCCGGTTGCAGCGGCGAGTCGGCCCGGCTGAGGTGTTCACGGTGTTCTACGCGGGGTTGATCGCTCTGTGGCCCAGCGTGTGGACGGATCGACGGTTCCTTCTCCCGCTGCTGCCGCTGCTGATCGTGTACGGGCTGGCCGCTGCACGGACGTTGCTGGGGCACCTGCCAGGGGGCAGAGAGGCTTCATGGGCCCGCTGGGGCATGGCCGTACTGGCCGTGCTGCTGGCCCTGCCGGCGGCCCGTTTCGTGAGCACCGCCTGCCATGGCCAGTCTCTATGCAGCGGCGCGTTGGGCTGCGGCGAACACGGAGCCGGACGCCATCATAGCGAACCGCAAGCCGTCCCTGTTCTTCTGGTTCTCGGGCCGCCAGGGGGACCTCTACCGGTACTCGACAGAACCTCAGCTGGTTCTCCAGGGCCTGGAGGAGATGGGCGCGGAGTACGTGGTGGTCGACCAGGTGAGCGGAACCACGTTCCGGTACCTGGTACCGGCCATCCAGGAGTATCGGGATCGCTTTCAGCTGGTCTACGAGGGGGGCGATCCGCAGACGCTCATCTTCCGCTATACCGGCGCTCCTGTCACGGCCGTCCGGCCTGAAGTCGCTCCTGAAACCGCTCGCGTCGGCTCCGAGAGCGTTCACGCGGCACGTCACGGCCAGACCGGAGACGGCCCGTGAGGGTGATCCACGTGGTGACCGCCTTTCCACGCACCGAGGACGACCTCATCACCCCGTGGATGGTAGGGCTCGTCCGCGAGCAACGGCGCAGCGGGATCGAGGCGGAAGTTCTGGCTCCCGCTTACCGGGGGTCTCGAAACCACGAGATCTCGGGCATTCCCGTGCATCGCTTCCGCTATGCGCCGGCCGGACTGGAGACTCTGACGCACGACGAGACGGTCCCGGAGCGGCTGATACGGCGCCCGCACTACGGTGGCCTCCTGCCGTCATATCTGGCGGGTGGGTTGCGAGCGGCCGCCGCCCTGGGGCGCTCCGCTCCCCAGGTGGTGCACGTGCACTGGCCGATGCCGCATGCGCTCCTCGGCGCGACCCTTCGGCACGCCTCCGCCGGCCGCACCGCCATGGTCTGCAGCTACTACAGTGTCGAGCTCAACTGGGTGGACAAGAAGCTCGCCTGGCTTCGTCCTCTGCTCCGCTGGTCGATTCGAACCGCCGATGCAGTGACCGCCATCTCGTCAAGCACGGCTAGCCGCATCCAGGACTTCGTGCCCACTCCCGTATCGGTAGTGCCATTCGCAGCTGCGGTGGACCTTGCGGACGCGCCGGAAGTCCGCGCCCCGTTCGCTCACGATGGCCCGGTGGAGCTTCTGTTCGTGGGTCGACTGGTCGAACGAAAGGGTGTGGAACACCTGATCCGTGCGCTGCCGACCTTGCTGCGCGACAGGCCGGTCCGGTTGACCGTGGTGGGTGAGGGCTCCTGGGAGCCCAGGCTGCGAGAAACCGTGCGCGACACCGGGATGGAGGAGCATGTCCGATTCGCCGGAAGAGCAACGGATTCGGAGCTGCGTCGGCTGTACGCCGCCTGCGACGTCTTCGTGCTTCCAGCGGTCGTGGACAGAAAAGGGGACACGGAAGGGCTGGGTGTGGTCCTTCTCGAGGCGCTCCGGTTTGGACGTCCGGTTGTAGCCTCGGAGCTGGGCGGGATACCGGATATCGTGAAGCCCGGTCGATCCGGCTGGCTGGTCCCTCCCGGGGATCCCGAGGCGCTGGCCCGGACGCTTGGAGAACTGGCGGCGGCCCCCGAGGAAGCCCGCAGGATAGGCCGGGCGGGCCGCGAGTTTGCGAACGAGCGATTCTCGTGGACGCATCTGGTCGGCAAGCTGGGCGTCTGTTATGAAGAGGCACAGGCCTTCCGCCACAAGAAGCGGACGCGGGAGATATGAAATCGTGAGGACGCCGGACGCCTACCAGCGACACACCTCCAGCGCGGGGTATCGGCGGGAGCGGGCGCAGAAAGCTGACGTCATCTACAGTCTCTGTGGGCAAAATCTGGAGCGGGGCCAAATCGCAGATCTGGGAGCCGGCACGGGGCTGGTGAAGCGTGCTCTCGAAGAACGGAGCGGACGCAGCATCATCGGGTTCGAGGTGGACACCAGCTTCGTCGAGGCTCGTGCCGGCATGGTGGCAGCGGACGTGCTGCGACTCCCGGTGCGGGACCGAACCTTTGATTTCCTGATAGTCAATCACGTCTATGAGCACGTGACCGACCAGGCCGGGCTGTTTCGGGAAGCGCAACGGGTCGCCCGGACCGGCGGCCGTGCCTACGTTTCGGCCGGGAACCGGCTGGCAGTGATGGAACCGCACTATCGGTTGCCGTTTCTGAGCTGGTTGCCCGGCCGTGCGGCAAACGCGTACCTGCGCGCCAGCGGGCGAGGCGAGGAATACCGGGATATCCGGTTCCTCACGTATCGGCCACTGGTTCGATAAGACATCACGGAGCCGGCTCTGAGGCAACTGCTGGGAGAGGGAAGGGGAGGGGCATGGACGGCCGCATGGGCTCTGGTCTCCCGGCTGCCGGCTTTCGTGCGACGTTCCCTCTTGCGCCTGGCCTCGCCGCAGTGGTTCTTTCTGCTCCACAAGCCGCGCGCCGGATCCGATCATGCCCCGGAACCTGACGCCGGAGGGCCGCAGCAGGCACCAATCAGTGCACAACCGCGAGGATCCGAGTGAACCAGAGAGCTGAGCCGGGGACTGGACCCGGGGCTGGACCCACGGCCGAACCGGGCTGGATTCTCCCCGCCTTCCTCGCGGCGTGCGCGCTGATAGTCCTGCTGTTCTACCGCGAGTTCGTGTTCGCGGGCGACCGGATGCTTGCCGGCACCGACATGCTCGGCCAGGGCTATCAGCTCCGTAAGTTCGCGCTCGATGAGATTGCCGCGGGTCGCGGCCTGCCGCTCTGGAACCCCTATGTGAACGGTGGGATGCCGTACCTGGCCATCCTTCCCGGGCCTCTCTTCTATCCGTCTTCGCTACTCTACCTGGTGATGCCCCTGTCGCGGGCCATTGGCTGGACCTTCGTCCTGCACACCTTCCTGGGCGGCGCCTTTGCGTACTTTGCCGGTCGGTCATTCGGCCTCGGTCGCCAGGCATCGGCGGTCTGTGGCACGGCTTTTCTGCTCACCGGATACGTGACCTCGCACCTGTACGGCGGACACGATGGGCGGATGTTCGCGATGGCGCTCGCGAGGACTCCGCTCCGGGAAAGCCGCCTGGTTTGTGTCGCTGGGAGTGGTCGTGGGGCTACAGATCCTGACCCCGCACGTGCAGGTGATGTACTTCTCGTCGCTGGCGCTTGCCCTGTACTTCCTGTTCTACATTGGCACGGCCGGCCGTGCTGAGCAGGGGGGCGGTCAAACGGCAGCGGGCGGCGAGGCCGAGCGGCAGGGAGCGTTGTTGCGCGTCGGGCGGCCCGTGCTGCTGTTCGGGCTCGCGTTTGCCGTGGGAGCTCTTCTGGGCGCCGTCCAGCTCCTTCCCACGCTGGGTCTACTCGAGCATGCCGTGCGCGGCGGAACCGGAGAGGCCGGCTACGCCTTCGCCTCCTCCTACGCGCTCCCGGCTCAGGAGCTGACCGCCCTGTTTCTGCCAGACCTGATCGGCTCGCTGCCTGCATCGTACTGGGGCTCAAACCCCATTAAGCTCCACACGGAGTACATGGGGATCGTACCCCTGGCTCTGGCAGGAATTGCCGTAGTTACGGGTTTCACGAATCGCAACCGGAGAACCCGGTTCACCGTGTGGTTCCTTACCGCCGCGTCGCTGCTGGGGATAGCGTTTGCCCTTGGCGAGGCGACACCGGTGCATCGCATCGCCTACACCGTCGTTCCGATGATCAAGAGCTTTCGGGCGCCGGCGATGATGCTGTCCGTGGTTTGTTTCTTCACAGCGTTGCTTGCTGGTTTCGGTTGGCAGGCGGTCCTCCAGTCACGCGACGAGGAGCGCAGGCTCCCCTGGACTTGGATTCTGGTGCTCTCCGCTCCGTTTCTGGTGCTCGGGCTCGCGGCGGCTGTGAATCCGTCGGGACTTCACCGCTTTGCCTACACCGCGTGGTATCCACCCGGATGGCCACGACAGCCCGATGCCGCGCTGGCCGGGGACCTGAGGGCGAACGGCCTCACGTTGCTGATCCTGGGACTCGCGACCCTCGGAGTTGCGTGGACCGTAGTCAGCCGCAGGGTGCGGTCCGGGGCGGTGGTGGGACTTCTGGCGCTGACGGTTCTTGACCTGTGGAACGTCGGAGCCCGCTACGTGGAGACGGTGGATCCGGAGCTTGTCTTCCGGCCGGACCACGCGGCCGCCTTCATGGCGGCGGAACTGGACCCGGGAGAGAGAGTCTGGCAGCTGGAAGGCACGTACGGTCCGAACGATCTCATGCTGCACCGCGTCCCCTCCATAGCCGGTGTGCTCAACTTCCGCCTGCGCTGGTGGGAGAATCTCGTTGGGGGGTTAGGGTTCGAGAACCTGCTGCAGAACCCATCTCTCTGGGGTTTGTTCGATCTTCGGTTCGTGGCTGTACGGAGCCAGCTTGACGTTCCGCTGCTCGGTCCGGCGTCGGAGGGCGAGGGAAAACGCGTCTACGAGGTGCTGGCGAACCCTTCGCACATGTTTTTCCCCGGCCAGGTGCAACAGACATCGAGCGAGGATGACGCTGTGCGGCTGGCGGTCTCGATGCCCAACATCCAGGACCTGGCTGTAATCGAGGTTCCGGAAGGCTCGGGCGAACTCGCCGGAATCGAAGCGGGTTCGGGACAGACGGAGCTGGTGCAGCTGACACCAGGCTTTCTGCACGCGCGGGTGGAGGCCGATGCGCCCGGACTCCTGTTCGTCAGCCAGATCTTCCATCCGGATTGGCGAGCGACGCTGGATGGATCCGAGGTCCCCATTCTGAGAGCAAACGTCGCGTTCATGGGTGTCCCGATCCCTGCCGGAGCGCACGAGCTCGAACTCCGCTTCACCTCGCCGGACTACCAGAAGGGAAGGGCCATTTCGCTGCTCGCTCTGCTGGCCGCCGTCGCGTATCTCCTGGCCTCCGTCGTTCTGGCCCGGCGGAGAGGAGCCCCGGGCCCCGAAGGGACCGCGTAGCCGCCATGGAGCGCCGGCGACTCCGCTGGGGCACCCTGGCGTTTTTGGCGGTCGCACTGGTGTTCGTGGTGCTGGGCCTGGTGGCGTGGCGCGGAGAGCTGACGAGGCTGGTATCCGAGGCCCGCGGGTTCGACTGGATGTGGAGACCCGGTCTCATTCTCGCAGCTTTGCTGGCGGCCGCGGCGGCGCTGGTTGCGACCGGAGCCACCTGGGTGCACCTGTTTCGGGCTGCCGGGGCTCGCATCTCTTATCGAGATGGGATTACCGCGTGGATCGGCTCCAACCTGGGCCGCTACATCCCGGGCAAAGTCTGGCAACTGGCCGGTCTCGCGTCGTTCGCAAAAGCGAGCGGACACCCGGGCGGCGCCGCGATCTCGACCTCCATACTCCTCCAATCCGTCACCCTTCTGACGGGACTCGCCTGGGGCGCGGCCGTCGCCGGAGGACACTTTGTGGGGTCAGATCGAACCGCCTTCCTTCAACTCGCGGCCGTTGTGGTGCTCCTCATCATCCTGGTCCAGCCGCCCGTGGTCCGTACCGTCGCGAGGCTCGCCGGTCGCCTCCTGGACGAGCCGGCCGCACAGACAGCGCCGGGTGCACGGCAGGTTCTGGGATCTTCCCTCGTGCTGGGAGCTGTGTGGGCCCTGTACGGACTGGGCTTCTGGTCTCTCTGTTTGGGTACCCTGGGCGAGGTGACCCCCTCTTACCTGCAGTGCACGGGGATCTTCGCAGCCGCGTACGTGGCGGGCTACTTGGTGCTCATAGCTCCGGGCGGGATACTGGTTCGGGAAGGTGCCATGACCGCACTGCTCGTGGCGCTTGCGGGGCTACCGGCCGCCGCCGCTGCCGCACTGTCGGTAGGCGCGCGCATCTGGGTCACCGTGGCGGAGCTGAGCGCCCTGGGAGCCGGGCTGGTTACTCGAAGACGAGGGTGAAACCCAGGACCAGGGTGATCCTCTGGAACCTGACTTCAAGCTCCTCCGGAAAAGAAATCGCGGCGTCCTCGGGAAGCAGCCCGCTCAGACCCTCGCCGATCGAGCTTCCCCAGGCGTACACGACGCCGACAGTAAACTCGGAGGACTCGACCACGAAGTCGACTCCGCCGGCGATGTGTTGAAGGTCCCAGGTCGTGGCGGCGATGTTGTCCACTGAATCCGGCTTCCGGCTCGACCGATCCGTTCGGTAGCTCAGGTACGCGTCCACCGTCCTGCCCACGGGCTGCTGGACCCCTAGAGCCCAGTTCCAGACATCATCGGCGGCCTGGATGAAATCTCCCGAAATAGTGTCGCCCTGAGTGGAAACAGCTGATCCGACCTCGAGCACCGTGTTCGGGGCGATGCGGCCGAAGTACTCCGTCGCCCCATGCAGCCTGGTATTTCCCAGTCGGTATCCCACACCGGCGCCGACCGACCACGCCGTCTGATAGTCGGCCGGCAGGTCATTTCGGGTTTCGGCCAGCAGGTTGGACTCTCCCGTGCTGGTGACGAACGAACGATCGATACCTACGTCACCGTCTCCCAGGATGTGGAGACTCGGCGTGGTGAACGTGATCCCGATGCTCAAAGGATCGAAGTCCGCCGCCGCCCCCAGCTTCGCCAGCAGTCGCCAGTTGTTATAGTCGAACGACTGACCTAGCAGGAGGATGGAAGCCTCGTCCTGATCGTCCAGCAGCTGGGCCGAAACCTGAGTCCGCATGCGATGGCTGCGCACCGACACGTACGGGCTGACTCCCAGGCCTATGTTCTCCGTGACCGGGATCGCCCAGGTCAATCCGGCCCAGTAGTCGCTCAGCTTCGGCTCGGTGAAGTAATCGGCGGACCCCCCCTGCAAGTCGGGGAAGACCTCGCTTGGCTCGTCTACAAAGAAGCGGTCTTTCAGCCGAGCGTCGATCGACTGTCGGGTGAGGAACGAGTACGCGAGACGATGCTTGCCCAGGAACTTGAACGGAATTCCACCGGCAAACAGGGAGGGCGCACCGGCCAGCCGGGTGGAGGACACCTCTCGCCCCGATCCGAGCGCGCTCTCGATCGCGTAGCGCGAGTACTGCACGACGTTGCCCGCCAGCACGAATTCGAGCTGGTCGACCAGGGCAAGCGCCCCCGGGTTGTAGTAGACGGAAGAGAGGTCGGTCGAACTGCCGATCACAGCACCCCCCAGCAGCCGGGCCCGGTTTCCGTACTGGTTGGTCCAGTAGTGAGAATCCTGGGATACTGCTGGTCGAGCGAGGGAAAGCCCTCCCACCATCACGAAGCCGGCCGTAAGGCAGGCGGTGCGAATTCGAAAGCGCATGACTTCAAGATGATGGCTCAACAGGCAACGTACAACCGGCTGGTGCAGGAGCCCGAGCTTGCGCTTCGGACCGGCCGCACCGGCTATCGATTCGTCGGACACGCGGTGCTACCTTAGCCCTTGCCATACGTTTATCGTTGACCTGGAGCCGCCCCGAATGACGGAATCAACACTTCCTCCGAGCGTCCCGGAAGCGAATGAGCCGCATCCCGGCTCAGCGGATGCGCCATCGGAGGATGCAGGGCGGGGAAGGGGACTGGTCATACTCCCCACGTACAACGAGATCGACAGCCTGGGGGACATCGTCCCGCTGGTGCTTGAGTGCGATGACTCGCTGGACGTCCTGATCATCGACGACAACTCGCCGGACGGGACGGGCAGGCTGGCGGATCGGCTGGAAGGGGAGAGCGAGCGGGTCCAGGTGCTGCACCGTGAGGGCAAACTGGGCCTGGGATCCGCGTACCTGCGCGGCTTCGAGTGGGGATTGGAGCGAGGCTACGCCCTGTTGTTCGAGATGGATTCCGACGGCTCGCACGACCCGGCCTACCTCACGTCCATGCTGGAGGCTACATCGGAGTACGACGTGGTGGTGGGCTCGCGCTATCTCAAGGGCGTCAACGTGATCAACTGGCCGATGTCGCGGCTTCTGCTCAGCTATTTCGCGAACCGGTACGCCCGTTTCGTGACGGGCCTGAAGCTGTGTGACTCCACAGCCGGCTTCAAGTGCTTTAAGCGTGAGGTGCTGGAGGCCATCGACCTGTCCAAGATCGACTCGACTGGATACGCGTTTCAGATCGAGATGAACTACCGCGCCTGGAAGCAGGGCTTCACGGTCGGCGAAGTCCCGATCGTGTTCGTCGATCGCACGGCCGGCGAGAGCAAGATGTCCGGTGCGATAGTCCGAGAGGCCGTGTGGCGCGTCTGGTCCCTGCGCCTCAAATCGATGTTCCGGAGGCTGTGAGGCCCGTGAGCAGGGCAGGGCACGCTGGGAATCACCGCCCCGAAGATTTCTCGGACCGCCCGCGCTGGAGGCGGGAGGCTTACCGGATCATCTTCGAACACGACACGCCTGCGGGCCTGGCGTTCGACATCCTGCTCATCGTGGCGATCATTACCAGCGTGGTCGTCGTCATGCTCGAGAGCGTGGCCGAAGTACAGGCCCGGCACGGCGCGCTGCTCCGCACGCTGGAATGGGTGTTCACGATCCTCTTCACGGGCGAGTACGCCCTTCGCATCGCATCCGCAAGGAGCGCAACGCGTTATGCGCGAAGCTTTTACGGCGTCATCGATTTCCTGGCGATTCTCCCGACGTACCTGAGTATCATTCTCCCGGGAGGGCAGGCGTTCGCGGTCATTCGAATACTCCGGGTCCTGCGCGTGTTTCGCGTCCTCAAGCTTGCCCAGTACGTGGGCAGCGAGCGGGTCCTCCTGTCCGCGCTTCGGGCGAGCGCGCACAAGATCACCGTGTTTCTCATCGCAGTACTGACCCTCGTCATGGTCGTGGGCGCCACGATGTACTTCATCGAGGGCCCCGAGCGCGGGTTCACCAGCATTCCGATGGCCGTCTACTGGGCTATCGTCACGGTGACCACCGTCGGCTACGGCGATATCGCGCCGCAGACCGCGTTCGGACAGATCCTGGCGGCGGCGCTCATGATCATGGGGTACGGCATCATCGCG
>JBDHIQ010000087.1:0-9120 GCA_039587395.1 Gemmatimonadota bacterium
CGCCCGCCCGCTGCAGGTAAGGGAGGATCCAATGAAGGGCACGCTGTTCGGGTTGGTGAAGGAAGTGCTGGAAAGACAGTACGGCGCAGGGCTGTGGGATTCCGTGCTCGAGGCCTGCGAGCTCAACGGGAACGGCGTGAACATGTCCGATTGGGAAGCCGGGATGGATACTCCGGATCTCCCGGTCGATCTCCCCTCGGATGCCCTCATTTGCTGGCTGGGCCGAAACGTCGTGCCGCAGCTGGCAAAGACCTATCCAACGCTGTTTCATCGACACGCGAACCTGCGGTCGTTCGTTCACTCGCTGTCTGAGGGTCTTCCCTCGGCGGATCCGGTAGTCGAGGTGGAGGAGGTTCCGGCACTCGAGTTCTTCGAGAGTTTCGATGGCGATGTGATGGTGACCATCCAGGGCGCCGGCCCCATCTGCGCGCTCGCGGAAGGTGTGATTGCAGGAGCGGCCGACTACTACGGCGAACCGATCGTGATAGACGAGCTGAAGTGCGTCAAGCGGGGAGACAACCGCTGCGTGCTCCAGATGACGTTCGCGCCCCAGGTGGTGAATGCGGAGTGGGAGCGGCGTGACTCGAGCTTTGCGGCGATCGGATCAGCCTGACGTCCCCCGCCAGCAAGCGGCTCCAAGCCTGGCCACGGCACCTCGGTGACGGCACCTCGGTGACGGCACGCGGAGCGCGGTCCTAACTGCCTGACGGCGCTCCGTAGTTCAGGTGCAGAGCGGTTGCGCCTCCGTCGGCGTTCAACCGAACCACGAACAGGTCGTCGTACTCGTCCTCCGGGATGTCGGCGACGGATTCGACTCCCAGCGCCCGCATCAGAGCCGGGACCGTGTTGCTGTGGCCTGCCACCACCACCAGCTGGCCGGCGTGCTCAGAGCGGATGATCCGCGCCAACCCGACCACATCCCGGGCATCATGCGTCTGAACGGGAATTCCGAACCGCGCCGACAGGGGTGTCAGTGTTTCCCGGGTCCGCTTGTACTGCGACGCGAACAGGGCGGCCACGGGAAGGTCGGCCAGGACTCGACTCAGTGTCTCCGCCCGTGCCACTCCGGCCGCGGAGAGGGAGGGGTCTCCCTCATCTGAGAGCTTCTCGGTGTGCCTGACCACAATCACCGTGGTCTGATCGAGCGTCGGTGCCGGCACCGGCGTCGCTGCGTTCGTCTGGGCGGCGACCGGTTCGACGGCCGGTCCGACAACCAGGGCCAGCAGCCCGCCGAGCAGGACTGCCCGGATGCGGACGGAAACGGTCACCGCGCCGCGTCTTCCCGGGCTCCCGTTCCCTCCGGCCGATAGGCTATCTCCAGGACCTTTGCCTCGTCTCCGTCTCCGGACTCGAACAGGGCGTATACCATGCCCTCCGTCGGGAGGAACTGCAGCACGGCACGGGTTTCCACCCGCTGTCCCGTGACCGGGTCCTGATACCCGCCGCGCCATATCAACTCGGTCCCGGCTTCACCCGCCTGGCGCATCTCGCCCTGGAAGGACTGAATGGCCGAGGAGAGATTGTCGATCCGGGTCCATTCATAGCGGTTCGTGACGTTGTCGAAGCCAAGGAAGGCCACGCTGTGGTACGGCTCGCCACGCACCGTGCCCTGGGTGCGCTCCAGGACGAATCGACCATCCATCTCCCACTCGAACGAGGCGGTTCCATGGGATACCTGCGGCTCCGAGCCGGGACTCCCCCACGAAGTCAACGTGATGTCCCATTCGCCTATCATCGGCGCCAGCGCCCGGTGGTTCTCCCCGGGGCGGGCCGCCAGCCGCAACGCCTCTAGCGTCGCTTCACGGAACTGGCCGGCCAACTGATCGGAGGCGCCAACCTGGCCCGGTGTCCCCTGCATCTGCGCGCGTCCGCTTCCGGCCGACACACACAGCGCGCACGCCACCATCCCTGCCACGCAATAAGACCGCAACATCTTCCCGGCTCCTGTATCCCTGCTTCGGCCCCGCGTCGCGGCGCCTAGATCCGTCATTTGACCTGCAACGACCTGCTGCGTACCCAATTGAAGACGCGTCCGATCCACGGTTCGTTAGTCAGCGACCTGGGATCCGCCTGCCTGCCGTTGATCCTGACGACGCTGTGCCGGAGATTCGAACATGAAGAGTCGGCCGGGAGAATAGGCGAACCCGCCCAAGTGCACAACGTTACGTCCGCGTTACCTGCGCGGGCATGAAAGCGATCCGATCATGAAGCTGGAATTCTGGGGTGCCGCCCGCACCGTCACCGGTTCCATGCACCTGCTGGAAGCGAACGGCCGGCGCATACTGCTCGACTGCGGGATGTTCCAGGGACGCCGCAAGCGGGCCTTCAGCCGAAACCGGGAACTGCCGTTCGATGCAGCGGGCATCGACTCAGTCCTGCTGTCACACGCGCACATTGACCACTGCGGCAACCTGCCGACCCTGGTGCGTGCCGGATTCAGGGGGCAGGTGCACGCCACTTCGGCGACGCGCGATATCGCGGCTCTCATGCTGCTGGACTCCGCCAAGATCCAGCGCAGCGACGTGCGCCGGGTCAACCGGATTCGCAGCAAGCAGGGCAAGCGGCCGTTCGAGCCGCTGTACACGCCGGAGGATGTGGTCGAGACACTGGAGCGGTTTGCCACGGTCGAGTACGGCCGCACGTGGGAGCTGTTTCCCGGAGTCCACATCCGGTTCATCGATGCCGGTCACATCCTGGGTTCGGCCAGCATAGTGATCGACGTGGAGGAGGCAGGCAGCACCCGGCGTCTCCTGTTCAGCGGCGACATCGGACGCCGCGGCCTGCCCATCCTGCGCGATCCGGAAGTCGCGGACGGAGTCGATTTCGTGATCATGGAGAGCACCTACGGGACACGCGACCACGAACCTCCCGAGGAGAGCGACCGGATCGTCAACGAAGTGCTGACCACGTGCCACGAGACCGGCGGCAAGCTGCTGGTCCCCTCCTTCGCGGTGGGCCGCACACAGGACCTGGTGTACAGGCTGAACCGGCTGTGGGAGCAGGGAGAACTCCCGCCGGTGGACGTGTTCGTGGACTCGCCGCTGGGCGCCAATGTGACGGAAGTGTTCCGACTGCACCCGGAGTGCTACGATGCCGAGGCGCGGCACGCCGTGGAGACGGAAGCGGACCGGGATCCGCTGGGGTTCGAGCGGCTGACGTTCATCAGGCGAGCCGAGCATTCCCGGCGTCTGAACGACCTGAAGGGTCCGGCCATCATCATCTCGCCATCCGGGATGTGCGAAGGCGGGCGCATCCTCCACCATCTGCTGCACCATGCCTGGAACCCGAACACGACGATCCTGTTCGTGGGCTACCAGGCCACGGATACCCTGGGCCGCAAGATCCTGGAAGGGCAGAGCCCCGTGCGGATCTTCGACCGGCAGATAGACGTCAAGGCCAGGATCCTCCGGGCCGGTTCGTTCAGCGCCCACGCGGACCGCACGGGGTTGCTCGACTGGGCCGAGCGGGTTGGAGGATCGGGCCGGTTGGAGCGGGTCTTCCTGGTTCACGGCGAAGAGGACGCTGCGTTCGGGTTGGCCGAGCAGCTGCGGGAGCGGGGGCATTCGGGCGTCGATGTGCCCGAGCGCGGCGCCTCCGTAGAGCTGTGAGCCGCCCGGGCTGAAGGCCCGGATGGCTCGTCGGCCGCCTGGCGGGCCGGGGTTCCGCTGCCCGGGTCTGCCGGGTTAGCGGCCCGCCTCGAACTCGGCCAGGTCCAGACCGACTATCGCGCACGCCTCCTCGACGCTGTCGACGCAGTAGGGGATGGCCAGATCCTCCGCTGAAGCCAGCTCGCGGTCCCCGTCCAGCATGTTCGTCTGCGCCCATTCCACCAGCTCCCGCCACATCTGCCCGATGAAGATCAGCGGGACCGAGCGGATGTGTCGCACCTGGCACAGCTGCCAGATCATCATGGTCTCCAGCGTGGTGCCGATCCCACCGCGCACGACGATGAATGCGCTCGACAGCCGCACGAAGTGGTGAAGCCGGGAGAAGAACGTCCGGTGCCGGTAGACTTTCTCGACAAACGGATTGGGCTGTTCCTCTACGGGAAGCTCGATGGGGAGGCCGAACGAGCGGGTGCGGTTGTGGGGGTCGCCCAGCTTGGCCCCCTCGTTGGCCGCCTCCATGAGGCCGGGCCCGCCGCCGGTGACGATGTCACAACCCATCCGCGACAACTCGGTGGCCAGCCGCCGAACGTCGCCGTACACCTCGTCTCCCGGCCTCATCCGGGACGAGCCGAACACGGTCACCCGGTAGTAGCGGGGCCGTACCGTGCGGATCCTGGCCAGGTTGTTGGCCACTCCCCAGAGGTCGTACAGCGCATCCTCTACCAGGTCCAGCGTCTCTTCGACGTCGAGAGAGGCCCCAACCTGCTCTTCGCTACCCGATCCGCTGTCCGACTCGTTCTGCATCCCGCTCCTCGCTCCGTTTGATCAGATGGTGGGCGTCCGGCATCAACATACGTACATTACGCACATGCCTGACGAATGTCCCTTCTGTGCGGCTGAGTCCGAAAGGGTTCGATTGGAGAGCGATGTGGGACGGGCCCTGCGCGACCTGTTTCCCGTCACGGATGGCCACACGCTTGTCGTCCCGCGTCGCCACGTGTCCAGCATCTTTCAGCTGAGCCCGGAAGAGCAGGGGCAGCTGTGGGAGTTGACCCGCTGCGCCAGGGAGCTTCTCCAGGCCGAGTTGCGGCCCGACGGCTTCACGATCGGGCTGAGCGAGGGCATGGCGGCGGGTCAATCCGTACCCCATGCGCACATCCACGTGATTCCGCGCCGCCACGGGGACGTCCCGGACCCCACGGGAGGAATCCGCGCGATCTTTCCGCTCAAGGCCCATTACTGGGGTGCGGGCTGATACCACATCCTGCACGCCTCCGTTGCTAAACGTCCACAACGCGCGCCTCATCCACACCGCCCAGGCCACCGGTTTCGCCCCACCTGAAAGCCCTTAATTGATTGCAATAAAACGATATATGGACTGTTGGCAACGGCCCGGAGGACGGCCTGCGAGACGTGTACGATCCGTGCAATAGACGGTGGTCCACGGAGAAGCGTCGTCTCGCGATGCGAGCGAGACGGACGGAACGGATCGGGGACCGGCAGCGCGCACGGAAGAAACCGGGCGGCGCTCAAGCATGGGATTGGGCAACGGATTGGCTAACGGACCGGACAACGAATCCCGTGCGCCTGCCACGCCGGAGGCGGACGATGGAACAGGCCGCCTGCTCCTGTTCCCGCGCACTCGTGGCGCGTCCTCGCCCGCATTCGCCATCCGTGCCCGGAACCTGACCCGCGAGTTCCCCGGCGTCCGGGCCGTTGACGGGGTGAGTCTCAACGTTCCGCGGGGGACCGTGTTCGGCTTTCTGGGCCGCAATGGGGCCGGAAAGACCACCATGATCAGACTGCTGCTGGGTCTACTGGAGCCGACCGGCGGCCGGTCCCAGGTCCTGGGGTTCGACTCGGCGACCCGGCCGGACGAGGTCCGCAAACGGTGTGGGGTGCTCCTGGAGCACTCCGGACTGATCGAGCGGGTCAGCGCGCTCGACAATCTGGACATCTACGGACGGATCTGGCGTCTGCCGCGCGGCGTTCGCGACGCGCGCATCGTGGAGCTCCTCCAGCGTCTGGAGTTGTGGGATAGACGGAGTGAAAAGGTCCGCACGTGGAGCCGCGGCATGAAGCAGAAGCTTGCCATCGCCAGGGCCATGATTCACCGCCCGGCCGTTCTGTTCCTCGATGAGCCCACCGCCGGGCTCGATCCCGTGGCGGCGGCCGAGCTGGGTCGCACCCTGACCCACATGGCATCCCGGGAGGGCGTCACCGTCTTCCTCAACACCCACAATCTCCGCGAAGCCGAGAAGCTCTGCGACATGGTGGGCGTGATCCGCCGGGGTCGCCTGCTGGCCGTGGGCACGCCGGACGATTTGCGCAGCCGCCGCGATCGCCAGCGCTTCCGCATCGCCGGCCGGGGTCTGACCCGCAACGTGGCCGACCTGGTGAGAGAGCGACACGATGTGGAGTGGGTGGTGACGGAGGGCGATTGCCTGCTGGTCGATCTGCAAGACAACAGTCGGATCTCTCCGCTGGTGGCCTTCCTGGTTCGCGTCGGCGTGGAACTGGAGGAGGTCACACCCATCGGCAGCAGTCTGGAGGACACGTTCCACTCCCTGATGACCGGGGAGATTGCCGGGGACGGCACCCGGCCTGGTTCAGAGCGATTCAGGAGCGCCTGATGCGCGATGTGCTGACGGTTCTTCGAAAGGAGCTGCGAGAGCTCTCGGTGGTCGACGGGGGGCTGATTATGTCTGTCAGCTTCCTGGTGTTCGTCGGGTTGATCGGTGTGGTGTTGCCATGGCAGCTGGGCATGGCCTGGCTGGAGGCACCGTGGGTGATGGTGCTGTGGGCGTGGATGCCGCTGTTCCTGGTCACGACCGTGACCGCCGACTCGTTTGCCGGTGAGCGGGAAAGGCACACGCTGGAGACGCTTCTGGCCACCCGCCTGCCGGATTGGGCCATTCTGGTGGGCAAAGTGGTGGCCGGGGTCCTGTGGGTGTGGGCTGCCACGCTGGTCTGCGTGCCCGTCGGACTCATCACGGTCAACGTCGCCCACGTTCCCCGGGGTATCGCCCTGTATGACGCACACACGCTGCTGGGCATATGCGCCGTGACATTCCTGGCGGCGCTACTGGGCGCAACGCTTGGCGTGCTGGTCTCGCTGCGTGCCGGCACGGTCAGGCAGGCTCAGCAGACACTCATGATCATCGTGATGCTGATCCTCTTCACACCCATGCTGGCGCTGCGACTGCTTCCGCCCGAGGTGGTAGCGAAGGTGTTCGGGTTGTTCATGGGAGGCAGTCAGGCTTCCGTCTCCCTCGCCATCGGCTCCGTATTCCTGGGTGTCGACGCCGTTCTCCTGTTTCTGGCTCTCGGGCGCTTCCAGCGGAGAAAGCTCCTCCTCCACTAGCCGTACGCCGGCCGGCCGAATACCCTCAGATGTGCCTTCGGGACGAGAAGTGGCCACTATGGAGGCCCGACTCTGACCGAAGCTCCGGGAGACCACCATGAACAGATTCGTACTGGCCGTCATGGCCACACTCCTCCCCGTACTGGGCACGGCTCCGCCGCTGCTGGCGCAGGAGCAGGCCCAACAGGCACCCCCGTGCTCTTCCGCGGAGCATCGCCAGTTCGACTTCTGGATCGGGGAGTGGAACGTGGAGAACACCGCCGACGGCCAGGTCGTGGGCGAGAACACCATTCGCCAGATCATGAACGGCTGTGCTCTGGAGGAGAATTGGGTCGGCGGGCAGGGAGGGAAGGGAACCAGCATCAACGCCTTCCATGCTCCCAGCGACAGGTGGCACCAGACCTGGATTTCCGACAACGGCACGTTCCTGCTCCTGGATGGAGGGTGGAAGGACGGCAGCATGGTGCTAGCCGGCGAAATGAAAGGGCGCGAGGGCGGTACTGTCATGCACCGCATCGCCTGGACTCCGGGCGAGTCCGGAGAGGTCCGGCAGGTCTGGGAGTTCTCACGCGACGCGGGCGAGACATGGACCCTGGCGTTCGACGGTACGTATCGACCCAAGCCTTAGGAGGCGCACATGACGGAGGAAGCACCGAAGCGTTCCATGCTGCAGCGCATGATCGGCGCCGCGAGGCTCGAGGTGGACGTATTCGAAGACGTGGAGCACGATACCACCGCCACCGGCCAGGCTGCTGCCGTGGTAGCAATTGTGGCGGTGTGTGCTGCGATCGGGGCCAGCGGCATGGGTACTGGCGGCGTGATCGGCAGCCTGCTCGCCGCGTTCATCGGATGGCTGGTCTGGTCCTGGCTCACCTACTTCATCGGAACGAGGTGGCTGGAAGGCACGGCCGATTGGGGAGAGATGCTCCGCACCATCGGCTTCGCACAGTCACCCGGCGTGCTGTACGTGCTGGGTGTGGTGCCCGTGGTGGGGTCCCTGGTCAAGCTGGCGGTGTGGCTCTGGATGCTGGTCGCCGTGATCATCGCGATCCGCCAGGCGCTGGACTTCACCACCGGCAAGGCCATCGTGACGGCGGGGATAGGCTGGATGGCCTATGCCGCCATCGGCTTTATTACGGCCCTGTTATTCGGAGTTCCGCTGGCGCTCCTGTCAGGCTGAGCCGCGGTCGCGACCTTGCACCGGCGCCGGCCCCACCGGGTCGGCGCCTTCTGTCGTTCCGGCGTCGGCCCTAGCGGGTCGGCGCCTTGAGATCCAGCGGATATCCCTCCCGAACCAGCCTGGCGGCCTGATCCGCCCCCACCGGCTCCGAGAAGAAATACCCCTGCGCCTGCTTGCAGCCCAGCTTCCGCAGGTGCTGGAACTGCTCGTGGGTCTCGATTCCCTCGGCGATGACGTCCAGGTCCAGATTCTCGGCCAGCTGCACGATGGTGCGGGCCACATCCCATTCGTGCTTCATGCCCGTGGTGCCACTCACGAACGCCCTGTCGATCTTCAGTGTGGAGACGCTCATCCGGTGCAGGTGACTGAGCGATGAGTACCCGGTACCGAAGTCGTCTATGGCTACCTGGATGCGGTGCTCGGACAGAATCTCGAGGATGCGGGCGGCCCCGTTGGGATCCCTGGCCAGCGTTTCCTCCTCGACGTCCAGACGTACGAAGCGTGGCTCCAGCTCGGTTGTCTCTATCGTGGAGAGGGTGCGGCCCACGAAGTCGTCTCCGAAGAACTGGCGTTCCGGAATGTTCACGGCCACAACCGGCGGGAACCGCACGGACGCCCGGGAGTGCCACTCCTTGAGCTGTCGGCAGGCTCGGCCCAGGATCCAGTAGTTCATCTCCTCCATCAGGCCCGCCTCTTCCGCCACCATCAGAAGCTGGCTGGGAGGAATCTGACCCTTGTCCGGGTGCTTCCAGCGGATGAAGGCTTCCATGCCGGTGATTCGCCCGTCGTCGAGCGCGACGATGGGCTGGTATTCCAGGTATAGCTGCCGCCGTTCGAATGCTTCCAGGAGATCCCGCTCCAGTTCCGAGACGGACTGCACGAACAGGCTCGTAGCCGCATCGTATACGTGCTCCGCTTCTTCCAGCCTCTCGGCGCGTCGCATGGCCAGCATCGCGTCCTGCAGGACA
>JBDHIQ010000288.1:0-3393 GCA_039587395.1 Gemmatimonadota bacterium
ATCCGAGACCGGCGCCTATTCCGATGCTACGGGTCAGAAGGGCAAGGCCACCTATACGCACTTCATCTGCGAGGGAACCGATCTGCTCTCGCAGTGCTCGAACCCGGTGATTACTAGCTACTGACGCCCTCTCGAGGCGGCGTCGCAGGGTAGACCAAGGCTACGCTTGCGCGGGGGTGGGCCGGCAGGCCACCCCCTCTCTCGCTGTCTGCTACGCGTTCGTCCGTAAGCCGCCGCCTGCGGCATGCGAGTTGCTGGTCTCCGGCCGACCGACAACACACCAGTAGCGGCTCTTGCCCCGAAGGAAGGCCATGGCCAGAAAGCGCGGCATCATCCTCAATGCGACACTCGCCGTCGTTGCCACTGCGTTTGCCCTGGGTGCGCTCGAAATCGTGTTTCGCCTCGGCCTGTTCAGCGAGTCTCTCAGCATCGAACGGTTGCGACAGCCCGGGCGCTTCGCCGACCCCGACTACGACGACGACTTCTGGAAACTGGCTTTCCTGTTCGGGACTGGAGGTCAGGGGCAACGCGTGGGAGGCTATCACTCCGTCTTCGGTTGGGCTCCGCCGATGACTGACGGCAATCCACTCGGACTGATCAGCGCGGAGCCGTATCGTGTCGAAGACCTCGGACCGCCCATTCTGTTCTACGGCGATTCCTTCGTTGGCGGGGCGACACCCTGGCCGGACCGGCTACCGCAGGTGCTGGATCGACTCCTGCCGGACTACTCGGTCCTGAACTACGGGGTGGCCGGGTATGGTGTCGGGCAGATCCACCTTCGCCTGACTCACACCGTCGGCTTGTTCGAGCAACCGGTTGTTCTGATAGGTATCCTTACGGCAGATCTCGACCGTTCGATCCTGAGCTTCCGGAGCGGACAGAAGCCGGTCTATCGACTGGACGGCGACAGCCTGGTGCTGGAGAATCTCCCGATCCTGCCAGATACCAGGGACTACGTGGATCAACACCCACCTGCCGTGACCAGCTACTTGGGCCGCTTTCTGCTGTTCCGTGTGCGGGGGGTCCTTCCAGCGTCGTGGTTCACCAGGCTTGCTGGCTATCAGGCAAAGGACGCGGAGAAGCTGACCCTGAACGCTCGCCTCATACGGGCGATGCGCGATGAGATGAAGGCCCTGGGCGTTCCCCTATTCGGGGTCACTTTCTACAGCATTTCAGAATTCGAGGCCGAATCCTGGCGCGCTCCGTATCTGCGAGAGACATTCGCCGACCTCGGGATCCCGTTCTTCGACACGAAAGACTTTCTCTTGCGTCACATGTCTGCCACCGGAGAAACGCTTGCCGATCTCTACTATCAGGACAACGGACATCTCAATGTTCGCGGCAATGCCATCATCGCCGAGGCGCTTCGCGACTGGCTGCGGGATAGAGGATTGTGATTCGCGCTGTCCTGTTTTTCCCCACAATCCAGCGAGGAATTCTCCCTACAGACAGTCTGCGGGGTCGATTCTTATCATTTAGACCGGTCCGGGACTGACCGTAAGTGCCACAACCCCCGTCAGATGGAGCCCTGCGATGCGTCGACTTGTGTCGTGTCTCGCCGTGCTGGTCCTGTGCACGTGCGTCCCGACCGAGTCCGGCTCCGATGACCGACCACTGACCATCCATCTCCAGACAAGCGAGAGGGCGTTCTTCCACTGCGGGAACATGCCGCAGCGGCTCCTTCTGTTCGATCCTCTCATCGGCCGCGGCGAGACGGGTGAGCTGGAGGGGCGGCTGGCGGAGAGCTGGGAGGCCTCGGACGACTTCCTGACCTGGACGGTGCGCCTGGATCCGGAAGCTCGCTGGCATGACGGCGAGCCCGTGACTGTGCGCGACATCGAGTTCACTCTCCGGCTCGTAAGCGATCCCGACATCGGTTACCTGCGGGCCGAAAGCTACACGTTCGAGACGATTGACGAACACACGTATCGAATCAGGCACCACCCGGGACCCTCCCGATTGCCTCATATCGCTGGGTGCGAGCCGAACCGCAGGTCGTGGTGGAACTGGAGGCCAATCCGGACTATCACGGCCCACTTCCTGCCATCCCGCGAGTACTCTTCCGCTTGGGCGGCAACCCGGTCACGGAACTGTTGGCAGGCAACGCCGACGCGGCGGTCGGCGTCGAGCCCGCGCAAGCGCTTCGTTTGACGGAAGATCCACGCTTTCGGGCCTACTACTCTGCCGGGGAGCTGGCGCACGGCCTGATCTGGAACCAGCGGAAGGTCCCCGCCTTCCGTGACCGACTGGTTCGCCGGGCGCTCACACTGGCGATCGATCGGGCAGCCCTGCTCGCAATCCTGGGCTATCCGACCGGTCTCCCCCTGTTCGATGTGGTGCACTCCGGGCGGCAGTACGCAGCCGGCGAGGTGCCCGCCCCCCTTCCGTTCGATCCCGCGGAAGCGGCACGACTGCTGGACGAAGCGGGTTGGCGTGACACGAACGGAGACGGGGTCCGAGAAAGGAATGGCGAGGCGTTTCGGTTCACCGCGATGGCGCATCCCGAAGCCGAGAAAGAGGCGGTAGCGGTTCAAGCCTGGCTCCGGGCCGTCGGGATCCGGATGGAGATTCAGGTGCTCGACTACGCCACATCTCTCGCCCGGCGTCGTGACGGGGATTTCGAGGCGGCCTTCCACTTCGTGCGAAGCTCGATCGTGGGCCGCGGAATCCCGATGTGGCGGAGCAACTATCGCGGGCATGGGGAGCCTTCGATCCGGATGAGACAGACGCCATGTACCGCGATCTATGGCCGTTCTTTCAGCGCGAGCTGCCGGTGACGTTTCTGGCGCCGGGCATCCGGACGCACGTGGCCGACGTACGCCTCAAGGGGCTCCGGAGCCCCGGCCGGGCCAACCCGATCCTCGAGCTGCCGCGCCTCCGGTGGGAGGAACAACGGTGAGCGGCCAGGGGAGCAGCCTGCGAACAGTCTCCCGCGCACTGGTGATCCGGTGGTTCATGGCATTCGTATGGGTCTCTGCTGCCTGCCATGGCGCGGATCCGTCGGCCGACGAGCTCGGGACCGATCCTGGCAACGCGGATTCCGCCTCCACCCTCACGCTCCTCACCCTGGGCGCCTCCGCCCGGCACGTCACCCAGGCCGTGAACCTGCCGCTCCAGCACCTCGTCTTCCTGCCCCTGTTTCACGGCTATCACACCGGGGCGGGTGGGACGGATGGCATGCCGGACATGGTCGAGGGTCGACTCGTGCGTCGGGTGGAAGCACTGCCCGACGGGGTTACGTGGCGCTACTACATGCGGACCGACGTTCGCTGGCACGACGGGGTGCCGGTCACGGCCCGCGACATCAAGTTCACTTTTGACCTGTACGGTCCGCACGCGTGGGCTCAGCGCGACGGGTCCCGAGCCACGGTGGTGGTGGAAGACGACAGCACC
>JBDHIQ010000088.1:0-8998 GCA_039587395.1 Gemmatimonadota bacterium
TCGCGCTCCAGGCGCATGCCTTCGTGATACTCCCGGTAGGCCGGCAGGCTGGGAGTCGTGACCGCCGTGAGAGGCGCCATACGGACCTGGTCAAGCCCCGTCTCGGTGGCCAGACTCCGGGTAAAGCGGGCAGAAAGGTCATCCACCAGGGCGAACACGTCGTCACCCCGTGCCCGCTCTGCCGCCAGTACGGTGCCGTTCTCGAGCTCGATGAGCTGGGCATCCACGGCCAGTTCGCCGTTGATGGCCAGGACGGAGCCACGGACCATCATCCTGGCGCCCGACTGGCTCGCGATCTCCGTCGCCAGCCGCTGGGGTATCTGATCCGACTCTTCCTGCCCGGCATCGCCCAGCAACTCCAGAAGGCGCTCACGACTCACCACGCGGAGCTCGGGGAGCTGGGCGAGATTCGTCGTCAGCATGTCGGCCACGGCAGAGCCCAGCCAGTCCAGGCTGTCCGCTTCCGCCTGGTTCTCGAAGGAGAATACGGCCACCGAGCGAGGGCCCAGATCGGCCGGCTGGCTGGCGAACCGAACCGCCGAATCCGTCTGCTCCGCCGGCTCATTGCCCGACACCAGCGGCTCTTCCGCCGTCCCGATTCGATACGTGCCCACGGCAGCCATCACGAACAGGGTGAGCAGCAGCGACAGCTCGGTCCTCCCAATCTGTTGGTGGCCCTTTTCCCCGTGGAACCAGCCGATGGTCAGAACGGCCGGCAGCCCCATGATGAGGAGAAACACCACCACGTCCAGCAGCTTACGTGAGACTCCGTAGTTGTCGATGGAGAAACCGACCATCTCCGTGACTGCCCACGCGAAACCGATGTAGACAATGGCGATCTGGAAGATGCGTTTCTTCGTCAACGTCGAAAAAAGCGATCCGTTGCCAGCCATGTTCCCCGTCTTGTCCTGTCCGCCCTGTGAGTTGCCTTCGCCTCGCTCACCTCTATGACACCCCGCCGGGCTGGATCGCTGCCTCGATGGATCGAGCCATCCCGACCAGCACCGGGTCAGAAGTCTCTACGGCAGAGGTCGATCCAGGGTTTCCCGCAGACTCTCAGGAAGCCGCCAGCTCAGTTCCCCTCTCCGTGCACAACCCGGCCACCCACTATGGTCCACAGGATCTCGCTCTCCAGGATCTCCTCGTACCGGTCTGCCGGTGTACCAATGAGATCCCGGGAAAGGATGGTCAGATCGGCCCACATGCCGGGCGCCAGGATGCCGGTGAGAGACTCGAGGTGCGCCGAATAGGCGGCCCAGCTGGTGTAGCCTCGCACCGCCTCTTCCGGCGTCAGCCGCTCTTGAGGCTGCCAACCGCCGACAGGTTGCAGATCTCTGTCACGACGGGTAACCGCCGCATGGAGTCCGTACCGGATGTCGTAGTCCGATCCAGGCAAGTCAGAGCTGAACGCCAGTACGGCGCCCGCACGACGCAGGGACCTCCAGGCGTACGCTCCGCGGATCCTCTCCGGACCCAGCCGGTCCTCCGCCCATGTCTTGTCCTCGGCCTGGTGGGGAGGCTGCATGGCCGCGATCAAGCCCATGTGGCCGAACCGCGGGATGTCCTCGGGGTGGACAATCTGCGCGTGCTCTATCCGCGGCCGTACGGCGCGGGCTTCTGGATGGTCCGCCAGCACGCCTTCTATGAAGTCCAGCGTGAGCCGGTTTCCGGCATCGCCTATGGCGTGAATCCCCGGTTGGAAGCCGGCCGCCATGAGGCGGGCGATCCGCTGGGTCGAGAATCCGTACTCGGTGGCACCGGTGCCACGCTCGCCCGGCATGTCGGAGTAGTCCTCCAGCATGAGGGCGCCACGGGAGCCGAGCGCACCGTCAAAGTAGGCTTTGACCGAGCGGGTGATCAGCATGTCGCCACCCGGCTCCGCCTTCTCCGGGCCACGCCGAATACGCTCCTCCAGAAGGCCGACATCCCGTCCGGAGAGCATGGCGTATACGCGTATCGGGAGCTTTCCGTGCACGTCCAGTGCTTCCAGCGCCGCCATGAGGTCTGCGTCCGCGCCGGCCTGGTGCACCATGACGTAGCCAGCCTCCGCCATGGCCTCGAGCCCGGTCACCACGCGGTCTTCGATCTGCGTGGCGCTCGGCACCGGAAGCGCATCCGTGAGCAGGTTGGTGGCGCGATTGATCAGGGTCCCGGTGGGACGTCCCTCCGCGTCGCGGCGAATCTCGCCGCCGCTGGGCGTCTCCGTCTCGGCCGTGATGCCCGCTCTCTCCAACGCCATTCGGTTGCCCCAGACGGCGAAACCGTGCAAGCCGCGCATCAGGACCGGGTGGTCAGGGACGCGGCGGGACAGGAGATCCGCCGTCGGGTATCGATCCGCCCATGCCCCCTCATCCCAGCCCCAGCCGACAATCCACTCGCCGGGTGGGACCCCTCCGGCACGTTCCACTACACGTCCGACAGCCTCCTCCTCCGTCTCGACGCCCACCAGGTCCACCTGCTCGAGCCGCTGCCCGAGACCTGCGACATGGACATGCGTGTCCACGAACCCGGGCAGCACAGTCGCACCGGCAACATCGATCACACGAGTCTGGTCACCACGATACGCCTCTGCTTCCGCCCCGGATCCCACGAACAGGATCAGACCATCCTTGATCGCCACCGCCTCGGCGTCCGGCTGCCAGTTCCCACCCGTAACCGGAGCATCGGGCGCCGGAGCCCCGTCGGTATCCGGGTCGGCCCAGGCCAGCGTGTAGACGCGGCCACCGACCAGCAGGAGGTCGGCCGCCTCGCCTGCGCCCGTTCCAGTCTCCGGGTCCTCGCCCGCCGGGACACATCCCCCCGCGGTCACGAAGGCCACGACACACAGAAGACAAGTTCGCAAGTTCTTGCCTGGAAGATCGTTGCGCGCGTTCATGTCACACCCAGTCTCGCTTGCGGAAGTCTCTCAGGGTCTCGACGAAGCGCCCCATTTCTTCCGGTGTGCCCAGCGACAGGCGGTTGTAGTCCAGCATGGGCGGGAACGGACGGCCAACCCGGATCCCGGCGTCAGACATCCGACGGCGATACGAATCCAGGCCTCCCTTGATGCGGTGCATCACGAAGTTGGTGTGGCTGGGGAGATACGGCAGATTCAACTCGTCCAGGCATTCATGGAGCACACGCCTGCCGCCGTTGTTGGCTTCCAGACTCCTCGGGACCATGTCCGGATCCGCAAGGGAGGCCAGGGCCGCGACCAGAGCCAGCTGGTTCGCGTTGTTGCGGCCGATGTACTCCCGCAGCCGGCCGGCGGTTTCCGGGTGGGCGATCCCGTAGCCCAGCCTCATCCCGGCCATCCCGTAGATCTTGGAGAAAGTCCGCACCACGATCACGTTGGGCGAGCTGGCCGTCCACGGAATACAGGACCAGAAGCTCGAATCATCCACGTAGTCGTAGTATGCCTCGTCAACCAGGAAGTACGTGTCGTCGGACGCCGAACCGATCCATTCGTCCAGTTCCGCACTGGGTGTCAGCGTTCCCGTGGGGTTGTTCGGGTTGCACACGTAGACCAGGACCGTCCCGTCCGACCCGTCCGCGATTTCGCGCATGCGCTCCAGGTCGTGACTGAAGTCCGCCCTGAGCGGCACTCGCTCCAGGGTGTAGTCGATGGGGCGGGAATACCACGGAACGTCCTCGAACGTCGGATCGGCCAGCACCAGCGGAGCTCCGGCTGCCCCCAGCGCCTGGACGCTCATCTGCAGCACTTCCGTGGATCCGTTTCCCAGGACCAGGCGCTCAGCGGGCACGTCGTGGCGATCGCTTAGCGCTTCTACCAGTGAGCCGCGAGCGGCCCTCGGGTAGCGGTTCGCCTCGACGATATCATCGATGATTGCCTGCCGGGCGGAAGGCGCCAGCCCGAGAGAGTTCTCGTTGGAGTTCAGCCGGAGCACGTCGGTCTGATGCGCGGGTTCGAGCGCCGACAACACGTCTCGGTTGTGCGGGCGCCAGCCAACCGGCAACACCGACAGGGCTCCTACGCTGCCTGCTCCCAGAGCACCCGTCTTGAGGAACTCTCGCCTCTCCATGCTTGTCTCCCGAGTTCGAGGTTGAGATCGCGAACTGCCGGCCCAACACCGGACGGAGAGGACCACATGTTCGTGCCAGTCCCGACGGAGCGGCCTCCTACGCCACGTGTGCGCGAGCTGAGTCGCCAGATCGAGCAACTCATACTCGAGTTTCAGCAGAACTACCCTAACACGTCGGACGCCGAGATCGGGCAGGCTCTCCGCCACGTAACGTCAAGCGCCGGCAGTAACCAGACGAAGGCCGTCGCCGTCGGATTGGCCCTCGTGGGAATGTTGGGCTTCTTTGTCTTCTTCTTCTTCGCGCGGAGCGGCGGGGTCCCGTTCGAGGGATTCGAGCCACGCACCATGATCTGGCTGGTCGCCGCGCTGACCGCCGTGATAGGGATCGGCGCGGCGCTGTTCGCGAACAAGCGCTAGCAGAACACTCCGCTTACGGCTTCCGCTCCAGCGTAACCGCGGTGCCGTAGGCCAGCAGCTCCGCCGCGTTGGCCATGATCTGAGACGTCACGAAGCGCACGTTCACGACTGCATCCGCTCCGATCTGCTCCGCCTGCGCTTCCATCCGGCGCAAGCTCTCGTTGCGCGCTTCAACGAGCATCTCGGTGTACTCTTTGATCTCTCCTCCGATGATGGTTCGCAGCCCCGCCAGGATGTCCTTCCCCACATGTTTCGCGCGTATTGTGCTTCCCCGCACGAGACCGACAGCGTCCTTCACCTGGTATCCGGGTACTTCTTCCGTCGTCACGAGAATCATGTGGGACCACTCCTCTCAGGTCGTCTGTCTCAAAACTCTCAGAACTCGTCCAACAGCGAACGGTCTCTCTCTCGATCCTCCCAGCGCTCCGCGATCAAGGAGGCAAACAGCACGATCAGCCCCAGGACCGCCGCCACGATCCCGATCTTCACGGGCAGCGGCAGCTGCAGCAACCAGGGCCACAGAGCCCGGAGTGGCTCTATCACCCAGGTCAGAAGCACCACGACCCCGGCACTGATCAGCAGGAAACCCGCAATCCGGATCACACGAATCACTCCACTCCTCCTTCCCGCTGGTCATACCGCTCGCCGGGTCCAGCCAGACTGCCCTCCGCGCGAGCGTCCTGCAGGCGTTCCATGATCAGGGAGACCAGAACGAACAGGAAGCCGACCAGCGTCAGTCCCAGGCCGATCTCCACCAGCGGATCCACCTCATAGAAGCGGAGGATCCAGCGGACGATCTCCAGCAGCGCATAACCGGCCAGCAGCAGCAGTCCTCCGCGCCACAGGACCAGGCCGACCAGGTGGAACCGTCTCACTATCCTGCCCGCTCTAGGTAGTGGCTCGCGGCTGGGCACGCCGCCGTCCGCCGAAGCCCCTTCCGGCGCTTCGGATCTCCGTGAACTTGTCCAGCGCCTCGTGGAATTGTTCAGCCGAGAGCTCTATATAGCGGCTGGCTTCGTCCACGTAGCCGTCGGTCGAAGCCGACCAGACCCGATTGAGGTATCGTTCGCCCGCCGCGAACCGGTTCATGACTTCCGCGTAGGCCTGCAGTCCATAGCTATGCGCGATGCTCTCCCGAGCGTCCACGAAACGTGTGAGCTCTGCGGGGAATCGTTGATCAATCACATGACGGAGGTCATAGACGTTGATGGCTTCCTTCTCTTCATTCAGCTTATCGGCTTCCTCCACGATCTTGCGAAGCCCGCCCTCGATGGCCTCGATGTTGGTGTTGAGGCGAATCGTGTCCGTCGCTTCCGCGTGACCGGCTCGACGTACCACGATCACACCCAGCACCCCCGCCACCAGCCAGGCGATGAAGACGGCCACGTTGACGCCCTCCACCTGGCGAACCGCCGTGAACGCGCCTCCCAGAAAGCCGAGCGAAATCAGTGCGTAACCCAGCAGCTTCATTCTCGCCTCCTCTACGCGCCCAACACGATGTACAGGGAGTAGACCACCCCTAGGAGCGCCTCACCCACGATCAGACCGGCGGCGATGGGGATCCCGATGTCATCCGCGAACCGTTTGCCCAGCTTCCAATCGGTGAAGAGACGGAGAAAGGTGCCTACGGTGTACGTGAGCACGATGCTGAACGGGAGATAGAAGCCGAGTCCAACCAGCACGCCGAGTCCGCCAATGCCGCTCGCGCTGAGCAACGCGCCCAGTCCCGCGCCGGCCAGGTACTTATCGCCGGGCACGTCGCCCCCCAGGATCCCCTGGATGACGCTGGCGAGGGCCTGCCCCTGCGGGGCCGGGAGTCGATCGCTCCCCATCCCATAAGCCTGGTGCAGCACGACGATCAATCCCATCACCACGATGGGGCCCAGCCAGGTGCCCAGGAACTGCGCGATCTGCTGCTTTTTCGGGATCGCACCCACCAGGTAGCCCGTCTTGAGATCCAGCATCAGATCCGTCGCCTGCGCCATTGCCACGCACATCGCGGCGCCGACCGTCACGGCGGCGATCACCGATGCCCGGTCTCCTATCCCGCTGGTGACCAGAATCAGGATCGTCACGCCAATCAGCGTCATGCCCGACAGGGGTGACCAGTTGGTCCGTCCAATGCACTCGGAGAGCACCACGCCGGCCACCCAGATCCACAGCGTGCCCAGGGCCGCCATCAGCAGCCCGCGCCCCAGGCCCACCTCGCTGACGGAGAGGAAGGCGATGATGGCCAGCACGATGAACGCGGCCGCCACGCCCATGTAGAGCATCTGGATGGGCAGCTCGTCCTTGGAGAGCGCCGTTCGCGCGCGCGAAGCGTCGCGCATGCTGCGGATGGCGCTGGACACCAGGGGGAGCGCCAGGGCAATCCCCATGAGCGCTCCGCCAATCAGCATCCCGATCCCGACCGGGCGAAACAGGTTGAGCCGCAGGTAATCGGCTATCCCCATGCCTGACGCTTCCAGCGTCGCGGGATCCGGGAGCAGCCCCGTTCCACTCATGAGCGGCGCGAGTATCCAGTAGCAGACATATCCGCCGATGATGAAGAAGAAGCCGCCCTTCCCTGCCAGGTACGCTACGCCCACGGTGAGCAGCGACATGTACCAGATGCCGTTCATGTACTCCGGAAGACCGATGAGGACACCCAGGTTCCAGTCCTCGAAACCGGAGGCCAAGCTCATCAGGTGGGCCACGCCGCTGATAGCGGCTCCGCCCAGCAGGAGCCACGCTTTGCGGATTCCGGCGCCGGGGGATTTCAGCACCGCCGCGGTCGCGATCCCGCCCGGGAACGCCAGCCGGTTGAAGTCGATCATCTGCTTGCGAAGCGGGATGATGAACGCGATGCCCAGGACACCGCCGGCAATGCAGCCCAACACCAGCAGCGGATAGTTGAAATCTGTGAAGCCCAGGATGAACAGCGCCGGCACCGAGAACATCATCCCGGCGGAAGCCCCGTTGACCGCACTCGCCAACGTCTGGTTGATATTGTTCTCTATGATGCTGTTGCGGCGCATCAGGCCGCGGAGCACGCCAAACCCGAGTATGGCCGCGAGCTCCGATCCCTCGATCGAAAATCCCAGCTTCAAGGAGAGGTAGCCGATGCTGATGGCGATCAGCACGCCAATCAGATAGCCAACCAGGATCCCGGCCAGCGTGAACTCGGGATAGGCTCCTCGACGTATCGGGCGCTCGACTCCCGGCGAACCCCGTGTCGTGTACGGCGCGGTCTGATGCACCGGCTCTGCCTCCCGATGCGAGGTAATGGATGGAATCTCGACCTTTGGACGCACGGCCAGATTAGCACCAACGCCGTTGACGACCAAGAGCCGGGAAAACAGGTGGCGGTTGCCACGCGCCGTCCAACCATGCAGCGTACCTGCGGTCGCGCGGCACCAGACGCCTGCAGCGCTTACGAACAGAAGGACTGACTTAGATGCCCGACACACGTTATAGCAGCCTGGCCGACACCCTGATCAACTACTCCTGTGATCTCCAACCAGGCGAGACGGTGTTCATCGAAGCGATCGATGTGCCGCACCGTTTCACCCGGGAGCTGGTGCGCACCGCCTACCAGGCGGAGGCCGTTCCCCTGGTCTTCCTGAAGAGCCAGTCCGTGATGCGAGAGCTCATGCTGGGTGCCTCGGAACGGCAGATGACGTTGTGGGCAGATTCAGAGGTCGTCGCGATGGAAGGCGCCGATGCGTACATCGGAATTCGCGGCAGCGACAACGTGTCAGAGTTGTCAGACGTTCCCGCAGAGCGCATGAACGTCTACGAGACCACGGTGTGGAAGCGCGTCCACATTGACATCCGGGTCGATCAGAAGAAGTGGACCGTGCTTCGGTGGCCCAGCGCTTCCATGGCTCAACTGGCCCAGGTTTCGACCGAAGCCTTCGAGGACTTCTACTTCCGGGTCTGCACGATGGACTACCCGCGAATGTCAGAAGCCATGATGCCGCTGCGCGATCTGATGAATGCCACGGACCGCGTCCGCATTGTGAGCCCCGGCACGGACATATCGTTCAGCATCGCCGGGATCCCCGCCGTCGAGTGCGACGGCAAGCGAAACATTCCGGACGGAGAGGTCTTCACCGCTCCGGTCCTGGACAGTGTAAACGGGACTATCCAGTTCAACACCGAGACGCTGTACCAGGGCGTGACCCACGAAGATGTGCGGCTGACATTCGAGGAAGGCCGCATCGTCGACGCGGTCAGCAACAACACCAACCACCTTGTGGAAGTTCTGGACTCGGATGACGGCGCGCGCTATACAGGCGAGTTCGCTATCGGCTTCAACCCGTACATCACGCGGCCGATGAAGGACATCCTGTTCGATGAGAAGATTGCGGGCTCGATCCACCTGACTCCCGGTAACGCCTACGAGGTGGCGTTCAACGGCAACCGGAGCCAGGTACACTGGGACCTGGTCCTCATTCAGACCCCGGAGTGGGGCGGCGGCGAGCTTTACTTTGACGACCGGCTGGTGCGCAAGGACGGGCGGTTTGTAGTTCCCGAGCTGGAGGGGCTCAATCCGGAGAGTCTGGAGGAGTAGGCCT
>JBDHIQ010000089.1:0-8943 GCA_039587395.1 Gemmatimonadota bacterium
CACGCACGCCCCAGAACAGGTCCGCATTCTCGTCTGCATTGGCCCGGTGGAACTGCCCGTCGGCCGTCACGACATGCACGGCCGTCAGGTTGTCGATGGACAGGCCGAACCGGCGAGCAAGCCGCCCGAAGCCTCCTCCTGTCACCAGACCACCCGCCCCCGTGTGAGACACGGTGCCCATGGGCGCGACCAGGTCGTACGCCATGGCCTCGTGATCCACCTGCCCCAACAGGGAGCCGCCCGTGACCCAGGCTTTGCGAGCTACCGGATCCACCCGGACATCACGGAAAGGAGACAGGTCGATCAGGATCCCGCCGTCGCAAGTAGACTTCCCCGAAGCGCTGTGCCCACCGCACTTCACCGCGACGAGCAGCTCATTGCCCCGCGCGAAGTCCACCGCGGTCCGGATGTCCGCGGTACCGGTGACCTGGGCGATCAGCGCAGGGTGCTTGTCGAACGAAGGATTCAGAATCTGGCGGGCCTGATCGTATCCATCATCTCCGGCCAGCAACAGGCGACCCCTGAGCCGGGCGCTCAAATCCGCGATGTCGCTTCCCTGTAGCGTGACCTGCCCTCCCGCACCCGTAACCGCATCCACGTCTGGCGGCACCTGGGGAGCTTCCTGGAACAGGCTGGCAAACGACTTCTTGCGAGGAATCGAGACGGCGGCTGCGGCAGCAAGAGTGGATCGGACGAAAGTGCGGCGCTTCATGGTCCCTCCGTGCTCGGGTTTTGGCGCGGAAGGTCCTGATATAGGCCAAGCTGGAATGTGGTGCAAATCAGCGGCGTGGCAACCAGCGGGCCAGGCGGCCTCGCCAACCGGCTCCAGGAAACCGCCCTAGCGGCACGTTTTCCAGCCGCAGCATCTCCAGCGTACCGACAATCGTACCGACGGAGATGTTCCCGTTCGTTCGCAGCGCTAATCGGCTCGCCGTGTTATGCCTATATCCGCAGTCGAAGGCCGATGCGGATGGCTGGCGAGTGATTCCGCTCTGGAAGCAAGGAAACCACGGGCTCCAGCGTGGAGAGATCGACTTCCTCCCAGCGGTCGCGCTTGCTGAGAGCACCGATCCCTGCTCCGACGGCAAAACCCACCCCCACCGAGACGGCCGTGAAAGCGGGTATCTCTCCCCCTGTGCATTCCACCTGACCACAAGCCACCGCTGCGAGGCCGAGGCCGAGTGCGCCGCTGACTCCCGCACCGATGAGTCCTCCTTTGAGCCAGTTCGATCTTCTTCCCGTGCTCACGTCGAGTGCGGTCACTTGATTCCACGGCAGCTTCGTCTCATTGACATCTCGCCCGTCGGGCAAGACGACCAGATAGCCTCCGGTCAGCGAGACCAGTTCGCCGCGCAGTCGGTGCTCCAACGGCGGGCTGGTCACTCGCACCCGACTGCCCTCGGTTACCACTGGCTGGGCTTCCTGCTCTTGAGCGGGAAGCGCGTCGGGGATGCAGAGGAAGGACAATGCGACCGTAGGTAAGACGCGGAGTCGTGTCATGGCGACACCCTCCATACCGATGTACAGCAGATACCTCGCCGGGACGTGCCATCGGCAATGCACGTCACGAATCTGGAAGAAAACTAACTCAGCAGAGCAGGGACGCTAGGTGTAGGAGGGCCCACGTCACACGCGAGGGGCAAACCTCTGGAACCGCAGTTGCCCGCCGTGCCCTACCTGTGCCCCTGAAGCACCGGAGCTCAATGACGATAATGAAGTTGGGCCGTCTCCGAACTCCAATGAACAACTTGGCCCGATATGCGTTTCTGGACCAACGTTGCACGTTCGCCAGAAAGCTGCCCGTTTGGAGCCAGCAAGTCGTTGAAGAAGAAGGGCGGACCCGTAGCGGCCCGCCCTTCGTATGCAGTCAACGGAGGCTATGTACCTCCGCCTCGTGGATGCTCGACTAGCCTTCCAGAACTCGGCTGATCACATGGATCACCCCGTTCGCCGTCTGGATGGTCTCGCCGACAATCCAGGCCTCTCCGCCGATCACGATCCGGTCCCCGACGCGGGCGACCGAAAGTGCCGTGGAAGACCGGTCCTCGGCGATGGAGTTCACCGTATTCCGCTGCGCCAGGTCACTCAATTCGTAGCGCCCACGGACCACGTGACGGAGAACCAGCTTTCGAACGGTCTCCGTGTTGAGGCGTTTGCCATGCAGCCTGGAACCCGCGAAGGCCGAGTTGTTGGGCGCGAACAGAGTCAGCTGACTATTCCCCTCGAGCAATTCCGTGAGCTCGGCTGCCTCGACCAGCGCCAGGAAAGCAGAGAGACCGCGATCCGCCCGCACACCGTCCAGGACGCTCTCACTCTCGGCCACGGCCGGCGTGGTCACGGATGACGATTCGGAGGAACCGTTCGCCTCGGCGTGCAGGCCGCCCGAGGTGAGAGCCGTCCCGAATGCTGCGACTCCCAGGAACAGCGCGGTGCGAAGCAACCCCTGCGCCACGGGAAACCTGCCGACGTCACCATGTCCGTTGTTGATTCGAGTCGTATACATTTTGAAGCTCCTTGTCTCTCGTGATCATCCCGCTCGTGTCGTACTTAGGAGGAAATCGAATGCGATTCCCTTTCTTCCGTCATCATGTGAGTGAGATGAAGCGCCGGATTCTTACAGGGATGCGCGTTGGTGAGCTTTCGAGGTGGGGGGGTTCGGTGTATGTTCGGGATACTGTCCGTGCTCCTGACCAGACGACCGAGAGGCCGCTAGCTCAGTCCATTCATGGCCAAACCACCCCCTGACATCCGCGTCCTGTTGCTGGCCGACTCGCACCTGGGATTCGATCATCCCCTGCGCCCCAGGATCGCGCGGAGAAGGCGCGGGCACGATTTCCTGGCGAATCACCGTCAGGCCTGTCAGGCGGCCATAGAGAAACGGGTGGACGCCCTGGTCCACGGCGGTGACGTCTTCCACAGACCCAACATCCCGGCCAGCCTGGTCTATCAGGCGTTCCAGCCCCTCAAGGAGGTAGCCAACGCGGGGATTCCCGTGTTCGTCGTCCCGGGGAACCACGAGCGCTCACGCATTCCCTTCGACGGGCTGGCCTGTCACCCCGGCGTGCACGTGTTCAGAGAGCCAGGGACGGTGAGGCTGACCCTGGCCGGTGCCGAAGTCGCGGTCTCGGGGATTCCCTGCATCCGGCGCGATGTCAGGACGCGATTCCCGGAGGCACTGCACCAGACGGGTTGGCAAGAGCGGGAAGCCCAGCTCCGGTTGCTGGTCACACACCAGGCGTTCGAGGGCGCGGTGGTGGGTCCCGTCGACTTCACCTTCCGGCATGGGCATGACGTCGTGAAGCTGGCGGATGTGCCCGCGGGCTTTGCTGCCGTTCTGTCCGGGCATATCCACCGGTCGCAGGTGCTGGAGACGGATCTCAGGGAGCAGCCCTGCCCCGCTCCCGTCTTCTATCCAGGCTCTGTGGAACGAACCGCCTTCGCGGAGCGGGACGAGGCCAAGGGATTCATGACGATCCAGATGGCACCGAACTCGGCTGGCGGCTCGATCTCAAGCTGGGCGTTCTGCGACCTCGGGGCCCGACCCATGGAGATTCGACCTCTGCGGGTCCAGGGACTCTCCGTGCGTGCCCTGGAAAAGGAGCTTCGCACAGTACTGGACGAAGTTCCGTCCGACGCCGTGTTGCGCCTGGAAGCCGACGGGCCGCCCGCTGCGGGAGCGGAGAAGGTCCTGGCCGCGGGGGGGCTTCGAAGGCTCGCCCCCGAGAGCATGAACGTCGATGTGGTGATACCGGGGCTACGGCGGTGGGGCAGGCGCCGGCGTGATGCGTCCCGGTCGAACGCGGGCCGTCCCTCGCGGAGCGCGCCCGCGGGCAGCGGTAGCAGCGGCGGCTCGGGTGGGGACGGCACGCCCGCCGGCGGCAGCGAACCCGTTCAGGGGGACCTCTTCTGACCTGGGTAGCTCAGGCGGACGCCCAGTTCTGATCCCGCACGAAGGAGAGGCGGCCAGGCTCCGACAGCTCCGGCCGGAAGCTGTATCCCTCCTCGGCAAAGGCCTTCAGCCCTTCCGGGTCTTCGATCCGTTGATCGATCACGAACCGGGCCAGTAGGCCCCGCGCGCGCTTGGCGTAGAAGCTGATCATCTTCAGCTCCCCGTTACGTATCTCCCTGAAGTCAGCCGTCAGCAGGCGCGACTCTAATCGGTCGGTCGCGACCGCCTTGAAGTACTCGTTCGAGGCCAGGTTGAGCACGGCCTTGACCGCGCGCTTCTCGTGCTCGGCGTTGAGCGCATCGGCCAGACGATCGCCCCAGAAGGCGTAGAGGTCCGCACCGCGCTCGTTCGGCAGCCGGGTGCCCATCTCCAGCCGGTAGGGTTGGATCAGGTCCAGGGGGCGGAGCACTCCGTAGAGACCGGACAGGATGCGTAGCCGGCCCTGGGCCCATTCAAGGTCGTCCGGCGACAGGGTGGCGGCGTCCAGGCCCTTGTAGACGTCGCCCTTGAACGTGAGCGCACACGGCCTGGCGTTGTCTGGCGTGAGCGGCAGGGTCATGTCCTGGAAGCGCTGGCAGGTCAGATCGCCCAACTTCTCTGACAGTTTCATCAACTTGCGCAGCGTGGCGGCGTCGAGTTCCTTACAGCGCTCGATAAGAATCGCGGTGTCTTCCTCCAGCTGCGGGCGCGTAACGGCGAGACCTTCATAAGGAGTTTCGAAATCCAGGCTCTTCGCGGGTGAAAGCAGCGTCAGCACTTCCTGGCCCTCCGTATGTCTGTGAATTGGCGGACGGTCGAAAAGGAGAGTATCAGGCCGTGAGTGTCCGAGGAAGCCTCCGTGCCGACCTGCCGTTTCGCGCCGGGTAGGCTGTGAATGTAGCTTTCCGGTCCGCGTAACTGACTCCCATTCGTACAGGTTATCGAGATGTCCGGCGAGCGCCGATACACGGAAGACGAAGTCAGCGAGATCTTCGCCCTGGCCGCCAGGGTGAGCAGCAGGAGCTTGCCGGCGTCCGCCGAAGGAGAAGGCCTGACTCTCCGAGAGCTTCAGGACATCGGAAATGAAGCGGGGCTCGCGCCGGAGCGCGTGGCGCAGGCAGCGGCATCGCTCGAGCTCCGGTCCGAGGCCCTCCGGCGCCGGACCCTCATGGGCGCACCCGTGTCTGTGGGGCGGATCGTGGAGCTACCGAGGGAGCCGACGGACCGCGAGTGGGACTATCTGGTGGCGGAGCTCCGCCAGACATTTGATGCGAAAGGCGTCGTCAACACGTCGGGCGGTGTGCGCGAGTGGAGCAACGGGAACCTCCACGCCGTACTGGAACAGACGGCCGACGGCCACCGTCTCCGACTGGCCACCCGAAAGGGGAACGCCATGGAGATGGGCATCATGGGAGCCGCGTTCCTGTTCATGTCGCTAATCATGCTGGTCGCCATGGTGTCGAAGGGCAAAGTGGGCCTAGAGCTGCTCTTCCCGGCCATGTTCGCCACCCTGGGCGGAGGAGCGTTCGTCGCGAACGCGCTGCGACTGCCCCGCTGGGCGGATGAAAGGGAACGTCAGATGGAGCACATCGGCGAACGGGCGCGGGAGCTTCTGGCCGGGCCGCCGAGCGGAGAACTGTAGCCCTCCGATGCGCCAGTGAGCGCCACATCTCTCTTCACATCCCTCCGCGAGCGACAGCTGTGGTTCTGGGCGGCGGCAGCGGTGGTGGCCATCTACGCTTCCCTCGGGCAGGCAGCGGTCCTGGCCGAGGTGCTGCGTGCGCGCGGCTTGCTGGAGATCTCGTTCACCGTCGGCTTCGCCCTGGTGCTGGTTGCCGTTGCCGTCAGTGGGCTGAGCAGACGCCCCGGGCGGCGCGAGATCTGGGTGGCGCTTGGCATTGCGGCCGTGTATGGGATGGTGGTGGTCCGGATGGGAATCGGTCCGGCAGAGCGTACTCACCTGTTCGAGTACGGCCTGGTGGCCGTACTCACTCACCAGGCTCTCCAGGAGCGCCGAACAAACGGCCGCCGGGTTCGGGCACCAGCCGTTCTGGCCGTGGTCACTACTGCGCTGCTGGGCTGCATCGACGAAGGAATCCAGTGGGTGCTCCCCAGCCGTGTCTTCGACATCCGAGACATGGCGTTCAACTGTCTTGCGGCGCTGATGGCAGTGCTGGCCAGCCTGGCCCTGGCATGGGCGCGCAGGCGGGTCGGCACCGACGGGTAGCCCACAACTAGCGACTTCGCCCGCGAGAGAACCGCGTCGTCAGTGGTTGCTGGCCGCTCCCCTCAGGCCGATAATCACACACCATGACGGACCTTCCGCGCGACCCCGTATCGCCTCAGGCGAGGCAAGACACCGTCGACCGGCTTTGTGCCCACTTCGCGGCCGATCACTTGAATACGGCGGAATTCGAGCGGCGGCTGGATCGCGCGTATACGGCGCAGACCGGCGGCGAGCTCGTTGCGCTCGAGCAGGATCTTCCCGCGCTGGAAGGGGATCGAGAGACGTCTGCCACCGTCCCCGCACCGCGCCCGGCCGCGACCATCGACACCACGCGCTCCACTCGGGACCGGACCACGCTGGGCGCGGTCTTCGCCAGTACCAAGCGGAGGGGGGATTGGACGCCGCCTCATCACATCACCGCCATCACCGTCTGTGGCGAACTGGAGCTCGATTTTCGGGACGTCACCTTCGCGACCCCTGAGGTCGATCTGAATCTGTGCACGGTCCTGGGCGAAGCCCGGGTCATTGTGCCGCCCGGCGTAAATGTCGAGGCGGAGGGCATCGCGGTGCTTGGAGAAATCGGGGACGGTCCGGGACGCCCGGTCGATCCCGACGCCCCGACCGTGCGAGTCGGGGGCGTTTGCCTGCTCGGCGAGGTGAAGATTGAGGAGCGCCTTCCGGGCGAGAGCGACAAGGAAGCCCGCAAGCGGCTGAAAGCAGAGAAGAAGCGGCTGAAGGCGGAGAAGAAGGCGAAGCGGCTTACCGGCGGGGACGTTTAGTGAAAGCCGGTGCACCTCCTCAGTTGGCCTCGTGGACGGTCTCTCCGGCAAAGACCGTGCGCTTCACCACCGTGTCGTAGATCGTTTCCGGCGGGATCTCGAACAAGTTCCGGTCGAGCACGATGAAGTCGGCGTGCTTTCCGACCTCGATCGACCCGATCGAGTCCTCGCGCTCCATCGCGTACGCGGAACCCAGCGTGATGATGCGGATCCCTTCCTCCAGGCTGATCGGCGTGCCGAAACTCCCCTCGAAGTCGCCGCTGGGGTGCGCGCGCGTCACGAGTCCCTCGAGGCCGCGGAACGCATTCGCGTCCGGTGTGCCCGCCGGCCAGTCGCTGCCCCAGGCAACCGTAACCCCGGCGTCCAGCATGCTGCGCACGTCAAAGTACCGCTGAAGCGCACGCTCCTCGCCGAGACGCTCAATCAGCACGGGGGTGGCTCCGAAGGGGAACCACATGGCGGGTCCAATCTCCGCCACCACATCCAGATCGGCGTAGCGCGCGTAGTCGTCCGGGTGTACCAGCTGGTTGTGCCCGATGTGGAAACGCCGCACCTGTCCCGGATAGCGTTCGCGCGCTTCTTCCACCAGGTCCAGGATGCGTCGGGTGGTCCCATCCGTGATGGAGTGGATGTGGCCGCCAATGCCCTGCCTCAGGTAGCCGATCGCGTCTTCGATCATCTCGTCCGTCATGGTGATCGAGCCGTAGGTGTCCCGATCCGCGTACGGCTCCACCAGGAGCGAGGTGTAACTGAGGGGGGTGCCGTCACCCCAGTACTTGAAGTGATTGGTGTCGATCTTCTCTGTGGCGCGCACGATTGCCTGCGGCAGGTACGCACGGGCTTCGTCCGCCGTGGCCACCTCGTCCGTGTACTCGTTCATGGCGAGCGCGACGTTCAGGCGGAAGGGCAGCTTGCCCTCTGCGTCCAGCTCGAAGTACGCGTCGAGGGACGACTCGAGCGCCATCATGTCGATGAAAGACGTGATTCCCCACGCGGTCATCTGCTCGAGCGACCGTTCGATCGCTCGCTTGTACGCGTCGGGAGGCGGTCGGTCTATGTGCCGGCCCACCAGGCCCATCGCCGTCTCGGACAGATAACCGGTCGGCTCGCCCGTGACCGGGTCCCGGTCGATGGCGCCGAGCGGCGGGTCGGGCGTGTCCGCGGTGATGCCGGCAATCTCGAGCGCCCGACTGTTCGCGGTCGCGTTGTGCCCGGACTCGTCGACCATGTACGCTGGCCGGTCCGGCACGATTTCGTCCAACCACTCGCGTGTCATCTTCGCGCCGTCGAAGGCAGCGAAGCCGTACTTCATGCCCCGGATCCACTCCCTGTCCGGGTTGGCCGCCGCGAATTCTCGAATCGCCGCCGCGATCCCGTCCACGTCCAGCTGATCCGAGAACAGGAGATTGCCCGCCTCTGCCTGGACATAGGGCTCGTAGGGGTGGATGTGTGCGTCGACGATGCCTGGCATCGCGAAGTCGCCGCCCAGATCGATCACCTCGGTCGCGTCGCCCGTTACGGCCTCCGCGTCGGCGTTCGAGCCGACGACCAGGAACATGCCGTCCTTGATGGCCACGGCCTCGACCCACGGCTGGGCTTCGTTGACCGTGTAGATCCGGCCGTTCACGTACACGACGTCGGCCACGTCTGCGGAGGGACCGGACGGCGAACAGGCGCCCAGCAGAAGGGCGCTGGACACAGCCAAGAACGATCTTGTGAGCCGGTTGGTCATGTGCTCACTCTAGCCAAGGTGCGCGTCAGCTGCCGCCGGAGAACCCGGAAAACGCGAACCGGTAGGCGTCCTGCTCCGCGTCGTACTCGGCCCGGAACACGGTTGGCTGCTGGCCCTGCAGGCCGGGCACCGCCGGTACCGTAAGATCGAAGGAGCGCCGGTTGAGGAGGAGAGCGCGCGAGATCATGGGCTCCAGGAAGATCGGCCGCTCCTCGTAGTATCCGACAACCAACGTGCCATCGAACGGGTCCGGGCTCTCCAGTTCGGCGGTCACCAG
>JBDHIQ010000090.1:0-16007 GCA_039587395.1 Gemmatimonadota bacterium
CCATCCGGGTGGGTCACCTTCGAAATGAGGAACGAGGGGCGCGAGCACCACTTCTTCCTCCTGAACCTCCTGCCTGACGGCAAGACCCTGGAGGAGTATCAGGCTGAAGTCGCAACGCCGTTCGACTCCGTGTGGCATGCACTGAACACGGGTTCCGTGGACAAGGCGGAGGCTGGGCAGATGCTGGGCAGTCTCCTTCCTGAGTGGTATGCCTCCGTTCGGCAGATGGGGGGAACCGGTCTCACTGCGCCGGGCCGAACCGCACGCACGACGGCGAACCTGGAGCCGGGCCTGTACGTCATGGAATGCTACGTTAAGACGCCCGACGGGACCTTTCACACGTCCCTTGGAATGCAGCGGCAGATCACGGTCACTGACACGGACTCCGGCGGGTCGGCTCCCGAGGCCGACGTCAACATCAGCCTGTCCAACTTCCAGATCCTCGTCGAGGGTGAGGTTACACCCGGAGAGCACACCGTCGCGGTCCATTTCCAGGCGCACCCTGAATTCGGTTTGGGCAACGACATTCACTTGGTCCGGTTGGACGACGAAGTCAGCCTGGACGACGTCATTCTCTGGATGGACTGGATGAACATTGGCGGCCTTCGATCGCCCGCCCCGGCTTCATTCCTTGGCGGTACTCAGGAGATGCCGATTGGTCACACAGCGTACTTCACCGTGGACCTGGAGCCCGGTCGCTACGCCTGGATCGCAGAGTCGACGGCCGCCCAGGGGATGGTCAAGCAGTTCACCGTGGAGTGATCATTCTGATCGGCTGGCGAACATGAAGATACGCCAGAAGACGAGGACGACTTCTTCTCTCTCATCGAAGACTACCTGAGCTGATCCCAGCCAGCCGGGCATCTTCGCGCACGCGGGTGCCCGACCTATTAGCTTCCCTACGCAATACCGTGGGACCCCATTCGGCTGCGGGTCCGCGGATAGCCAACCTGCGGTTTCAAACAAGAGGTCAGTCAAGATGTTGTCACGCTTCACCCCCACGTCGTCGCTTGCCCTGGCATGTTTCGCGATCGTTGCCGCACTCGCTGCGCCCCGCGCCGCGGCGCAGGAGCCAGTGCACATAGAGGGGCTGGGGAGCCTGTCGTTCCCGAACTCCGGCGACATCGAGGCCCAGAGTGACTTTCTGAGCGGCGTGCTGCTGGTGCACAGCTTCGAGTATGATCGGGCGGCAGACGCGTTTCGCAGGGCACAGGAGATCGACCCGGATTTCGCCATGGCCTACTGGGGCGAGGCGATGACCTACACGCACCCGGTGTGGAACCAGAAGGACACGGACGCTGCCCGAACAGCGCTTGCTCGCCTGGGGCCTACGGCTGACGCCCGGCTCGCAAAAGCGCCGACCGAGCGGGAGAAGGGCTACCTGTCCGCCGTGGAAGTGCTATACGGCGAAGGCAAGAAGGCCTCGCTGGACACCCTGTATGCCGCCGAGATGGCAAAGCTCGCGAATGCGTATCCGGACGATCTCGAGGCGCAGGCATTTCACGCGCTCGCGCTGCTGGGATTGAGCCAGGGAGATCGTGACGTTCCGACCTATATGGAGGCGGGTGCGATCGCGCTGGCCGCGTTTAACCAGAACCCGGATCATCCGGGCGCGGCGCACTACACCATCCATTCGTTCGATGACCCGACGCATGCCATCCTCGCGATGGATGCAGCCCACGCCTACTCGGTGATCGCGCCCAACGCAGGGCACGCGCAGCACATGACCACGCATATCTTCCTGGCCCGCGGGATGTGGGACGATGTGGTGGCCCAGAACCTCCGTGCGGTGGACGTGTCGAACCGCACGCGGATGGAGCGCGGCGGCCTGGCCAGTGCGTGCGGCCACTACAGTGAGTGGCTGTTGTACGGCTACGACCAGCAGGGCCGGTACGAAATGACGGCCGACGGGCTGGCGGAGTGTCTGGCACAGAGCCAGGACCGGGAGCGCCCTGACAACGCCCGGCGATCCGCGGCGTTCTCATTCGTTTACATGCGAGGCCTCCACCTGGCCAACACGCGCGACGGCCGGAGCGCCGCCGCGACGGCCAGAATGGATGTGCCTGAGCCCACGCGCACCATTCAGCTCATCAGAGCCTGGGGGGATGGCGTAGCAGCCCTTTACCGGGGAGAGCGCACTCCCGCCAAGACGGCCTACGAATTCCTGATGGAGAAGGGCGAGGACGCCCCACGCGACTTCGTGACGCCGTACCTGCCCGTCTGGCAGGGGACGCTAGAAGCGATGCTGCTGGCCGACGCGGGCGACATGGAATCCGCCATCTCGGCGGCCGGACGGGCGGCCGACTACGAGGCGTCGCTTCCGGTCGACTTCGGTCCCCCCCTGGCGCTCAAACCCGCGCGTGAGCTTGAAGGCGACCTGCTCCTGCAGAACGGCCAGCACGCCCAGGCCATGACGGCCTTCCAGCGGCAGCTAGGCCGAACGCCAAACCGAATCGTGACCCTGGGCGGATTCGCCCGAGCCAGCGTCGCGGCGGGACGAACGGACCTGGCCGAGCAGACGTACCGGTTGCTGGCCGAGCTCCTCCGGCAGGCTGACGCGAATCAGCTCGAGCACGACGAGGCGCACGCCTTTCTTTCAGGGCTGGCCGGATCCGGGGAGTCATGATGTCGACATTCAGACTCTGGCCGTGTCTTGCCGGCGTGGTGTTTTTCGGCTGCCAGGCGCCTTACTCGGATGGTGGCACTGAATCCGAGGGTGGTACCGACTCCGGACCCGATTTCGCGGCCGTGTTCGACGGGTCCGGCGGACGCTGGGTGGACCTCAGCCACGCGTATTCGCAGGAGACCATCTATTGGCCGACGGACACGCTGGGCTTCCAGTTCGAGGAGCTGGCCTACGGGGACACCGGCGCCGGCTATTTCTACAGCGCCTACCGGCTCGCCACCGCAGAACACGGCGGGACGCATCTGGACGCTCCCATCCACTTTGCGCGCGACGGCGAAGCGGTCGACGCGATCCCGGTCGAGAGGCTGATTGGCCCGGCCGTAGTCCTTGATGTTCGCGACCACGCGACGGCCAATTACCAGGTCAGCGTGGCCGATCTCGAGACGTTCGAGCGCGACCACGGTCCGATCCCGACCGACGCAATCCTACTGATCCGGACGGGTTGGGGCGATCGCTGGCCGAACCGCGAAGCGTACCTGGGGACCACGGTGGTGGGGCAGGAGGCGATACCCGACCTGCACTTCCCCGGGTTGCACCCCGATGCCGCTCGCTGGCTCGTAGAGTACCGCTCGGTCGGTGCCGTAGGGATCGATACGCCCAGCATCGATTACGGCCAGTCCGGCGACTTCGCGGCGCATGTAGTGCTCTATGCCTCCGGCATCCCCGGGCTCGAGAATATCGCGAATCTGGGTACGCTCCCGGAGACGGGCAGCTTCGTGGTCGCGCTTCCGATGAAGATCGAAGGTGGCAGCGGGGCGCCTGTACGAATCGTCGCGTTCATCCCGGGCTGACGGCCCGGGGGCGCTGCTTGTAGCACCCCGCGAGGGCTGCCTCGCTGGCTCAGGGATCCTGTCCGCAGTCACAGGGTGGACACCCCTTGTCGAACACCACTCGCCAGCGGCCATCGGCCTCGAGCCGCCACACGGAGTTGAACGTGCCGACTCGCTGTCCATCCGGCGTCCGAACCGGTCCACTGCTCAGCGCCAGGGTGCCGTTATCGAGCACCTCGACTTGCTCCGGCTCCCACGAGAACGGTGCCGTGTCCCCCTGGAAGAAAGGGCTCCAACCCGCCCTCACCGCGTCGATTCCCCGCAAGACGTTCAGGCCGCCGAAGAACACCGCGTCTTCCGCAACGTGAGACAGGAAGGCCTCGAGATCCCGATCGGCCATCGTCCTGGCAAAAGCCGTCTCGGCCGACCGGACCTGGTCGGCCAGATCCTCGGGCGTCTGACTCTCCGCAGGTCCAGCGGTCAGAACGGATCCGACCACCAACAGAAGTATGCACGCGGCTCTCATAAGCTCTATCCGGTAACTGAAGTACGTCGCCAAGGTTGAGGTCCACCTGCAGAGGTTATCGCCAGCTCTTTCAAGATAAGGATGCCGAAACCTGACCGCGGGCGCACGCGAGCATGCGCTACTCACCTGCGTCGACCGACGGATTCTCGGCCTCGTTAGCCTGCCGAGTCTCCGCCTCGGCGATCGCGTCCTTGCCGAACGCGGTCAGACCGCCCAGCGCACCGAGGCCCATTGTCTCCACCGCCGTCGAAGGCACGATGATCATCGAGCCTTTCTGCCGCAGCCCCTCGTACACCATGTTCATCGCCCGCAGGTGCAGGGCAACGGGGTTGTCGCGGTAGTGTTCCGATGCGCTGGCGAACTTCTCGGCGATCTCCGTCTCGGCCGTGCCCAGGATGATCCGGCTCTGGCGCTCGCGTTCGGCCTGTGCCTGGCGCGACATGGCGTCTTCCAGGCCCTTCGGTATGATGATGTCGCGGATCTCCACGGCCTGCATCGTGACCCCCCAGCCGCTGGTCTTCTCTTCCAGTAGCGTCTGGATCTCAAGCCCCAGGCGGTCGCGCTCCGACAGCAGGATGGCCAGGTCGTTCTTGCCGATGGCATTCCGCAGTGCCGTCTGCGCCGACAGCACCACTGCCTCGTCGAAGTGCTCGACCTCCAGCACCGCTTTCTGCGCGTCCCACACCATCCAGAACGCGATGGCATCCACGTTCACCGGCACCGTGTCCGCCGTCAGCGTGGTCTCGGCGCTGAAATCCGTCACCCGGATCCGCTGGTCGACGAATTGTGCCACCTTGTCGATGATCGGCACGATCAGGAAGAGACCGGAGGTCCGAATTCCGCGGAAGCGGCCAAGGCGCAGTAGCACCGCCCGCTCCCACTGGTAGGCAATCTGTACAGATGGAGCGACGATCACGGCGATCACCGCCGTGATCAGGAGCACCTCGCTCTCAGGTCGCAGCTCCAGGAAGATCATTAACGCGTCCGCCGTGCCCAGTAGCACCACCCATTCCCACATCTGCCCGAGCCGGAACAGAGTCGACAGCGCAAGTGCCGATCCCAGGGCCAGGGCGACTGCCGTCACCGAGAACGAGTACACGTTCAGGTGCACGACCAGCCCCGCCACGTATATCGCCACGAGGATCAACGCGTTCAGTGGCGAGAAACGGAAGTCGGCACGCATTGTGGCAGAGAACCTCTCCAGCGAAGGTCCCGGCCTCGCGCGGCCGGATCCTGCCCTACGAGACGGCCGGTTCATGGGGATGACTCCTTTCTGGCGTGCAGTCCCTCGAGCACGTCGTCGACGGTAAAGCCATAGCCACCGGCTCGCGCCAGAAGCTCGGTGAGAATCTGGTCCAGCATCCGCTGCTTCTCGAGCTCGTCCACCCGCGGTTTCTCTTGACCGACATAGGTCCCCGAGCCCTGCTGCGTGTCGAGCACACCCTCGATCTCCAGCTCCCGGTAGGCACGGATGACCGTGTTCGGATTGACCGAGAGATCCACCGCCAGCTGGCGGACCGTGGGCAGCTGCTCACCCGGAGCCAGTCCCCCCCGGGCGATGGCGAACTTCACCTGTTCGATGATCTGGCGGTAGAACGGGACGCCGCTCTTCGGATCGATCAAGAAGTCCAAGATTTGCACATCATCTAGTGAGATAGTGAACTAGTATACTAGAGCAATAATACAAACTATACGGCGCTGATGTCAACCCGGTCTGGTGGTTCCCCGGTTCGGGCGGTGTCGATATTGCGAAGACCGCAGGATCACGTACCATCCATGGTGAGTTCGGGTGACATGCCTGTGCGTTTCACCAGCCTGAGGACCAGCCCATGGCACTCATCGGATTTCGGCTCAATGGCGAGCCCACGGAATTGGATATCGACCCCAACCGTAGGCTCCTCTGGGTACTGCGCACCGATCTGGCGCTCACCGGCGCCAAGTACGGCTGCGGTGCCGGATTGTGTGGATCCTGCACGGTGATCGTGGACGGTGAGCCCGTCCGCTCGTGCCGTACGCGGATGCGAGACGTCGAAGGCGCCGACTTGATGACCATCGAAGGACTGGCCAGCGACGGGAATCTTCATCCGCTGCAGGAAGAGTTTGCCGAACGGGGCGCCCTGCAATGTGGCTACTGCACGCCCGGCATGATCATGAATGCCTACGGCCTGCTGCTCGACAACCCCAGTCCGAGCCGTGACGAGATCATCGAGGGGATGAACCGCAACCTGTGCCGCTGCGCTGCGCACAAGCGCATCGTGGAAGCCATCGAAGCGGTGGCCGGAAGGGCGGGGGCCCGATGAGCGCGCGACGAGGGAGCGTGGACTTCGCGGATCTGGCCCGCGATGACGCACGGAAGCCGCCCGCCGACCAGCCCTTAGCCATGGACCGACGCAACTTCGTCAAGGTGCTGGGTGGCGGTATTGTCGTCCTGTTCACGCTCAATGACCGGATCCTGTTCGCGCGGCAGGACTGGGGCCAGGACAGGCCCACCAATCCCAACGCATACCTGAGGATCGGCAAAGACGGACGGGTGACCATCTTCACCGGCAAGATCGAGATGGGGCAGGGGATCCACACCTCGCTCGGCCAGATGGCTGCGGAGGAGCTGAGGGTTTCCCACGAATCCATCGACATGGTCATGGGTGATACCGACCTGTGCCCCTGGGATATGCTTACCGTCGGGTCGCTGACCACGCGCTTCACCGGCCCGGTTCTGCGTGCCGCGGCCGCCGAGGCGCGCGAGATCATGATCGACCTGGCCGCAGACCACCTGGGAGTCGGTCGCGAACAGCTCGGTGTCGAGGACGGAGTCATCTTCGTCGTGGGTGCCAGGGCTCGGACGATTTCGTATGCCGAACTCGCCGGGGGCAAGGAGATCGTCCGGACGCTGGATCGAGAAGCGATGCTCCGGTCGGTGTCCGAGTTCACCGTCATGGGCCAGTCGACGCCGCGCGTCGATGCGATCGACAAGGTCACCGGAAAAGCACAGTACACAGGCGACATCCGATTGCCGGGCATGCTCTACGGCAGGCTGGTCCGACCGCCGTCGCTGGCCGGGGAGATGACCGGGGTCGACACCTCGGCCGCCGAGGCCATGGACGGTGTGATCGTCGTCCAGGAAGAGGACCTGGTCGCGCTGCTGCACGAAGATCCGGAGATGGCCGAACGAGCCCTGCAGGCCGTCGAGGCCGAGTTCCATGTGCCGGAATCGGACCTGACCAACGAGACCATCTTCGATCACCTGGTGCGCGTGGCTCCGGATCCCGATGTACAGGACCCGCGCGGCAGCCTCGCCGAGGGCGAGCGCATGGCCACCCAACTGTTCGAGGAGACGTACCTGGACGGCTATGTGGCGCACGCGCCCATGGAGCCGCACACGGCGCTGGCCAACGTTGAGGACGGCAAGCTGACGGTCTGGGCCTCCACGCAGGGCCCGTTCTCCCTCAAGGACTTGCTGGTGCGGCAGTTCAGCCTGGAGCCGCACCGGGTAAGGGTCATCACGCCGTTCGTAGGTGGTGGCTTCGGCGGCAAGACCAGCAATTCCCAGGCGGTCGAGGCGGCGACACTGGCCCGGGCAACGGGCAAACCCGTGATGGTCGCCTGGACTCGCGCCGAGGAGTTCCTGTACGACCGGTTCCGGCCGGCCGCGGTCGTCAAGATCCGCTCCGGGATCGACGACGCCGGCAAGATCTGTCTGTGGGACTACCACCTCTTCTTCACGAATGCCCGCGGGTCGGAGATGATCTACGACGCGCCGCACAGCGCCATCAAGGTTGCGGGCGGTGGGTGGCGCAGCCTGCCGGGGAGCCATCCTCTGTTCACGGGAGCCTGGAGAGCCCCCGGCGCCAGCACGAACGTGTTCGCCAAGGAGTCCCACATCGACGTGATGGCGGCAGCGGCCGGCGTGGATCCGCTAGAGTTCCGTCTCGCCAATACCTCCGATTCGCGGGCGCGCAGCGTGCTGACGGCCGTAGCCGACCGTTGTGGCTACCAGCCCGCCGCGGCGCCGAGCGGCCGCGGGATCGGCATGGCGTGCGGGCTCGACTCGGAGACGTACGTGGCGCACATCGTGGAGGTGGACGTGGACCGGTCAAGCGGCCAGGTGCGGGTGAAACGGGTCACGTGTGCACAGGACATGGGCGTTGTCGTCAATCCCGATGGAGCCCTGATGCAGGCCGAGGGCTGCATCATGATGGGGCTTGGCTATGCGCTCACGGAGGACGTGCGGTTCCGGGGTGGGGAAGTGCTGGATCGCAACTTCGACACCTACGAGTTGCCGCGCTTCTCGTGGCTGCCGGAGATCGACGTCGTCCTGGTGGAGAACAACGATCTCCCGCCGAAAGGTGGCGGCGAGCCGGCCATCATCTGCATGGGGGCGGCCATCGCCAACGCGATCTACGATCTCACAGGCGCCCGGCTGTTGCAGCTGCCGATGAACCCGGAGAGCGTGAAAGCGGCGCTGGCGGCGATCTGAAGGGTCTCCAGCGGCTCGCTACTCGGATCTCAACGCGACCACCGGATCCACACGCGTGGCTCGCCGGGCAGGAACCGCGATGGCCGACAGCGACACGGCGAGCAAGATCGCCACGACGGCGCCCAGCGTGGCGGGATCCGTGGCGCCGACGCCGTAGAGCAGACCGCCCAGGGTTCGAGCCAGGAGAGCCGAGGCTGCCAGGCCCAGGCCGGCTCCGACCAGTACCGGACGCATCCCCTGGCCAATGACCAGGCGGAGTACGTCGCTCGACTCCGCACCGAGCGCCATGCGTATCCCTGTCTCATGCGTTCGCCGGCTCACGGAGTAGCTGATCACGCCATATATCCCGACGGTTGCCAACAACAAGGCTACCAGGGAGAAGACCCCACGGGAAGCGCCGGATCAAATCTACGGACCTCCGCTCGCAGCAAAGTCAGCAGTGCCTCGCCCGCTGTGCGACTGCGCACGACCATGGAAAGGCCTCCGCTCCACGGGACCTGTGCGTAGGGGACGTACATCGTGGGTGTCGATTCTTCGCGAAGCGTATTGTGTCTGACGTCTGCCACGACACCCACAATTCGACGGGCGCTTCCATGCACCATCAGCCGACGTCCGAACGGGTCATCCGCGGGAAGGTACGTCCGGGCAAACGTCTCGTTGACGATGAGGACCTCTTCGCTGTCCGATCGGTCCCGATCCTCGAATGGGCGCCCGCTCACCAGGCGTATCGCCATCGCGTCGAAGTACCCGGGTGTCACCATGCTGAAGTTGGCGCCACGGTACATATCAGGTGTGGGATCGGCCTCGCCCTCGAAGACGAAGCCAGTTCCCTGTCTGTCGGCAGCCAACGGTACATCGTAGATGAATCCGCTCGCCTCGACGGCAGGAAGCGCTGCGAGTCTTGCTTCGAGAGAACGAAAGGCCGCCACGCGATCGGACACCTCTTGATACCGGGTCTCGGGGAGACTCACTCGCATGGTGACGGCGTTCCGTGCTTCGAATCCCATGTCCACCGTGCGCAGTCGCACCAGGCTCTGAATCAGCAAGCCGGCGCCGACCAGGAGCACCAACGACATCGCCACCTCGGCCGCGACCAGCGTGGACCGGAGACGTCCACCTTGCCTGCCCTCGCCGCCCGATCGGCCTCCCTCTCGAAGACTCTGCCCCAGTTCTGCGGATCGTCGCCGAAGAGCTGGAACCAGCCCGAAGAACAGACCGGTGAGCAGCGACACGGCTACCGTGAAGAGAACCACCGTGGCATCGAGCCCCGCCTCCCCCAGCCGCGGCACGTTCGGAGGAGCCATGCGCACGATGAACCGGAGGCCGACCACGGCGAGAACGAGACCCAGCGCTCCTCCCAGCACCGAAAGCAGAAGGCTCTCGGTAAGCAGTTGTCGCGCCAGCCGGGCGCGACCCGCACCGAGCGCGGCCCGGACCGCAAGCTCACGCTGTCGGGCCGCGCCCTTGGCCAGTAGGAGGTTGGCTACGTTCACACAGGCGATCAGGAGTACGAGCGCCACCGAGCCAAACAAGACGAGGAGCTGGGCGCGGACCTCCCCCACCACCTGCTCTTCCAACGGAACGAGGACAACCGACCAGTCCTCGTTCGAGTCCGGGTACTGATCCGCCAGACGGCTCGCGAGCGCTCGCATCTCGGCTTGCGCTCGAGCTATTGCTTCATCGTCCCGGAGCCGGCCTATGACCGTCAGGAAGTGGGCACCTCTGTTCCCGTTTCGGAAGTCGCGAGCGAAGGGGATCCAGATGTCCGCCTGGCGTGTACTCGCGGTCCCTTCCTCGATAATCGGCGGTGGAAACTCGAAGCCAGCTGGCATCACCCCTGCAATCGTGTGCAGCCTTCCGTCGATACGAATCGACTGCCCGATCGCGTCTGTATCTCCGCCGAATCGGGATTGCCACAGCCGGTGGCTGAGAAGCGCTACCGGCGCCGCGCCGGGTACGTCGTCATCGGGTTCGAACAAGCGCCCGCCCACGGGATCGACGCCGAGCACGTGATGCAGACTGGCCGTCACTTCCGCACCGAACAGGGCATCGGTTTCGCCGTCCAGGTCCAGAAAAAACCGCTTTTCGTTGTATGCACCAATTGCTTCCAGCGCGGTTCCTTCCGACTGCCAGTCCTGGTAATTGGGAGGGGAGGCGTACATGGTGGGAAGGCTGCGCTCCAGGCTTTGCTCCCACACCACGACCAGTTCCTGGGGAGATTCGTAGGGGAGAGGCTGAAGCAGGATCGAGTTTACCACCGAAAAGATCGCGCTTGTGGCTCCGATACCCAGCGCCAGTGCGCCCGCTGCAACTGCCGTGAAGCCGGGATTGCGTCGCAGCAGACGTATCCCGTGTCGAAGGTCCTGCCAGAGTGCTTCCATCGATCCTCCAAACGCTACATCGGTTGTAGAACCATGTACTTGGATGAAGCAGCCGGACTGATAGTTGGGGGTCAGTCGACCTGGAACGGAGAGAGGGAGGACGCTGCCCCGGATCTAGCCCCCTTCCAGCTCACCCAGCGCCGCCAGGATGTCAGCGTGCTCCGGCCGGATGCGGTAGTTCACCTCCGTGAACTTCCAGTGGACCCGGCCGTCCCTGTCGATCACGTACACGGTCGGGTGAGGGATGGCGCGTCCGCGGGCGTCATCTGCGTTGAACAGCCCGTACCGCTTGATGATGGCGGCCATCGGATCGGACAAAAGCGGGTAGTCCAGAACGTATCCGTCATTCTCGCTCGCGACCCTGTCGATCATCAGCTGGAGATCGGCCGGTCCGTCGGACGATATGGCCAGAAGCTCCGTGCGCTCACGCTGCTCTGGTGTCAGGAGGTCTCGCAGCTCCCCGAGCTGCTTTGCACAGTACGGTCACCAGTGGCCGCGGTAGAAGACCAGGACGACGTTCTTCTGACCGCGGTATCCGGAGAGCGTGATGGCCTCGCCGTCTCTCGACATCGCGGTGAAGTCCGGCGCCAGGTCACCCGCGGACACCCGCTCCAGGTCGGTGGCCGGCAGGTCGTGACCGTCCACGGGTCCCAGCACGACTTCCTGTACCTCTTCCGCCTGCTGATCGGCAGGCTCCTCGGCTCGTTCCTCCTGCGCGCAGCCGGCCAGCCCTGCCAGGAAGGCCGTGCAGAGGGTCAGCGCGGCGGCCCCCGCCCTCATCGATCCAACCTCACCAGGGCATCCCCCAGTCCCGTCAGGTACACCGGACCGCGTCCCTGGCTGATGATCACCCCGGTGACGGGGCCGGGCAGCGGGGCCCAGGAATCCGGCGTGAACAGTTCCAGCCGGGGGGTTCCGGACTCGCCGCGGCGGGCGAATTCCTCAGCCGCCTCCTGCTGAGCGGGCGTCAAAGAGCGAAAAGCGGTATGGCGCTCACCGGTCTCCGTGTCGACCATCAGCAGTTTGTTCGTGAGTGGCGCCGCGATCCACAGGTATCCTTCACCGTCCAGCTCGAGGTTGTCCGGCTCGACGCCGTCCACAAATACCGAGCGCTCGCTCAACCGCCCCGTGTCCAGATCGACGCGATAGCGCAGCACGCGGCCTCCCATCGTTTCGGACACGTACAGGTGGCCGCTCGTCTCATCAATCGCCACGCCGTTGGCGAAGTACAGGGAGTCCACCAGGACCTCGGCCTCGGCGGCAAGACCATCGCCCTGCATGCCGAGCCGGAGCAGCGCACCCTCCGGCGCGGGGATGTCCACCGTCTCCCACATGCGTGCCTCGCCGGCTTCAGGGGTGTTGTGCGCGCTCTGGGTGAACCAGATCGCCCCCCTCGAGTCCCGGACTGCCGTGTTGACGCCATAGCGGTGCTGGTAGACCCGTTCGGTGTGGCCGGTCGCCACCTCCACGCGGTAGATCCCGCCGTGGAAGATGTCCGCGACCAGCAGGTGCGTCCCGCCGGGCTCGAGCGAGACTCCGTTGGCGCCGCCGCTGTGCTCCGGTGGGCTGTGGACATACCCGGCCGCCACCATCTCCCCGAACGGGGCGCTGCTGCCGTCGACCCCGACCAGACGCAGCCCGTGGATCTGATCGCCCACGATCAGGCGGCCGTCAGGCAGCGCGACGCCGTCCTCCGGGCGCACGAGCGAGCGGTCGATTGGAAAGATCGCGCTGGAGTCGTACTGCCACTGCGGCAGCGTCGCGACATCGCTCGCGCCTTCGTCCCCCGTACCTTCATCACTCGTACCACCGGCGCAGCCGGCCACGAGGGGGAAACCTGCGGCAAACAACGCCATGGTCACAATGACCCGGCAAGACCGATCCGAATTCATGGACTCTCCCTGGGGCTTCAGTTCAAAGACAGAGGAGTGTTGGTCTCCACCAGGCAGAATAGCGCCTCCGGCGTCATCTTGCCGCCTGATCCAGCCGTGGCAAACCTGTGAATACGCCAACCCCCGCACGGGGCCGACGGCCGAGCCCGTCAACCTCAGGGTTTTCACTTCAGAGACGGACACGGACCATGACCCACCTCAACTGTTTGACATCTGCGCTCCCCTGTCGAGCCTTCGGGCTCAGTCTGGCCCTTTCCGCCGCCTTGCTGATCGGCCTTGGCCAGCCCTCATCGGGTCAGGAAGTCGGTCAGGCCGAGGCGGTTTCTGCAAGAGGAAGCCAGGAAGCCGAAGAGATCGCTGACTGGCGTGGGGTCCTGTACCCGCAGTTCAAGGTTGCGACGGGAGGGTAGGGGCCCGGGGCAGCCTCACAGACGACTGGCAGCATCCCTCGCAGCGCCTATGTTTTGAGACATGGTGTTTCCCACCCTACACTGGCATGCCCTGAGTGACGGCCGGGTCCAGTGCGACATATGTCCGCGGGAGTGCCGCCTTCGCGACGGGCAGCGAGGGTTCTGTTTCGTGCGGGCAAACCGCGGTGGAGCTGTCGTCCTGACCACCTATGGCCGGTCCAGCGGATTCTGCGTGGACCCGATCGAAAAGAAGCCGCTCAACCATTTCCTCCCGGGCACGCCGGTGCTGTCCTTCGGGACGGCGGGCTGCAACCTGGCCTGCAAGTTCTGCCAGAACTGGGACATTTCCCGGTCGCGGGAGACGGACACTCTGGCCGATGCCGCATCGCCCGAGGTCATAGCCCGCGCCGCGGAGCGACTGGGCTGCCGGAGCGTGGCGTTCACCTACAACGACCCGGTGATCTTCCACGAGTACGCGATCGACGTGGCGGGAGCGTGTCGCGAACGCGGGATCCGGACGGTCGCGGTGACCGCCGGCTACCAGAGCCGGGAGCCCAGGACAGAGTTCTACGAGTACATGGACGCGGCCAACGTGGACCTCAAGGGCATCCGTGACGCGTTCTACTCGAAGCTCTGCGCCGGACACCTGGAGCCGGTTCTGGAGACGCTTCGCTACCTGCACCGGGAGACAGACGTCTGGCTGGAGGTCACCACGCTCCTGATCCCCGGACAGAACGATTCCGATGCGGATCTCGAGCAGGAGATGGACTGGATTGCCGAGCACCTGGGACCGGATGTGCCGCTGCACCTCACGGCATTTCACCCGGACTGGAGGATGCGGAACCTGCCTTCCACTCGCCCCGAAACGCTGAACCGGGCACGGCGCATTGGACGGGCACGCGGCCTGCGCCACGTCTATACGGGGAACGTGCACGACCGGGAAGGCCAGAGTACCTGCTGCCATGCGTGCGGAGAGCTGGTGATAGGCCGGGCCGGGTACTCGCTGGACGCGTGGAATCTGGACGACCGCGGGCGCTGCCGCGGATGCGGAGAGCGCTGCCCCGGGCGATTCGAGGCCGAGGCAGGGACCTGGGGCGCGCAGCGTCTTCCGGTGCGACTGGCAGCTTTCCGGGAGCTCGCGACATGAAGATCCGGGAGCCGGCCGTTGCGGGGCTGTTCTATCCGGCGGATCCGGATGAGCTGCGGGAGATGCTCTCGGCCCTGCTGGCCGCCGAGTCGTCGCGGGCGCCAGCGCGCACGGGGACTGCGTCCCTCAGGCGCCGGACTGTGCGGAAGGCCGTGATTGCCCCTCACGCCGGGTACGTCTACTCCGGTCCGGTCGCAGCCAGCGCCTACCGCTGGTTGGCCGGGATGGACCGGCGCCTGGCCTCGGGCGGGGACGACCGCATCGCCTCCGGGGTGATCCTCATCGGACCCTCCCACCGGGTCGCGTTCCGGGGGCTCGCGCTCCCCGGAGCGGATGTGTTCGATACGCCGCTGGGCCGCGTGTCCGTGGACCGGGAAGCGTGCGATGCGCTCCTCGAGCTCCCGTTCGTGCACCAGCGAGACGACGCACACGCGGACGAGCACTCCCTGGAAGTCCACGTCCCCTTCCTACTGACTGTCTTCTCCGGGATCCGGATGGTCCCGATCGTCATCGGGGCGGCCGATGATGATGAGGTCGCGGAAGCGCTCCGCCTGCTGTGGGGCGGACCGGAGACGGTGATCGTCGCGAGCTCCGATCTCAGCCACTTCCTCCCGTACGCCGCCGCACAGCGCGCGGATCAGGCCACCGCCCGGGCCATCGAGGAACTGCGGAGCGAGGCGGTGGGCTACAAGCAGGCCTGTGGATCTGCCGGGATTCAGGGGCTCCTCGCCCTGGCCAGGGAACGAGGCCTGGCAGTCAGCACGCTAGACCTGAGAAACTCGGGCGACACGGCCGGTCCCAGGGACCGGGTGGTCGGCTACGGCGCATTCGGGATCGAGGAACAGGTTTCTTAGAGGCTGTCAGGCCTGACCCCTTCACTCTTCGCAGTTACACGGCGGGCACCCCTTGTCGAACACGACCCTCCAGCGGCCATCGGCCTCCAGCCGCCACGTGGAGGTGAAGGTGCCCACCCTCTGCCCTTCCGGGTCGAATACCGGACCGCTGCTGAGCCCCAGGGTGCCGGACTCCAGCACCTCCACGTGCTCCGGCGCCCACGAGAACGGGGCCGCTTCCCCCTCGAAGAATGGACTCCAGCCTGCCTTCACGGCGTCCGCGCCCCGCAGCACCTGGCCGCCAAAGAACACCGCCTCTTCCGACACGAATGAGGCGAAGGCGTCCAGGTCGCGGTCGGCCATCGTCTGCGCAAACGCCGTCTCGGCAGACCGGACCTGTTCCGCCAGCTCCTCGGCCGTCTGGGACTGCGCCGGTCGGGGGAGCATGGCGGATGCGATCACCAACACACCAAAACACGCCAATTTCATTCTCTCTACCGTCCCCTTCTGTGCCGTTTGCCGCCGTCTCGGTCGCGACGGGGTTGCGGCTGGCACTAACCGGTCTTTGCTGCGATCAACTCCACGGGAGCCACTCTGCCCTGAGAGATGTTCTCGATCATGTTCTGGACCTTCGTTGACGCGTTCTTTCCCATCAGGAGGTGCAATCCCAGTGGAGGCGGACAGGCGCTCGAAGAACCCCAGGGCAAAATCACGTCGATTGCGCTCGTTCACCAACTCGAATCCTGCGCTGACCAGCGCGCTCTTGTAGTCGCCAGGCGCTGCCACCGAGCTTGTTTCAGGAACGGTGGCCCATGGCACGGGAAACAGGAGATCCTCGCTACCCACGCGCATGACATCATAGATGCCGAAGACACCGCCGGGCTTGAG
>JBDHIQ010000289.1:0-3636 GCA_039587395.1 Gemmatimonadota bacterium
GTTCCGCGAGGAGGGGTTTGCCGGGTTCAGCGACGCCGACGGAGTCCGGCGAGTCAGCGTCGGGTTCACCACCTCGCCCGGCTTCGGGCTGGACGTGCGAATCAAGCTGCCGCGTTAGGCCAGCGCAGTCTCAGCCGGCGTGATCTCAGGCGAAGCAGCCGCTCTATTCCACTTTATAGACCGTGTCGATCACGGTCCCGTCCACCCACTTGATCACGGCCACGGGCTGGTCCGTGATCTGCGGCCTACGCGGCGCGCCGCCACAGATTTCCTCCACCTCTTCCTTGATCTCCTGGATGGGCCGAATAGGAAGATCGGACCCCTTGAGCGAGTCCAGCAGATCCTGCCGGCGGGGGTTGATGGCTATGCCGCGCTCCGTCGCGACCACATCCACCAACTCGCCCGGCCCCGTGACCGTAGTCACCTGATCCCGAATCACCGGAATGCGGTCCCGGAACGAAGGCACCGCCAGAATGCTGCACCCTGAGAAGAGGCAGTTGGACCAGCCGCCTATCCCGTGCAGCAGACGCCCGTCGGAGTGCGTGTTGACGTTGGCGTTGAAGTTCACGTCCACCTCGGTCGCGCCGAGCACCACCGCGTCGACCATCGAGGCAAAGTTGCCTTTGCCGTGGAAGTTGTAAGATGTGAACGGCGTCGTCGGCAGATGGCGGGGATTCTCGGCGATGGACCGCACAGCGTCCAGGTCAAACGTCTGCCCGTCCAGGATGTAGTCGGTGAGTCCCTCCTCGAGCATGTCCACCAGGTACTTTGTAGATCCGCCGCGGACAAACCGTGCCTTTACCCCCGCCTCGCGCATCAACTCGGCCAGGTAGCTGACCAGGGCGAGCGCGATTCCCCCGGCTCCGGCCTGGAACGAAAAGCCGTCCCGCATGATCCCCGTTTCCTGAAGCAACCGGGCGACGTTGGAGGCAATCAGCTGTCTCTCGGGACTGCGCGTGATCTGCGTCGTTCCCGAGACGATCTTGGCTGGATCCCCCAGGCTGTCGATCTCGACGACGTGATCCACGTTGTTGCCCTGGATCTGCCACGGGACGCAGGGGAAGGGAACCAGGTTGTCCGTGACGACAATCACGTGCTCGGCGTAAAGGGAATCCGCCAGCGCGAAACCCAGCGAGCCACAAGCCGACGGACCGTGCGAGCCGTTGCAGTTGCCGAACGGGTCGGCAGTGGGCGCCGCGATGACCGCGACGTCTATCTTCACCTCTCCATCCTGCACGGCCTGCCAGCGGCCGCCGTGCGACCGCAGCACGCCCAGGCCGCGCATCTTGCCGTGTGAGCAATAGTCGCCGAGCGGGCCGTTCATGCTGCCCTCGATGTGATGGACGACTCCCTTCTCCATCAGATCCATGACGGGAGAGTGACAGGGAAACGAGGCGCTGGGGAACCACATCAGGTCCTGCAGCCCGAGGTTCGCCGCGGCTTCGAGCGCCAGATTTCCAACCCGGTCACCGTTCCGGAGGTGGTGGTGTGTGGACAGGACCATGCCGTCCGACAGGCCGCAACGGCGCAATGCCTCCTCCAGGGACTCGACGCGCTTGTCCCCGCTGTCGGGGTAGTCGCGGCAGCTACGGATGGGCGGGGCGTGCTTGTGCCCCTGCGGCTCGTATGCGTTCACACCCCGGTAGGGCACCTGCGCCTGCCCGTTCACCACGGTCGGGACCAGCCGCCCGATCGCGTTCTCCACCATCTCCACGCCGGCCACTCCCGTTCCGTCGCCCGCCATCTTTACGCTCGTGCTCATGTCGGCATCAATCCGCTTCCGTGTCGTCCCCGCCCGGCAGCAGACCCAGCGCCTCCGCCTGCTCCACCAGCGCCAGCGCCTGCTTCACCACCGGTGCGTCGATCATCTTCGAGCCCAGACTGACCACCCCGCGGCCGTCCGCCTCGGCGGCCTTGTCGATCTGTGCCCCGGTGGGCCGGAAGGCCTGGTGAATCATCTGGATCTGCCGTGGATGAATGCAGCCCATTCCCTCGTAGCCCATGCCCTTGGCCCGCACGCCCCAGCTGTAGAGGCCGTCCAGATCATCCACGTCTCCGTAGACCGAATCGATGGCCTGCACTCCCGCCGCCTTGGCCGCGTTGACGAGCCGCTTCCGAGCATACGCCGACTCGGCCCCATCCGGTGTCTTGGGCACCCCCAGGTCCGCCGAATAGTCCTCGAGACCGATGGTGAGCGCGGCCACCGTGTCGCTGGCCGTGGCGATCTCGAACGCCCTCTCGATGCCGAGAGCGCTCTCGATAATCGGCATCAGCCAGATGGGTCCGTCCGACCCGCCGCTGGCGCCGCCCTGCCCACCGGCAGCGAGCACGAGGTCTATCTTCTCGGCAACCGCCGCGACCTGGTCGGGTGTTTCGACTTTTGGGATCAGGATCAGGTCCGGCCGCTCGGGGACCAGCGCCTCCAGATCCTCCAGGCCCAGCGGAAGCTGATTGATCCTCACCATGCGCTCCGCGCCCATGAAGTCCACGCAGCGGAGCGCGTTGCGGACCAGGAAGCGGGCCGCCGTCTTCGCATCCGGGTGAACCGAGTCTTCCAGATCCAGGATGATCCCGTCCGCCTGGTAGAGACCGGCCGATACGAACATCTTGGGCTCGTTGCCCGGCACATACAGCCTGGATCGGCGGAGCCGCCGCCGCGGTGCCGAGGCCGTCCGGGCGGTTGTCCGCTCCGGCCGAGCGTCACCCGCCGCTTCCAGACCGGCCACGCGTGCGGCCGCCTCCAGGCGAGCCTGCAGGACGAAGGGCAGGGCGCCGGTGTCCTCCACGACCACCCGGGCATCATTCACCCCCAGTGCCGCGAGTACGCTGGTCACCTGCCCGCGTATCGCGTCGCCAAAATAGGGTTCGACCCGCGACGTCAATTCCAGCTCGATCCCGCCACTGTCACGGAGCTTCACCTCCACCCAGGCGTCCGACCGGATGCGCTCCCCGCGCCGGCCGGCCATCCCGATCCGCTCCGCGGGCTCGACCACCACGCTCATCGCCATGTCCCCCTTTGCCAGCCGGGCCGCGTCGCTACACGCCCGCGGCCACGGGCAGCTTGCTGATGACGGCGTCCGTCATCTCGATTGTCGTGGCCGCACCCTGCTGGATCACGTCGGGTCCGCCCGGAAGCTTCATCATGTCGTAGACCCGGACTTCACCGGCCTCGATCACCTCCGCCACGGCGCCGCGCACCGCCCTGGCCATGTCCATCTCGCCCACGTGCATAGCCGATGTCAGGAACATCGCGATCGGATTTACGATGGGCGGGTCCAGGTGCTCGTACTTGGGAGCCGAGCCGTGGGTGGGTTCGAAGACCGCCACCTCGTCACCGATGTTCCCGGACGCCGCGAATCCGAGGCCGCCGACCAGCCCGGCGAAAGCGTCGGAGACGATGTCCCCGAACATATTGCCGGCCACGATCACGCCGTATGCCTCGGGGTTCTTGGTGAGCCACATCATCTGCGCGTCAATGTTGGTGGACCACAGCTGGATGCCCGGAAAGTCGGCTTGAATGAGCTTCGCCTCATGTTCGAGCATGCCCGAGGTCTCGCGCAGCACGTTCGGCTTCTCGCACACCGTGACCGACTCGTACCCGTGCTTCTCCGCATACTCGAACGCGGCCCGCAGAAT
>JBDHIQ010000091.1:0-8664 GCA_039587395.1 Gemmatimonadota bacterium
TCGGCGCATGGCCTCTTCCGTGTCCTGCCCTTTCTCCCCCTCTCGAACAAGACCCGCCGTACGCTCGGTCACTCCCTGCTGCTGCTGTGCCAGCGCCGCCATCTGCTCCACCGCGGATGAGCCCTCACCAGACTCCTCCGACGACTGCATCTCCTGCTCGCTTGCCATGAGCCGGAGAGCCAGATCGTTGAGGCCCTCGGTGATCACGCCGCCTTCGCCTGCCGAGGGTCGGCGCCGGCCCCCGCTCTCAGCCAGCCGCTCGAGGAGTGCGTTCATCCGCCCGGCGATCTCGGCGATGGTCAGACCCACCTGCGGGTCCAGCCCGCCGGAGTGGGCGCCCGATTCCGAAAGCGTCCGCTGCAGGTTGTCGAGCCCCAGCCGGATCGCGATCTGTCTGGACTGCCAGTCCTCCGCGGCCAGTGCCTCCGGGCCGCCGAGCCGCTCCATGAGATCATCCTGCAGGTGAGCCAGATCGAGAGCCTCAGCCCGCGCCCGCGCAATGGCTGCGGACGAGGTTTCTCCGGATTCCCTGGCCATCTCCTGTTCGGCAGCGGCCAGCGTGGACGCCGCCTCGCCCAGGGCATCCGCCGCCTCGCCGGCGGCACGGCCCGCCTCCGCGGCGTCGGTAGCAGGATCCACAGCCGCACGCAGCTGCTCCGCGGCTTCCGAGGCGGCATCCCCCGCCGCTCCCGTCGAATCCGCTGCGGCGTTGGCCCCTGCATCCGCAAGCTGCGCTTCCAGCGACTCCAGGCGTTCGGCCAGCGCCTCGGAGTCCTCGGCCAGCTGGCTTTCGGTGTCGGCCCACTCCGGAGCATCGCTGCGCGTCTCGGCGGCCGCCTCCTGGCGAGACGCCAGATCCTCGGCGATGGACCGGCTGGCCTTGAGCGACTGTTCGAGCGCCACACGGTCCATGAGATCCGTGTTCTGGTCCAGATTCTCGCGGATCTGCTCCGCGCCCTCGGACATTCCGCGCAGTGCCTCTTCCAGGGCCTCCCGGTCCAGGGTCTCAAGCGCGTCTTCCAGCGCCTGCAGCCGCTCCGCCAGCTCCTCCTGCCGAAGCTCATCGTAGCGGTCCCCCAGGCGCTCCAGATCCTCCTGGAGCCCGGGGTCCACCAGATCAGAACTGCTCAGGCCCTCTTCCAGCGCCCTGATTCGATCGGCCTGCTCTTCCAGCCGTCTTTCCAGCTCCTCCGCCTCCTGGAGCGCGGCGCGAGCCTCCTCGGTTGCCTCGAATTCCACGCTGGAGGCCTCGCCACCTTCCCCGGCTTCCGGCACTGCCTCATCCTGACTCGTCGACGCGCGCAGTTCCGCCTCGCGTGCCGCTCTTTCCAGCGCCGCTGCGACCGCGGCCACTTCCCGGGCGTCTGCCGCCAGCTCACCGGTCCTGTCTGCGGCCGCTTCCCTCAGCTCCGGAAGTGTCGGGAGCCGGATTCGGAACGTGTCGCTGGACACGCGGCCGTGCGCCGGATTCTGATCCCATACCGCGGCGGAGTAGAAGGCCGTGTCTCCGGGCAGCAACTCGCTCTGCCGTAAATCGATGTACGGCCGGAGTATGTCTCGCGGGCGTCCGCGCAGATCCTGCCCGATCGGGGTCCGCTCCGGAGGACCTGCCTCACCGGCGAGATGAGAGCGCCAGGTGATCAGCTCGGCGCCGCTCAGTCCGATGTCGTCCTGCACATCGATGACCAGAGGCAGCACCAGTTCCGGACCGGCCACGGTGTCCCTGGCCGGGAACAGGATCTGCACGGCGGGCAGACTGTCCGGCAGGACCATGATCTCGAGCGGATCCGGCAGGATCGGCTCAGCCGGCGCTCCCGCCGCTGACAGTTCCCAGATCCAGACGCCGCTGACACGCGGCTGAAGACGCAGGCGAAACGCCGCTCCGGACACCTCCAGCGCCGTTGTCTGCGCGATCGGGGCGACGCCTCCCGCGGCAATGGGAGTGCGGCCCTGAGCCTGTTCGACCGGCAAGCGGCGGAGCCGGGCCGAAGTCAGCGGGTAGTTGGCCACTCCGGAGAGCCTGACCTCGGTTCCCTCCGGAAGCACCAGCGGCGGGATTGGACGGTGCAGCTGTTCCGGAGGCCGTTCCAGGTAGGCCGGATAGGACAGGGTCACCTGAAGATCTTCTATGAGCAGCGGCTCGACCGGGCGCACCTGGAACGTGTCGCTGACCGACCCTTCCGGATCCTCCACCCAGTACCGGGTGAGTGCGGCGATGGCCGCCGTGCGCCCAACCGCCAACCCGCCACGGCCAACCTGGAGCTCCTGTCTCCCGGGCCTCTCTCCTTCCACTTGCCAGACCAGCGTCACCCGGTCGCGCTCCGGCGCCACCGCCCGCACCGTCAGGTTGGCGCCGCGAATCACTGCCGTGTCGCCCGGCTCGACCAGGACGGGCGGGAGCGGTGGCGGAAACGCGGTGCGCCAGGGCGCCACGAGCACCGCGGCGGTTGCGCGCGTCGGGACCGGCCGGGTCGCGGCGGCCAGCGCAAGCAGAGCCGCTGCCACCACCGCTCCGGTCATCCCCACACGCCAGCGGCGCCTCCAGCGCCCCGCGCTCTCGGGGAAGTACTCCCTGCCGTCCACAGCGCTCAGACGCTCTGCCACTCGATCCCTGTGGAGCCTGGCCAGGGATTCCGATATGCCGGGCGCGGCCTGCACCTCCACGGCACCCAGAAAGTCGCCGTCGCCCATTCCGGCCGCCTCGTCCACCTCGCGGGCCAGCGCGGACAACCTCAGGTGCCGCCAGGCTCTGCGGACCGCGTACGCCGCCCCCGCAGCCACGCCCAGCAGAGAGAGGAACCCGCCCAGAGGCAACAGGGAGCCACGCCCAGCAAAGACCCCATCCGGAAGCGCTGTCGCCAGGAGAAACACCGCCGCGGCAACTGCGGCCGAGCTCATCACGATTGCCGCCGCCGCGCGGCGTCGAAGCGATCCTGCTGCTCCTCGTACGCGGTCCATGGGCTCGCGGACCGCGCTCACGATGGGCGCTCTGTTCCGGACAGCGCCCATAGCCCAAGGTCATATGCCTCGTTGCGGCTCAAGCCCAGCTCCTCCTGCAGGCGGGTCGCGATCTCCCGAGCGCCGCACCCCGCATCCGCCAGCTCCGTCGCTCGGCCACGGGGGTCCACGACCGGGCCGCCCGGCACAGGTCCACCCTCCACGACCACCGTGACCTCTCCTCGCACTTCCTGGTCCTGATACACGCCTGCCAGCCCGGCGATTGAATCTCTGCGGACCTCCTCGTGAAGCTTGGTCAACTCCCTGCAGACCGCACCGCGGCGATCTCCCAGACCCTCGTGCACGAGGTCCGCGAGCAACCGGTGCAGTCGTTTTGGCGACTCGAACGCCACCCAGGTCAGGCCGGAGCCCGTCGCCAGCGCCAGCCAGCGGGCCCTATCACGCCCGGAGCGCGGGGGAAAGCCCAGAAAGGAGAAGCGGTCGGCTTCAAACCCGGAAGCCACCAGGGCCGCGGTGACGGCTGAGGGCCCGGGGATGGGCACGACTCTCAGACCCGCATCCAGCACCGCGTTCACGACTCGCCTGCCGGGATCCGAGATGGCGGGGGTTCCGGCGTCACTGACTACCGCGCACGCCTGGCCTGCCTGCACCCGCTCGATGATCTCTCCGGTACGCGCTGCTTCGTTGTGGGCGTGCAGAGAACGAAGGGTGACCTTGAGGTCCAGATGTGCCAATAACCGGCCCGTTCGTCGTGTGTCCTCCGCATAGCAGACGTCGGCCGTCTCCAGGGTCGTCCTCGCGCGGATCGTGAGATCCGCGAGATTGCCGATCGGTGTGCTCACCAGGTAGAGGACGCCGGACATGGCGTCAGACCTCCCGATCATCGAGGAGCTGATTCACGAACGAAGACGCCTCCCGCTCACGTGGAGCGAGAGGCGCTCTATGCGACACCGCCGGAACGGCGGGTCATACGTGCTGGAGGATCTTCTCTTCGAGCGACGCTTTCGGCACCGCACCGACCACGCCGTCCACGAGCTGCCCGTCCTTGAAGAAGAGGATGCTCGGAATCGAGCGGACGTTGAACCGCATGGCCGTCTGAGGGTTCGCATCCACATCGAGCTTCCCGACCTTGAGCTGATCGGAATACTCGGAAGCCAGTTCATCGAGTATGGGAGAGACAATCCGGCACGGTCCGCACCACTCGGCCCAGAAGTCTACTACCGCCAGCACGCTCGCTCCCTCTATCTCCTCTGCGAAGTTGTCATCCGTTACGGTGACCGGTTCCGCCTGCGTCGTCATGCTCTCTTCCTCTTCTCGGGTCTCTTCTATCCCGGTTCGGCCCTGCGCCGTGGGGTCTATTCACGGCCGCGTGGCAGTTATGGCGTTGCTAGAAAACTCGCGCCCTCAAGGATACGTTGCCAGCGTCGGAAAGTTCGTTCCATTCCGTGGCACGTTGCCCGGCAGCGGCCACGTCTCCGCCTCTTAACACGTGAGCAGAGCTGACGGTGCCCATAATCAACCACGTCGGAATCGCGGTCAACACGCTGGACCAGGCCATACCGCTCTTCGAGGCCATCCTGGGGCAGGAGATCTCGGGAACGGAGGAGGTCGAGGGCGAACGGGTGCGCGTGGCTTTCTTTGGCGAGGGGCCCGGCCGCGTAGAGTTGCTCGAGGCGACCGACCCGACCTCTCCGATCGCCCGTTTCATAGCAAAGAGGGGTACCGGGCTTCACCACCTGTGTCTCAGTGTGCCCGATCTCGATCAGGCAGTTGCACGCGCGTGCGGCGAGGGAGCCGAGCTGATCGAGCCCGGCATCCGCGTCGGGGCGGGTGGCCACCGGGTCGCTTTCCTTCACCCTGCCACGGCCGGTGGGGTCCTGCTGGAGCTAAGCGAGGATGCCGCGGCCTGACTGGGCAACACCGTGAGCGAGACGCCGGAACGCCCCCCGTACTCAGTGATCATCCCGACTCTCGACGAAGAATCGGAAATAGAGCCGGCTCTGCGGTCCGCTCGCGACGCGCTTGGCGAAAAGGCCGAGCTGATTGTCGTGGATGGCGGAAGCCGTGACCGCACGAGATCCCTGGCCCGACGTCTGGCTCGCGTCATTGAGACGAGACCCGGTCGCGGCCATCAGCTGTCGGCCGGAGTGGCGGAATCCACCGGCCACGTCCTGGTTCTTCTCCACGCCGACACGCATCTCGATCCGGCAACGGAATCGGCAATTGCGGGCGCACTGGTTGATGACGCAACCGTCGGCGGGTGCAGCCTGTTCGGAGTGCGCCCGGCTCCGTCGCGGTTCGGAAAGTACCGGCTGCTCGAGGCAGCGGTGAATCTCCGCACCCGGCTGTTCAGGACCGCCACGGGAGACCAGGCCATCTTCGTGACCCGGGATGCATACGAACGGATAGGTGGGATCCCCGACGTTCCGCTCTTCGAGGATGTGGTCCTGGCTCGCTCGCTGCGCGGATGCGGTCGCTTCGCCATACTGGAAACAACCGCTCGAACCTCGCGTCGTCGCTGGGAGTCTAAGGGCTTCTGGAAGACCGTTGCCCTGCACTGGCTGCTCCGCGCCGGCTTCGCGGCCGGCGTCTCGCCCCGCGTCCTCGCCCGGTCTTACAGCTCGGTCAGCCGCCGCCGCTGAGCGTCTCGGTCAGGATCTGCTGCACGTACCAGCGGTCGCCGGCCAGTACCGTGATGAACGGCACGCTGGCGTTCCCGTTCGAGGTTCCGGTGATGTCCGCGAACACCCGCACGCTGCTTGGTCCTTCGGTCAGATTGAGGCGCCGGAGCTGGAACGAATCGTGATGCAGGATCCCGGCGAGCACGAACATCCGCTGCTCCACTTCGGCCCTTCCCCATCTTCGTTCCGCCGGCCCGTCCTCCGTACCGAACAGATTGGCCATCAGCCGGTACTCGTCGACATTTGCAGCTTCCAGGAACCGGGTGACGGCAGCCTCCGGCGTTTCGGCACCGTAGACGTTGTCGCTGTAGGTCTGAGATCCTCCGGCACACGCCAGACCGGGGAGAGCGACAGTGGCTGCCAGCAACAGGCCGGCGATGGGCATGGACATCGTTCGCATTGGGACCCTCCGCATCATCACATCCTCATCGACTTCTTCCCTAAGTAGAGCAAGATCGGGGCCCGGGTCAAGCTTCCGGCGTACCGGGTTCCTGCCGCGTGGCCGTCTGGAACGTCAGATCGGGACCGTCTCCAACGTCCACCCGCACGGTGTCTCCGTCCGCGAAACGACCTTCCAGGAAGGCCATGGCCAGCGGATCCGACACCAATCTCTGGATGGCACGCTTGAGCGGCCTGGCTCCGAACGCCGGATCGTACCCGTCATCGGCAATCCGGGCGCGAGCAGCTGGAGTCACCTCCAGCGTTACGTCGCGCTCCGCCAGAGTGCGATTGACTCTGGCCAGCTGCAGGTCCACCACCTCCGCCAGGTGTTCACGCGTCAGCGGGCGGAACACCAGGATCTCATCCAGTCGGTTCAGAAACTCCGGCTTGAAGTGCTCGTGCATGATGCGGCGAACTTCCGCATCGATCGACTCCCACTCCGCCCCGGCCTCTTCCCGCGCCAGGATTTGGGAGCTGCCGATGTTCGACGTCATGATGAGCACGGCGTTACGGAAGTCGACCGTCCGTCCCTGCCCGTCGGTCAACCGGCCGTCATCCAGAATCTGGAGCAGGACGTTGAAGACCTCGGGGTGCGCCTTCTCGATCTCATCGAACAACACCACCGTGTAGGGCCGGCGGCGCACCGCTTCGGTCAGCTGTCCGCCCTCCTCGTAGCCCACGTAGCCGGGGGGAGCGCCGATCAGCCGCGCGACGGAGTGCCGCTCCATGTACTCGGACATGTCGACGCGGACCATGGCGTCTTCATCATCGAACAGGAACTCGGCCAGCGCCCGCGCCGTCTCGGTCTTTCCGACACCCGTCGGTCCCAGGAAGATGAAGCTGCCGGTCGGCTTGTTCGGATCGGACAACCCGGTCCTGCTCCTCCGCACCGCGTTGGAGACGGCAGTCACCGCCTCCTCCTGGTCCACGACCCGCCGGTGCAGGTGTTCCTCCAGGTGAGCCAGCCGGTCCTGTTCGTCCTCGAGCATCCGCCGTACGGGAATGCCCGTCCAGGAAGCGACCACCTCCGCCACATCTTCGGCCTGCACCTCTTCCTTCAGGAACGAACCGTCCGCCTGCAGCTCCGCCAGACGTGACTCAGCGCCCGCCAGGTCCGCCCGCAGCTTGGGCACTTCGCCGTAGCTGATCTCGGCTGCCCTGGCCAGATCACCGGAACGGGTGGCCTGCTCCGCCTGCACGCCGGACTCCTCGATCTGGCGCTTGATATCCTGCACGGCCTCGATGGCCTGCTTCTCCGAGAGCCACCGCGCTTTCAGCCCCGCCAGGTGCTCGCGGAGCTCAGACAACTCGGCCTCGAGATGGCCCAGGCGGTCACGACTTGCTGGATCCGTCTCGTCCTTCAGCGCTTCGCGCTCGATCTCCAGTTGTGTGACCCGACGCCCGACGTCATCGATCTCATCGGGCATGGAGTCGATCTCGATCCGCAGTCGCGAACCGGCTTCGTCGATCAGGTCGATCGCCTTGTCCGGAAGAAACCGGTCGCCGATGTAGCGGTCAGAAAGCTTGGCCGCAGCGACGATGGCCGGATCCGTTATCCGGACTCCATGGTGCACCTCATACCGTTCCTTGAGACCTCTCAGAATGGCGATGGTCTCTTCCAGCGACGGCTCGCCTACCAGCACCGGTTGGAAGCGCCTCTCCAGTGCGGGGTCCTTCTCGACGTGCTTCCGGTACTCGTCCAGCGTGGTCGCTCCCACCATACGAAGCTGTCCACGGGCCAGGGGCGGCTTGAGCATGTTCCCCGCGTCCACGGCCCCTTCCGCCGCCCCCGCGCCAACCACGGTGTGCAACTCGTCGATGAACACGACGTACTTGCCACCGGATTCGGTGATCTCCTTGAGCGCGGCCTTAAACCTCTCCTCGAACTCACCCCTGAACTTGGCCCCCGCCACCATGGCTGCGATGTCCAGCTGCACGAGTTTCTTCTCACGCAGCGACTCCGGCACGTCGCCCGATACGATCCGCTGCGCCAGACCCTCCGCGATGGCCGTCTTTCCCGTTCCGGGCTCGCCTATCAGGACAGGGTTGTTCTTCGTGCGCCGCGAGAGAACCTGCATGACCCTGCGGATCTCGACATCCCGGCCGATCACAGGATCCAGCTTCCCGGCGCGAGCTTCCTCCGTCAGGTCGATGCTGTAGCGCTCCAGCGCGCGGTACTTTCCCTCCGGGTCCTGATCCGTCACGCGATGCGGCCCGCGGACCTCCTCGATGGCCTGCCGGATGATCTCCCGGCCGGCGCCTGCGGCCTCGAACAGGTCACTCGTGCTGCTGGCATGTCTTCCGGCCAGGGCCAGCAGGAAGTGCTCGGTCGATACGTAGGCGTCATCCATGGCCCGCGCTTCCGCGTCGGCATCGTCCAGCACATGGGTGAACTCACGGCTGGCAATGGGCGCCGCACCGGTCTGGGTCGGCAGACGGCCCAACGCAGCGTCCAGAGAGCGCACCAGCCCGCTGGTGTCGACGCCCACCTTCTCGAGCACGGGCAGTATGACGCCACCCTCCTGATCGATGAGCGCCGCGAGCAGGTGGAGATCCTCTACCGCGGGGTTGTCAGCCCGGCGGG
>JBDHIQ010000290.1:0-5004 GCA_039587395.1 Gemmatimonadota bacterium
TGTCATCCGTGTGTCCGAAGCCCGTGTACCAGGCCCTGCCTCCACCGTACTCGTGGTACCAGGCGATGGGGTGCTCGCCCATCTGGCCCCCGTCATAGCTGGATTCATCCAGGGAGAGGAGCACGCTCACTCCCGGATCCAGCGGCTCCCGGAAATCGTACCACTCGTCCGTTCGCCTCCACTCCCCGGGCAGGTGGGCCGTGGACGGGTGCGAGCGATCGCGGATTTCGATTCGCGCTTCCTGGACCGCCGGATGGCTGGCGAAATACGCGCCCACCAGGTCTCCGTACCAGGGCCAATCATACTCGCAGTCGGTGGCCGCGTGGACTCCCACGAACCCTCTCCCCGACTCCAGGTACGCCTCCAGGGCGGCCTGCTGGCCCTGGTTCAGGACATCTCCCGTGGTGTTGAGAAAGACGACCGCGTCATAGCCGGCCAAGGTCTCCGGGGCGAACCGGGCCGGGTCCTCCGTTGCATCTACACGAAAACCGTGTAACCGCCCTAGCTCCCGGATGGCCTCGGTGCCTGCCGGGATGGATCCGTGGCGGAAGCCTGCCGTCCGCGAGAACACAAGGATGGCCGGCTCCGCCGGATCGGGCTCATACGCCTCGAGTGGGCGAATACGCAGGTTGCGGAACCACACCTCGTTCCCGTGGTCCTGGAGCGCGATGTGGCCGGTGCGACTTCGCCCGTAATCGGGATGCTGGGCGAATCTCGTTTCCCGAACCCGTGCCTCCCATTCCGGCGACCAGAGCCGGTAGTCCACGATCAGCCTACCGTTGAGCCAGTGCTCGACTCGCGGACCCTGTACCCGCAGTCGCACCTCGTTCCACTCACCGACCGGACGCACCGCTTGGCTGGTGGGAGCGTGGAGCGCGTAGTTGGCGCCGGCAGACGTCTCCGGATTCTGACCGTCGCGGTGGCCCGCGTCGTCCAGCACCTGCATTTCGGGGCCCGTCTTCCAGGGCCGGTTCTGTTCCTCGGTGACCCGGAACATGATGCCGCTGTTGCCGCCCTCCGAGATCTTCCACTCCAATCGCAGCTCGAAATCTCCGAACTGTTCAACCGTCACGAGGTCGCCGCGTCCCCCCACCGGGCGGAAGTGGAGAGTCCCGCGCTCCACCACCCAGCTGTCTGGCAGCTCGGTGTTGCGGAAGCCTCTCCAACCTGCCAGGGACCTGCCATCGAACAGAGGCTGGAACCCGTCAGCCTGCTCCTCCGCGTTCAGCGCGACCGGAGGCTCCTGGGAAGCCGGAGGTTCCTGGGAAGGAGGTGCGGAACAAGCAGTGATTACCAGGCAAACCAGAGTTAGCAGCGTCATGTATTCTTCCCCGCGGAATAGGTGTCGCCTCGCGGCCGGCGCCAGCCGGTCGGGCGCACGCGCCAGGTACAGAGGGAGGCTAGGGACAGGCTGGGGAGCCGACAAGACGACCGACCGGTTACTACCGACGGCCACCGGCCAGCCTGGCCGCCTCCGGCCGCCGTCGCAGCGCCAGCATGGAGGCGGTTCCGAGCGCCGGACCCAGCGCCAGCGGTACGAATGCCCACTCCCAGCCCCAGGCCGACTGCCAGACCGGAACCAGCCGGATCGTGACGACTGTGAGCAGAAAACCGATCGCGGTCTGGAGCGTGAGGGAGGTGCCCACGTAGCGGCTCTCTGCCAGTTCAGTGACGCAGGTGGAGAACTGAGCCGAATCCGCCACGACGGCGAACCCCCACACAAGGCAGAGGCCGGACAGCAGCACCGGGGACCGCGCGAACAGCGCTCCAGCCAGCAGGCAGCAGCCACCGCTGATCACCATGGAGAGACTTGCACCGGGGCCTCCAAGCGCGATGGTCGCGAACGCTACGATTCCAGCAAGCATGGCTGTCGAGCCGGTGCTGGAGTCCTGCGCGAAGCTGGCAGCCAGGAACACCGGCACCCAGGTCCAGACCGCGTAAAGTTCCCACATGTGGCCGAAGTAGCCGCCGTTTGCCAGCATCGTGCCACGGTCGCGCAGTATGCGGCCTATCGCCTTCGGGTCGAACGGGGCGGCCGGGGCCTGGTACGGCCCGTCCTCCAGTCCGACGGAGGCTATGAGTGAACCGATCGTGGCCAGACCTGCCGCCAGGTACAGCACGGAGCGCCAATCACCTATCTCCCCCACAGCGCGGATGAGGTGCGGCACGGCCGAGCCGACAGTGAGCGCCCCGACCAGGATGCCAATGGCCATTCCGCGCCGCGCACGGAACCAGCCCGCCATGATCTTCATCCCCGGCGGGTAGACGCCGGCCAGCACCATCCCCGTGAGGAACCTCAACGGCACGGCCGAGACCAGGGAGGTGGAGAACGCCGCGATAGCGGCCGTAAAGAGCGCACCCAGCAGGGCGCTCCCCGCGATCAGCCAGCGGGGGCTCCAGACGTCGGGCAGCGTGAGGGTGGCCGAGAGGAGCGCTCCCAGCACGAACCCGAACTGCACCGACATGGTCAGCCAGGCGGCATCACCCGCATCCAGCTGCCATTCCAGCATGAGTTCCGGAACGACGGCGCTGGCGCTGAACCACAGCGCCATGGCAAGCAGCTCCGCGACAGCCAACAGGAGGAGGACGCGGGTCTGGCGGCGACGGTCAGTCGTCAACGGAAGCCCCGCCGGAGCGGACCGGTCCAGTGCCGGCCGGGAAACGATGCGATGGGAGATAGCGGGAGCGGCGGCCGCATCGGGTCGCCGCTCCACACGTCAGAGTCGGGCTTGCGCTCAACCCTCGCTATCGGAGTACTTGCCCTGAAGTCGCTCCACCACCGCCGGATCGGCCAGCGTGGTGGTATCTCCCAGGGTACGCCCTTCCGCGATATCGCGGAGCAAGCGGCGCATGATCTTGCCGCTGCGCGTCTTAGGCAGGTCCGCCGCGAAGATCAGATCAGCCGGCTTGGCAATAGGTCCAATCTCCTTCGCCACGTGGTTGCGCAGCTCCTTCCGAAGCTCATCGGAAGGTTCGTTGCCTTCCACGACCGTGACGAATGCCGCCACCGCCTGGCCTTTGACTTCATCCGCCCGGCCTACGACGGCTGCCTCGGCTACCAGCGGGTGGTCGACCAGCGCGGACTCGACCTCCATGGTGCCGATCCGGTGGCCGGCGACGTTCAACACGTCGTCCACGCGGCCCATGATCCAGTAGTACCCGTCCTCGTCGATTCTAGCGCCGTCGCCCGCGAAGTAGATGTCGGGCCATTTGGACCAGTACGCGTTCTTGAACCGTTCGTCGTCGCCCCAGATGGTCCTCAGCATCGCCGGCCAGGGCGAGGTGATGGCCAGAAAACCGCTCTCGGAGGGGTTCCCGTTCTCGTCCAGAATCGCTGCTTCGATGCCGGGGAACGGGTGCGTCGCCGAGCCGGGCTTCGTCACGGTTACGCCGGGCAGCGGCGTGATGAGGATGGCGCCCGTCTCGGTCTGCCACCACGTGTCCACGATGGGGCAAGCGTCCAGGCCGATGTGCTCCCGGTACCAGGTCCAGGCCTCCGGATTGATCGGTTCCCCCACCGAGCCCAGCAGACGCAGCTTCATGAAAGCTCGGATGGCGGTCGGTGCGGTGTACAGCACCGTGGCCCCGTACTTCTGGATCAGTTCCCAGAAGCGTCCCCGGTCCGGCCAGTCCGGAGCGCCCTCGTACATCATCTGCGTGACGCCGTTGGCCAGCGGCCCGTAAACGATGTAGGAGTGACCGGTTACCCAGCCTACGTCGGCCGTGCACCAGTAGACGTCGTCGTCCTTGAGGTCGAACACCCACTTACAGGTGGCCTGGACTTGTGTCATGTAGCCGCCCGTCGTGTGCACGACTCCCTTCGGCTTCCCGGTCGTGCCGGACGTGTAGAGGATGTACAGGATGTCCTCGGCGTCCATCACCTCGGCCGGGCAGTCCGCCGACGCGTCGGCGACCAGATCGTGGTACCAGTGGTCTCGGCCCTCCACCATGCTGGCTTCGATGTCGGGACCGTCGCCGTCCGGATGGCGCTTGACGACGACGACGCTGTCCACGATGTCCAGGCCTTCCACCGCCGCGTCCGTGTTTACCTTGAGGGGGACGATGCCGCCCCGCCGGTAGCCGCCATCGGACGTGATCACCACCCTGGCCTCCGCGTCCACGATTCTGTCACGCAGCGACTGCGGCGAGAATCCGCCGAATACGACGGAGTGAGGCGCCCCGATTCGCGCGCAGGCCAGCATGGCAATCGCGGCCTCCGGGATCATGGGCAGGTAGATGGCCACCCGGTCTCCCTTGCCGACGCCCAGGCCCTTCAGCGCGTTGGAGAAGCGGGACACTTCGGCGTGCAGCTCGCGGTACGTGAACGTGCGCTCGTCTCCGGGCTCACCTTCCCATATCAGGGCAAGCTTGTCGCCCCGCGTTTCCAGATGGCGATCCAGGCAGTTGTAGGCTGCGTTCAGCTGCCCGCCGATGAACCACTTGGCGTGCGGCGGGTTCCACTCGAGGACCTGATCCCACTTGCGGAACCAGTCGAGCTTCTCTGCCCACTCCGCCCAGAAGGCTTCCCGGTCCGCCGCCGCCTGCTCGTAGGGCTGGCGATCGGAGACCAGAGCGGCCTGCGAGAACTCGGGCGATGGTTCGAACGTTCGGTCTTCGGTCAGTAGTATGGATATGGAACCACTCTTTGTATCATTCATTTGGCGTAACCCACAGGTTGCGGAAAAGCCGGCACTGCCGACATTGAAAACGTCACACGTTAGAGGCAGTTGAAGGACGCCCGCAAGGACTCCGCGCGACTTCCGGACTCCTCGCACTCCACCTCGCGATACGGTGCGGCAAACATGGTCTCAGAAAGCGCCCGGGGACACGAATGAGCGACACCACTCTGCTGGTCATCCTGGTGATCCCGATGGTCCTGGCGCTCGCCTTCGGCGTGTGGGCCGGGTTGGGCTATCCGGGGAAGCAAGACAAGTACGCAACGACCGGAAAGGCTCCTCGCGAGGTTCCCGTCAATCAGCTGCTGACCCGTATGCGCCGGCGCAC
>JBDHIQ010000092.1:0-10080 GCA_039587395.1 Gemmatimonadota bacterium
CCGCCCGGCAACTGATCCAACGCTTCGGCCACGAGCACGGTGTATCCCTGCATGATGGCCCGCGGGATATCCTGGTAGCCCTGATAGGACGTGTCCGACACGACGATCCAACCGTTGCGGTCCGCTTCCGCCTGTGCCACGCGCACAGCGTGGTCGTAGTCGCCGCCGGTGCGGACCACCTCCGCGCCGTGAGCGGCGATCGCCGCAGCCCGGTGTTCGGACGTCGCGGCCGGGATGAAGATGACGCTCCGGCACCCGTGCATCTGCGCTCCCCATGCAACCGCCCGCCCGTGGTTCCCGGCGGTAGCGCACGTCACGGTAACGGAGGGTACTCCGGACGTCGCGGCGGCGGAGTCCGCTGTTTCCGTTCCGGTTTCCCGGCCCAGGGCCCGGAGCACCCCGTACGGACCGCCCAGCGCCTTGAAGCTCCCGAGGCCAAAGCGTCGGGATTCGTCCTTGTAGAGGACGGCGCCAACGCCTGTTCTTCGCGCCAACCCGGGAAGCGCGTGCAGTGGAGTGGACGTGTAACCAGGCCAGGTGGAGATTTCGGTCTGTGCGCGCCGGCCGGCCTCATGGCACAGGATCTCACGCCGCGTATGGTCGTAGTGGCTCGTGCGGTCGGTCAACGGGTTGGGTAGTAATTCTCCAATCCAGCTCATCCTTGATGCTGGCGCGGCAGACGACGCGCCGCTAGTACGGAAAGAGCGGATGGCCAGCGGCCGCCTGATCGCTTCGACAGGCGCAAACGCTGGCGACCGGGCATGACCTGAAACCAGTCATGAGAGAAGAGGACCCCCAATGGAACTCGGCGCATTCTCGGTCAGCCTGACCGTCAAGGATCTGGCTGTCTCACAAGACTTCTACGAGAAGCTCGGATTCGAGCAGGTGGGCGGAGAGATGGAGCAGCAGTACCTGATCATGAAGAACGGCAATGCCGTGATCGGGCTGTTTCAGGGCATGTTCGATAAGAACATCCTGACCTTCAACCCCGGCCCGGCAGTCGGGACCAGGGTGCCCCTGGATGACTTCACTGATGTCCGTGAGATCCAGGCTCACTTGAAGGAGCAGGGACTGGACCTCGACACCGAATGCGATCCTGATTCGGAAGGGCCGGCACACATCGTCCTGAACGACCCCGACGGGAATCCTATCCTCATCGACCAGTTCTTCTAGACCGGGGCCGTGCTCCTGGTCGCCATCAGGAGCGGCTCGCGAACGGGTCTGGTTAGCCGCACCGGCTAACCGCATCTTTGATGGTTCGGGCAGTCGATGGTTCGAGCATCCGACAACAGCATGAAGGCCTGAACGGCGTACGGAATGCGCCTCAGAACCTCCTGGAGGACGGTCAGATGAAGAAGATGCTTATAAGCCTTGCCGCGATTCCTGTCCTTGCCGTTGCCCTCGGGTGCTCCGGCTCGCCTCCGCCGGAAGCCGCGCCCGGCGAGGCCGCGATGCCCGCAGCCGGGGCCGGCATTGCCCTGGAAATCCGGAACGACTTTGCCTCGACCGTGGATTGCGCCATCGAAGCGCCCGGCAGGCCGCGCAAGCTCCTTGGCACCGTGCTTTCGAACAGCTCTGAAACGTACATCGTGGACACGTCTCAGATCGCGATCGGCTTCCGCGTCATGTGCTCCCGGCAGGCGGGGCAGACCGTCCGCTCCGACCCGATCAACACCATCAGCAGGGCCAAGATCAGGTATACGCTGTCCACCGGCCTGGTAAACGTGACCAGCCTGCCGTAGCAGGAGCCAGGCGAGTCACAGTACAAGGTCAATCACTCGTAAGCGTAAGGAGATCCTTGATGACGAAACGACTTCTCGCATTGCTTCCGGCCGTTCTGATTGGCCTATCGGTGGGCTGCTCGAGTGGCGGTGGAACACAGGCTGACCCATCGGTGCAGATGCCGGAGACCGGTATCATTCTGGTGATCCGCAACGACGTGAACACCACCTTTGACTGTACGATCGAGGCGCCCGGCAGGCCCAGGCCGATCCTGGGGACCGTGCCCGCGAACAGCACGCGTACGTATCCCATCGATTCATCGAGGATCGTGGCGGGCTTCCGCGTGCTCTGCCACAGGCAGTCGGGCCAGAACCTGCGCTCCGATCCCATTCGGGTGATCAACAACGCGACGATCACGTATACGCTTTCAACCGGGCTGGTACGTATCCAGGACATGTAGGACTTCGGTAGGACACCGGCTCAACTCGGTGGAAGTCAGGCAGTGAAGAGGGGCCGTCCTCGAGGCGGCCCCTCTTTCAACGTTTTGACCGCTCGAGGTGTCTCTTAGATTGGCGCCGCCCTCGGGTCGGCTGCACCCTTCTTCTGAACGGAAAACGGATGGCCGACTTGAGTAGCGGCCTGTTCAGGATAGCTGCCTCTGCGCTTCGGCACGGAGTCACAGTGGGGAGCCTCTTCGCGACCCGCGGATCTGTGGTCGTACTCTCATTTCTGATCCTGATCGCACAACCTGCGGCCGGGCAGGAGCCACCCGCCCCCGTCGCTGACTCTGCTGCGATGGCCGGCCAGGAGGGTGTAGCCGGCGATGCTCTACGGGTGTTCCTGGACTGCCAGGGCCGCTACTGCGATTCCGAGTTCTTCCGCCGGGAGATCACGTTCGTCAACTACACGCGCTTCCGGGAAGAGTCCCAGGTACACCTCCTGATCACGTCACAAAGCACGGGCGGGCGTGGAACCCTGTTCACGATGGACTTCATCGGCCAGGAAGATTTCGAAGGGATCGACGACCAGCTCGAGACCTCCACGCGGGCCAATCTGGCGGAAGCCGAGGTCCTGCTGGCGATGACCCAGACCATCAAGCTGGGCCTCATGAGGTACGTCGCCCGCACCCCGTTCGCCGACCGCGTAGACATCGGATACGAGGAATCTACCGGCCAGGCGGGAGCGGTCGCGCAGCCGGAAGACGATCCGTGGGACTTCTGGGTGTTTCGGATTCGCGGAAGCTTGGGATTCGAGGGTGAGGATCGTCAGAAAGACCTCTCCACCTCGGGAGGCCTTTATGCCTACCGTGTTACGGAGGACCTCAAGCTCACATTCTCGCTGAGCGGGCGGTACTCACGGTCCGAGTTCGAGATCGACTCGACCGAAACCGTGACGAGCATCCGGCGCAACTGGGACGCATACACGCAGGCTGTGTGGAGCCTCGGTGGGCACTGGTCCGCCGGTGGGGAGGCGTCGGTCACTCACTCCCTGTACAGCAACGAAGATCTCGTCGCTCGGCTGGCTCCAGCCATCGAGTACAACATCTTTCCGTACGAAGAGTCGAATCGGCGCATTCTCCTGATCAAGGGAACCGTGGGCATCAACCACTTCAACTGGATCGAAGAGACCATCTACTTCAAGACGGAGGAGACCAAGTTCGACACCAGGGTCTCGATCAGTCTCGACGTGAAAGAACCGTGGGGATCGGCGGGGGCTGGCGCAGAAATGGTCGTGTTCCTGGACGATCCGGCTCAGAATCGACTCATCTTCCGCGGTGGCATAGGCGTTCGTCTCTTCAAGGGTCTTTCCCTCGAGCTGAGCGGGGATCTGCAACGCGTGCGTGACCAGTTCAACCTGCCGGCCGGGGAAGCCAGCCGTGATGACATTCTCCTGAGACAGCGCGAGCTGCTCACCGGCTTCGAGTTCGAGCTTGACTTCGGCTTCAGTTACACGTTCGGTTCGATCTTCTCCAACGTCGTGAACCCGCGGTTCGGCGGCGGCCACCGGCGGTTCTAAGGCGGCCGGGTCTGACCGACGCTTCCAGCCGGCTCCTTCCGGCGCTTCCAGCGGCAACTCGTCCACCGGCAGAACCTGGCCGGGCCAACCGGCGTTTCCACCCCAGGGCTAACTGACACATCGCGCGGTTGAGCCCGCAGGCGCACCCGGCCAAGCCTTTTGGTCCGCCTAAACTTCCGAACAAGCCCACTTTTCCCTACATTCGGCCGCTATGAGTGGCGACAGCGTCTGGCATCGCATAAAGAAAGCTCGCCTCGTCCAGGTGCTGATCGGCTACCTGGCCGCGTCGTGGATCATCCTCCAACTCGTTGACACGCTTGGAGGCACGTTCGAGCTGCCCGAGTGGGTCGGCCCCGTAACCCTCATCCTTTTGGTCGTCGGTTTCCTCATCGTCATGGCCACGGCGTGGGTACAGTCCCACCCGGTCACGGAGCGACTGGAGAGCCGGGATAAGGTCCCGGGCTCATGGGAAGTGGCGCCCGGCGAGATCAAGGAGGCCCTCTCCGCCGGAAAGCTCCCGCACCTGACCTGGGCGCGCGCACTGTTGGGTGGCGTGGTCGCGTTCTCCGTGATGTTCGGACTGGCCGGCCTCTACGTGGTCATCAAGGATCGCGGCGAAAGCTTCGCGCCTACCGAGCTGGTGGCGTCCGACGACGCGGCACCGGCACTGGCCGTCCTGCCGTTCTCCGTGCGAGGAGAAGGTCTCGACATCTGGCGCGAGGGGATGGTGGACGCGCTGTCCGCCAACCTGGACGGTGCGGCCGACCTGAGGGCGATCGACAGCCGCACGGTGCTGGCACGCTGGCGCGATGCGGTGGGTGAAGAAGAGGCGCCGGATCTTGCCACGGCCATGAATGTCGCGCAGGCCACGGGAGCCCGCTGGGCGCTGCTGGGCAGCGTGATCTCCAGTGGCTCGGGCGTTCGCCTGTCCGCAGACGTCCACGATGTGGGCACGGGCGAGGTGCTCGGGGACGCGCAGGTGGAGGGATCGCAGGACAGCATCTTCGTGCTGGTGGACGAGCTGTCCATCGAGGTGCTGCGCTCGCTGTACTCGGACGCGGCCTCGCAGTCCTCGTTCGATCTGGCGCGGATCACAACGCACTCGGTGCCGGCGCTCAAGCTCTACCTTGAGGGTGAGGCAGCCTCCCGACGCGGCGACTTTGACGCGGCCATCCCGCTCTACCAGCGCGCCATTGAACAGGATTCCACGTTCGGATTGGCCCACTTCCGGCTTTACGATTCCTTCGGGTGGGCCGAGAGCATCAGCAGCCCCGCACGCAGAGACGCCCTCAATCGTGCGAGACAGTTCGCCGATCAACTGCCGGCCCGCGAAGCGTTGCTTCTGCGCGCCGACTACGAGCTGTCGCGCGGCAACCTCGCGATGATTGACTCCATGCGGATGACGGTGCGCCGGTATCCGGATGACGCCGAGGCGTGGTACCAGCTGGCGGACGCTTATCTGCACAGTGGCCCGAGGATACCCGTAACACTGGAAGAGGTAGAGGAGACCTTCGCGCGCGTGGTCGAGCTCGATCCGAACTTCGCGCCGTACCTGATTCACTGGGTGGATCTGGCCATGTGGCTGGATCCGGACAGTGCGAAGGCGGCGGCGCGCATGGAGCAGCTGGTGAGAGCAGGCGCCGGCAGCTCGACCATACCTCCCATGCAGGTCGTTTTCGATCTGTCCTTCGGCGACTCGACTACGCGTGCGGCGCGACTGGAGGAGCTTCCGTCGATCCCCCGCGAGGACAGGTATCGTGTTCTCTCGGAAGGTCTCTACCACGGACGATTCGCCCCCATGCGCGAGGCCGTCATTCTCTCCATCTACGAGGAGGTGCCGACCGACGAGAGACGAGGCGCGATCAACCGGTTGTACCAGAACCTGGTGTACGGCCAGGGGAAGCTGGAAGGCGGGTTGGGCTATCTGGCCGACCCGGCGGTCGACGAGACTCAGAGCATCTGCCGGTTGGGCGATGCCTACAGTCTCGGGCTTCCAGTGAAAGACGAGCTAACCGCGGCCCTGGACTCGGTCACGCTGGAGCTGGAGCCCCGTTTCTTCAACTGTCCGGCGTTCTACAAGGCGCTCGTCGCCGCAGAGCGAGGAGACTGGACAACCTACGAGTCGTTGCTTCAGCAAGCCCGCGACATGCTGAACCTGTGGGAGACGGAGCCACCGAATCCCGAGTTCCAGGACAATGCGATCCGCAACATCACCGACCTGGTCCATTTCCTCGAAGCACAGGGTCACAGGGGAAGGGGTGATCTCGAGGAAGCCGTTGCGACGCTGGAACAGATGGCCCGGCCAAATGACGTGGAGCGCTGGTGGATGGCCCGCTTGTACATGGAACTGGATCGGCCCGAGAAGGCCGAGCGCTACCTGCGCTCGTTCTGGTGGCGGGAGTATCACCATGCCAGCTACTACCTCGGGAAGGTCTACGAGGACCTCGGCCAGCCGGAACAGGCGAGGGATGCCTACCAGGACTTCGTCGAAGCATGGGTGAACGCGGATCCCGAGCTGCAGCCGATGGTGGAGGAGGCCAAGCAGGCGCTGGCCCGGTTGATGGACAACCTCGAAACCTCTGGCTCGTAACCCGGTGAGCGCTAGATGAGCAACGGCAGTCTCTGGGAGCGAATACGGAAGGCCCGCCTCGTCCAGGTGCTGATCGGCTACCTGGCCGCGTCGTGGATCGTCCTCCAGCTGATCGACACGCTGGGCGGCACGTTTGAGCTCCCCGAATGGATCGGTCCGGTCACGCTCATCCTGCTGGTGGTCGGCTTCATCATCGTCACGGCCACCGCGTGGGTACAATCGCACCCGCTGACGGAGCGGCTCGAGCGGCGCGATATGGTGCCCTCGTCCTGGGAGGTGGCTCCCGGCGAGATCAAGGAATCCCTCTCGGCCGGCAAGCTCCCACACCTGACCTGGGCGCGCGCCCTGCTGGGCGGAGTGGTCGCGTTCTCGGTCATGTTCGGGCTGGCCGGCCTGTACGTCGTGATCAAGGACCGGGGTGAGAGCTTTGCGCCGACCGAGCTGGTGGCCTCGGACGACGCGGTCCCGGGGATCGCCGTCCTGCCGTTCAGCGTGAGCGGCTCCGACCTGGACGAATGGCGCGAGGGCATGGTGCACATGCTCTCCACCAACCTGGACGGCGCCGCCGGCCTCCGGGCCATCAACAGCAGGACCGTGCTTGCTCGCTGGGACGAAGAGATCGGCGACGATGATCGGGCGGACGAGGCCGTGAGTCTGGCGATCGCACGCGAGTCCGGTGGCCGTTACGCACTGCTCGGCTCTGCGGTAGCCATCGGATCGAGCGTCCGGCTCACTGCGGACGTGTACGACGTCGGGACCGGAGAATCGCTCGGCTACTCGCAGGTGGAAGGCTCACCGGATGATGTGATGGCGCTGGTCGATCAGCTGTCGATCCAGGTGATTGAAGCCATCGTCCAAACGGGCCAGGTGGAATTGCCTTCGCTGAACCTGGCCAGCATCACGACCTCCTCAGTGGAGGCTCTAAAAGCCTTTTTGGAGGCCGAGGCCCTCTACCGCGAGTCGGACTTCACGGGAGCGACAGAGGCTTATGAGCGCGCGGTGGCTGCTGACACGACCTTCGCCCTGGCATACCACCGGCTAGCCAGCACGTATGGGTGGAGCAACTACCAGGGACACCCCCTGAGCGTGCAGAGCGCGGAACGGGCAGCCGAGCTCATCGACCGACTCCCGGCAAGGGCAGCCCTGTATGTCCGCATCGATGCCACGGGCGGGACGTACGAAGGCGTGGAGCTCGCGGAGGATGCGGTGCGGAAGTACCCGGACGATGCCGAAGCCTGGTATCTGCTCGGCGAGACATACTACCACGAGACGAACCTTTCCCTTGCCAGCTGGGAGGACGCGGACGAGGCGTTCGCCCGCGCGGTCGAGCTGGACCCCCAGTTTGCCCCCTACCGGATCCACCGTACCGACCTCGCGTTCTCGGTCTATGACAGCACGCTCGCGGCAGAGCGGGTGGAGGCGTACGGACGGGTGGCCCAGGACCACAATTACCGGCAGGGCCAACTCTACCTCGCGCTGGCGTATGGAGACTCGGCCTCACGGGCGGAGGCGACTGTCGAGCTCGGAGAGATGTCCGATCTGCGCATGCGCACGATGGCGTCGAGCGTGCGCGAGGACGCCCGCCTGTGGCCCATGACGGAGATCATGCTCGACGAACTGAAGGGGCGAGACCAGCTTCTCCCGCTCGTGGCAGGCCGTCGGATTGATCTGCCCATGGCGCACGGCAAGCTCGGGCAGTACCTGGACCGACTGGAGCGCGAGGCCGGAGTATTTGCCGGTTGGCAGCAGTGCTCCACGTGGTCGTTCGCGAGCTGGGAGGTTCCGGTTCCCGAGGACGAGCTTGCCAGAATCATGAGCCCCGATGCGATGGATGCGCCGAACGCTTTCCCGGCGTACTGCATCGCGCTCTATGCCATCGACAAGGGTGATTCCAGGCTACTGGACGGGGCGCTGGGTTCGCTCGAAGCGCGGGAGGCGGCGGCGCGCGAGTCCGAGAACACCGGCCAGGCCGAGTTCGTGGCCCGGCTGAGCGAGGCCGTACACGGGTATTCCCTGTGGAAGCAGGGTGACCTGGAGGAGGCACGGAGCCTTCTCGAGTCCTCCCTACGGAACGGCAGCTTTTACTGGCCGACCCTGATCGGAGATCTGCACGTCGAGCGCGGAGACTTCGAGGAGGCCGTGCGCTACTACCGCTCGGTGTGGACGGAGCCGATGACTCGCTTGAAGCTCGCTCGTGCGTACGAGCAGTCGGGTGAGTCGGAGAAGGCGCGCGCAGCTGTGTGAGACGATAAATCCCGTGAACAGCAAATGAGCAACGACAGCCTCTGGTCCCGTATCAAGAAGGGGCGCTTCGTCCAGGTTCTGGTCGGCTATCTGGCCGCGTCGTGGATCGTTCTTCAGCTTATCGACACGCTGGGCGGCACCTTCGAGTTGCCTGCGTGGGTCGGTCCCGTAGCCCTGATCCTGCTCGTCATCGGCTTCATCGTCGTCATGGCCACCGCGTGGGTGCAATCGCATCCGCTAACCGATCGCAAGGAAGAGTCGGAAGAACTGCCTGGCTCGTGGGAGATCGCGGCGGGGGAGCTGAAGGAGTCTCTCTCGCGCGGAGAAGTCCCTCACCTCACGGAGCATACGTTCTCTTCAAGGACCGGGGCGAAACCCTGGCCCCGACAGTAGCCGTAGCCAGCGACGACGCCGCCCCGGCCATCGCCGTGATGCCGTTCAGCGTCCGCGGGGAGGGACTCGAGCTGTGGCGCGAGGGGATGGTCGACGCCCTGTCCGCCAATCTCGAGGGCGCCGGAGGACTCCGGACTATAGCCAGCCAGACAATCCTGGCTCGCTGGGAAGAGTTGGGAGGGGGGGACGAAGCGACCGATCTCTCCTCGCAGCTCGACGTAGCGCGCGCCACCGGCGCCCGCTACACGCTCACCGGGAGTGTGATCTCGACCGGATCGAACCTGCGGCTGTCGGCGGACGTGTACGACTCCGCATCGGGCGAGCCGCTGGGCCACGGACAGGTAGAGGGCGCCCCGGACAGCATGTTCGTCCTCGTCGACCGGCTGTCGATCGCGGTTCTGCGGGAGATGTTGTCGGACGAGGAGCTGAGGACGTCCGCGATGAGCCTGGCGGCGGTGACGACACCGTCGCTGGACGCGCTGAAAGCCTATCTCGAGGCCGAGGCTCACTATCGCCGGGGTGACTTCGAGTCGGCAGTGCCAGCCTACGAGCGGGCGATCGAGGCGGACTCGACGTTCGCCATGGCAAACTACCGGTTGGAAAACTCTTACGGGTGGCTCACCAGCACGTTCAATCCACTGGTGGCCGAGGCTGCCGATCGGGCGGCCCGCTATGCACATCGGTTGCCAGACCGCCAGGCCGTCCTGGTCCGCGCCTCGCAGTCCATGTCGCTCGGCACGCTGGACGGAATCGATGCGCTGCGTGACGCCGTTCGCCGTCACCCCGACGACGCCGAGGCGTGGTTCCAGCTGGCGGACACGTATTTCCACCTCGGACGCCACCTTCCTGTGGGCCTGGATGAGGCGGAGGGTGCGTTACAGCGCGCCATCGAGCTGGCGCCGCGATTCGTCCCCTACCAGTTGCACTGGTACGACCTGGCCGCGTGGCTCCACGCGGACAGTGCGCTGGCGGCGGAGCGGCTGTCCGCGCTACAGGAGCTCGCGGGCTCCTACGATGACGTGAACCAGCGGACGCTGGCGTTCGAGATCGTGTTCGGGGATTCCGCCACGCAGCGGGCGGCAATCGAGCGGACGGACATGCTGGACGGGCCCACG
>JBDHIQ010000093.1:0-15726 GCA_039587395.1 Gemmatimonadota bacterium
GGCTCCCCGTCTGCATCCAGGCCGCGCACGACCACCCGGGCCGCTCGCTCCACCAGCTCGCTCAGCCCCGGGATGCTGAGGCAACCTTCCTCTTCCTTGACCACTCCGGTTCGTTCCACGATCTCCGGGTTCACCAGCACGCCCGGAGGCACATCGTCATCCCTCACGTCGTATACGAAGACCCGCAGCGGCACGCCCACCTGAGGGGCGGCAAGGCCGATTCCGTCGGCCGCGTACATGGTTTCGACCAGGTCGTCTATAAGCTGTCGGACGTCGGCGTCGATCTCCTTGACCGGTTCGCAGTCGGTGCGCAACACCGGGTCGCCCAGCAACCGTACTTCCCGCAGGCTCACGCGGTCCTATCCGTTCGTTCCCCGCTTCTTTCCCGTCCGCCGGAGACCGTCAGCCCCCGCTCGAGACGTGGCTGACCTTGGAGCGTTCGATGTCGAGGCGGGTTTCAGCCGACTTGATGGTGACTCGGTCGTCCTGAATGTGCACGATGGTACCCACAATGCCGCCAATCGTGACGACTTCATCTCCCTTCTTCAGCTGCTTCACCATCTCTTCGTGCTCTTTCTGCTGCCTGCGCTGAGGGCGAATCAGCAGGAAGTAGAAGATGCCGATGAAGGCGAAGATCATGAACCACGTTCCCATCGGGTTCGGCGCCCCGTCCGGGCTCGCCATGAGCATGTTGAGGATCAAAATCAGCTCCTTCTCGGTTCAGTCCTGGCTCAGTCCGCCTGTTCTCCCGCGCGGTAGCGCTGCAGCCATGCCCGGGACCACCCATCGAACTCGTTCCGCAGGATCGCCGAGCGTGCCTCGGAAGTCAATCGGATCAGAAAGCGCACATTGTGCAGCGACAGCAGCCGCAGGCCCAGCAGCTCATCGCACACAAAGAGGTGCCGGAGGTAGGCCCGCGAGTAATGACGACAGCACTCGCAGTCACAAGCCGGGTCGAGGGGGCGTTCATCGGCGGCGAACCGGGCCACTTTCACGTTGACCCGCCCGTGCGAGGTAAACGCTGTGCCATTGCGCCCGTTCCGGGTCGGCGCCACGCAGTCGAACATGTCCACGCCGCGACGGATGGCCTCCACGATATCCTCCGGGTAGCCTACGCCCATCAGATAGCGCGGGATGTGTGTCGGGAAATCCGCTGCACAGCGATCCAGAATCTCCAGGGTGACATCCTTCGGTTCGCCGACCGAGAGACCACCGATGCCCAATCCCGGCCACTCGCCCAGGGCCAGCGTCCGCTCCAGGGACTCCAGACGGAGATCCACGTGTGATGCTCCCTGGAAGATTGGAAACAGCAGGCCCGGAGCCGTTGCACCGGTTGCTCCATCCTCCTGGAGAAGGTCCGCGTGCCGGCTACGGCAGCGCGCCAACCATTTGAGGGAGCGCTCGACGGACTCGCGGGCCACCTCGCGGCTCGCCTGGCCGGGGGGGCACTCATCCAGCGCCATCATGACATCCGAGCCCAGCGTGGCCTGAATCTCGATCGATGTCTCGGGTGTGAGCCGGTGTCGCGAGCCGTCGATATGGCTCTGGAAAGTGACCCCCTCGTCGTCCACCTGGTTGATGCGGGCCAGCGAGAAGACCTGGAACCCTCCAGAGTCCGTCAGGATGGGACGCGACCAGTGGCTGAACCCGTGCAGCCCGCGCACGGCACGCATGACCTCCAGCCCCGGTCGCAGGTAGAGGTGATACGCATTGGCCAGGATCATCTCCGCACCCGCACCCTCCAGGTCCTCGGGAGTCAGGGACTTCACGGTTCCCTGGGTGCCGACCGGCATGAAACAGGGCGTTCTTACCTGGCCGCGCGCCAGGGAGAACACCGCGGCTCGCGCCATGCCGTCAGTCCCCTCGAGGTGAAACTGGCCGCTCACCGCACGCGTGAGTTCGCTCATCTCGTCATCGCTACCCTATACCACCAGCATGGCGTCGCCGTACGAGTAGAACCGATAGCGCTCGGCCACGGCGTGCCTGTACGCCCGCATGGTCAGGTCGTGACCGGCCAGCGCCGTCACGAGCATGAGCAAACTGGACCGCGGCAGGTGAAAGTTGGTGATCAGCAGGTCTACAGCCTTGAACTCGTACGGCGGAAAGATGAACAGGTCGGTCTGCCCTTCTCCGGAACGGAACCGGCCGTCCGCACCCACCACCGACTCCAGGGTGCGGCAGGCGGTGGTCCCCACGGCACAGATACGTCTTCCCTCCTGGCGCGCTGCGTTCAGCGCGGCGGCCGTCTCCGGGTCGACGTGGTAACGCTCGGCCTGCAGCCGGTGCTCGCGCGGATCCTCGACATCCACCGGTCGGAAGGTGCCTATGCCAACATGGAGGGTGATCCGCAGCAGGCGGACCCCGTCGGCCTCGAGATCGTTCAGCAGCGGCCGTGTGAAATGGAGCCCCGCCGTCGGGGCCGCTACGCTGCCGCGATGTCTGGCGTAGACCGTCTGGTAACGCTCGACGTCTGCGGCGTCGCCGGCGCGACGGATGTACGGAGGGAGTGGCACCTGCCCGAACCTCTCGATGAGCTCCCACGGATCCCCGTCACCGATCAACCGAACCACGCGTCCGCCACCCGGGATCGAGTCTTCGATCTCGATCTCCAGCGAGTCCCCTACCACGACACGGCGACCGGGTTTCAGCTTTCCTCCCGGCCGAACGATAGCCTCCCAGCGGGCAGGCGCGGCGTCCGCCTCCGGACCGGCGTGCGCGCCGGCGGTCGGACCGGACCCGGTCGGCTCCTCCACGGGATGGAGAAGGAACACCTCCGCCCTTGCCCCCGTCGATTTGCGTCCGAGCAGTCGCGCCGGGAACACGCGCGTGTCGTTCAGCACCAGCACGTCCCCGTCCGCCAGAAAGTTGCGCAGATCCGGGAACCGGTGGTCCTCCAGCTGCTCCCGTTCCCGATCTACTACCAGCAGGCGACTGGCATCCCGCCGCGGGGCGGGACGATCCGCTATCAGCGTCTCCGGGAGCGGATAGTCGAAGTCCCCGGTACGCGGCGTCCGCTGCTCCGGCCGTTCTTCGATCGAGGGTGCGGAGCCTTTACGCCCCATCCTCGAACAGCCCTCCCTGTCGCTCCCCGGGGAGCGCGTAGCCGAAGCGCCGGTAGGCCTTGGCGGTCGCGGTGCGTCCGCGGGCCGTCCGCTGCAGGTATCCGTTCTGGATCAGGTACGGCTCGTACACCTCTTCCAGCGTGCCCGCGTCCTCTCCCACCGCTACGGCCAGGGAGTTCAGCCCCACGGGGCCTCCCTCGAACGTCTCGATGATGGAACGGAGGATCCGGGCGTCCATCTGGTCCAGACCGTACTCGTCCACATCGAGCATCTCCAGCCCCTGCGCGGCCGTCTCCTCGTCAATCCGGCCGTCGGCGCGAACCTGCGCATAATCCCGGACGCGCTTGAGCAGCCGGTTCGCGATGCGCGGCGTACCGCGGGACCGGCGGGCTATCTCCAGGGCCCCGTCCGCCGTCACCGGGATGTCGAGAATGCCGGCCGAGCGCAAAACCACTCTCTCCAGCTCCTCGGTCGGGTAGAACCCCAGGCGCTCGATGACTCCGAACCGGGCCCGCATGGGTGCGGTGAGCAGGCCGAACCGGGTCGTGGCCCCCACCAGCGTGAACCGGTCCAGCTTCATCGAGTAGGTCTGCGCCTTTGGTCCGTCGCCCAGCCGGATCTCGATCCGGTAGTCCTCCATGGCCGGGTAGAGGAACTCCTCAATCACGGGACGGAGACGGTGAATCTCGTCGATGAACAGGATGTCGCGTGGACCCAGGTTGGTCAGCAGGCTGGCCAGGTCGCCGGGCTTCTCGAGCACGGGCCCCGACGTGAGCTTGATGTTCACGTCCAGCTCGCTGGCCAGCAGCATGGCCAGCGTCGTCTTGCCAAGCCCGGGAGGACCGAAGAACAGCGTGTGATCCAGGGCCTCGCCGCGCCCTTTCGCCGCTTCGATGTACACCTCCAGGCTCTCCTTGACCTTGGATTGGCCGATGAACTCCGCCAGGCTGGCAGGCCGGAGCGACGTCTCGATGATGCTGTCGCCGTCCAGCTCCTCGGGGGTGGTGATTTCCGGACGCATCGGCATGTCGCCAGGGCCCTCAGGCATGCTGAAGCGCCAGCTTGATCAGGTCCTCCGTGGGCACATCGTCCGGGGCTCCGCCCAGTGACTCCAGTGCCCGCGCCACGGCCGCCTGACTCTCCGCCGGGCCATACCCCAACGCGCGCAGCGCCTGCACGGCGGCCTGGCTGCCGGCTGTCGGCTCCAGGTCACCCGCCTCCGTGACCAGGTCGTCCAGCTTGTCCGCCAATTCCAGGGCAATGCGCTCCGCCGTCTTCCTGCCCACCCCGCTCACCGTCTGTAGAACGGCGTGGTCCTTGTGCCGAATGGCGTTCACGAGCCGATGATCCGGCATGGCACCGACCAGCGCGAGAGCCAGGCGCGGGCCTACGCCGCTGGCTCCCTGGAGGCGCTGGAAGAGGTCGCGTTCCCTGGTGGTCCCGAACCCGTACAGCTCAAGGGCGTCGTCCCGTACGACCAGCGAAGCGTGGAGATCCACCTCACCCCCGACCGGGGGCAGGCGGTCCAACAGCGTGACCGGCACGGCAAGCTCGTAACCGACGCCGCCCGCGGTCAGCACCTCGACCTCGCCGGGCCCTGTGTACTCGAGAATCCCGCGCACCCGGCGGATCATGAAGGGGTTCCCCGGGACAGCGCCGCCGCTCCGCCGGCTCCCATCGCGGCCAGCATATGGCAGAGGGCTACCGCGCAGCCGTCCGCCGCATCGCTGGGATGTGGGGGCTCCTTGAGACGGAAGTGCTGTTGGACCATGAAGCCTACCTGTTGCTTGGTCGCCGCCCCTGTTCCCACCACGGCCTTTTTCACCTCGGCAGGCGGATACTCGAGAACTTCCAGGCCGCGCAACGCCCCCGCCAGAACGGCAACGCCACGCGCGTGCCCCAGAACCATCGCGGTACGCGCATTCTGGCCCGCGTACACGCCCTCGATCGCGACGCAGTCCGGCGTCCAGCGGTCTATCAGCTCGAGCAGTCCCTGGTGTATATCGACCAGCCGGCGGGTGAGGTCGCCCTTGTTGTCCGGTCGAATGACGCCGCATTCCAGCAGGCGGGGGTGGCCAACGGTTCCCTCTATCACCCCGTACCCGGTCGCCCTGGTGCCGGGATCCACTCCCAGAATGCGCAGTCGATCACCCTCCTCAGGAGGCGTCCAGAGCGGCCAGCACTTCGTCGTCCAGATCTACGTTTGAGTACACGTTCTGCACGTCGTCATGCTCGTCCAGCTCGGAGAGAATCTGGATCAGCTTCTCGGCTTGCCGTCCCTCGACCCGGAGTGTCGTGGTAGGCACCATGGCCAGTTCTGCTTCCTCGATCGGCAGGCCGCGCTCGCGCAGCGCTGCCTCCACAGTGTGAAAGTCAGCCGGGGATGTAGTGATGATGTAGGTGTCGGCCTCGGTCTCCATGTTCTCGGCTCCCGCCTCCAGCGCCGCTTCCAGGGCCGTCTCCTCGTCGCAGGACGCGGCCGGGATCAGAATCTGTCCCTTGCGCTCGAACATCCAGGCCACGGCACCCGACTGCGCGAGCTTGCCGCCCTTCTTGTCCAGGAGGTGCCTCAGCTCGGCGACCGTGCGGTTCGCGTTGTCAGTGAGGCACTCCAATAGCAGCGCCGCCCCACCCGGGCCGTAGCCCTCGTAGACGGCCTCTTCGAAGCTCATGCCCGGGAGCTGGCCCGTACCGCGCTGGACGGCCCGGTCGATGTTCTCCCCGGGCATGTTCTGCGCCTTGGCGTTGTCGATCGCCGTCCGCAGGCGCGGATTGAACGATGGATCGCCACCGGCCTCTCGCGCGGCCACCGCGATCTCGCGACCCAGCTTTGATAAGAGCTTGCCCCTGGCTTTGTCGTTCGCAGCCTTCTGGCGCTTGATCTTCGACCACTTGCTGTGACCTGCCAACGTTACATCCTCGCCACGATCGAGTTGCCGCGTTCCCGCTAGCGGTGCGCGTTCTCTTCCGCTTCCTTCTTGGCCTCCGCCACGACCTTCTCCGCCACGTGCGGCGGCGCCGGTTCGTAGCCGTGTGACTTCCTGCGGTGCAACGCCTGTCCCTGGGTCAGGGATCGGAGCGCCGCGGAATACTTGTACAGCTCGGAGAGCGGAACGAGCGCTTTCACGACCTGGCGGTTCCCTATCGACTCCATCCCCAGGACGCGACCCCGCCGCTGGTTGAGGTCTCCCATCACCTCGCCCATGTACGCTTCCGGCGTCTCCACTTCCACTTCCATGATCGGCTCCAGAAGCACCAGGCCCGCATCGCGCGCAACCTTCTGGAACGCTATGGATCCGGCGACCTGGAACGCCAGGTCGGAGCTGTCCACGGAGTGGTGGGAGCCGTCGTACACCTCCGCCTGAAAATCGACGAGCGGATACCCGGCCATGACGCCCCGCTCGGACGCCTCTCGGATGCCCTTGTTGACGGCTGGAACGAACTTGGTCGGGATCACTCCACCCTTGATGGAATCTACGAACTCGTACCCGCCGCCCCGCGGAAGCGGCCGGAGTCGCACCCAGCAGTCCCCGAACTGCCCCCGGCCACCCGACTGCTTCTTGAACCGCCCGTGGCCCTCGGCCTGGCGGCTGATGGTCTCCCGGTAAGGGATCTTGGGCTCCTCCGTATCCACGTGCACGCCGTACTTGCGGGTCAGCTTCTCCAGCGCGACGGTCAGGTGGAGCTCACCCAGACCACGGATGATGGTCTGCCCCAGCTCGGCGTCGTAGCCGGACTGAAACGTCGGATCCTCTTCATGGAGCTTGTAGAGCCCGCTGCTGATCTTGTCCTCATCTCCCCGGGCGTGCGCATGCACAGCCAGCGAGATGTCAGGCTCGGGCCAGTCGATACCGGGCAGCGTGACGCGCCGCGAGTCGGCACACAGCGTGTCTCCGGTGTGCGTGTCCCGCAGCTTGGGGACGACGCCGATGTCTCCGGCGTGGAGTTTTTCGACCTCTCGTCGAGACGAGCCGGCCGGCACGGCCAGATGCGAGATTCTCTCCGACACGGTATGCGCGGGATTGTAGAGCGACATCCCGTTCGTAAAGGTGCCGCTGTAGATCCGGAAGTAGCTGACGTCGCCTACGTGGGGCTCGGAAGTTGTCTTGAACACCAGCGCCGAGGCCGGAGCGGTGTCGCTGGCCTCGATCTCCACCACATCCCCGGATGCCTTCTCCGCGGTCTGAGGTGGCACCTCCTTTGGCGAAGGGAGCAGCTCAACCAGCTTGTTCATCACGGCGCGCACGCCGCGGCCCGACTCCCCGCAACCGCAGAAGACAGGGAAGATCTCGCCCCGGAGCATGGCAGCCGCCACAGGTACGCTTCCAGAAGCTCGTCGTCGGTGGCCGCGATGGTCTCGATCATCTCTTCCCGATAGGTCTCCACCTGCGCCTGGAGCTCCTCGGGGATGTCCTTCTCATCGTAGTCGCCCCGGTCCGATCCGGATCGGTACATGTGGGCTTTCTGCGAAAACAGATTCACGATCCCGCGGAAGTCGTGCCCCGCGCCTATCGGAATCTCCACGGGGATCGCAGCGGCCGACAGGCTGTCTTGAATCTGCCGGAACGTCTTGTCAAAGTCCGCGTTTTCGCGATCCATCATCGAGATGAACACTACGCGCGGCATCTCCTGAGCATCGCAGGCCGCCCACGCCCGCTCGGTGCCCACCTGCACGCCGGAGACCGCATCGATGACGGCCAGACCGCCGTCTGCGACCCGCGTGCCGGCCATGACCTCTCCGAAGAAGTCCAGGTATCCGGGAGTGTCGATCAGGTTGAGCTTCGTGTCCATCCACACCGCGTGTGCGACGGCCAGGTTGACCGAGACTCCGTGGGACACTTCTTCGGGTGTGAAATCGGTGAGGGCGTTGCCCTTCTCGACGGAGCCTTTCCGGTTCGTGGACCCGGCGATGTAGCAGATCGCGTCCGTCAGGGTGGTCTTGCCGCATCCGCCGTGGCCGAAGACGACAACGTTACGGACGTTCTGCGATTCAAAGGTCTCGGCGAACGACGCCATCAACCTCCTCCTTCAAATGTGTGGTTTATTCTTGATCTCTCCTGGTCGGATCGCCGGCTTTCGGCGCACCGCTCCATGGAGGGGGACTCATTGTAAAAGGGCGGTGGGGCCTCGGAAACCCCGGAAGGGGACACACCATCGCGGGACTAGTGAAAGGTCCGCTTCGGGGTCTCCCGATACCGGCGGCTCATCTCGTCCAGGAATTCGCGCTCTTCGTCGGTGAGCGCATCGATTCCCTCCTCGCGGATCTTGTCCAGGATGCTGTCCACACGGTCCAGCGAGTCGCCGTCCGCCCGCGGTCGGCGCCGCGCACGCTTGCTCTTGCTGGCGTACGCAGGCGCATCGCCTTGCTCCACCGTGACCCTGGGGCCCTTGTCCTTGAACAGCAGGCGCTCTGCGCCGCGAGAGATCCGGTCTCCGAACCGGAGGTACACGAAGCCCGTGACCATGCCGCCCAGGTGGGCCCAGTGGGCCACGTTGCCACCGCCTCCAGTCGGGATGGCGAACAGCGAGAGGAGACCGAGGATTCCGACAAAGTACTTCGCTTTTATCGGCAGGACGCCCCAGATGTAGATGGGCGCATCGGGCCAGTTCATGGCGAATGCCATCAGCAGGCCGAACACGGCGCCCGAGGCCCCGATCATCAGGCTGGGTCCGATCAGTGGGTAGAGGATCAGCGAGAAGAGCGCGCCTCCGATCCCGGCGATCAGATAGAACTTGATGAAGTACTTCCCACCCCATTTGCGCTCCAGCGGCGGACCAAAGAAGAAGACGGCCAGCATGTTCACGAACAGGTGCCAGAAACCGCCGTGCAGGAACATGTACGTGATCGGCGACCAGGGGTGGATCAGGAAGTCCTGGACCGAGAAGCCGAACAGCGGCACGACCCAGCGGGCCGGAAGGACGCCGACCGCCATAGCCAGGAAGACGGCCGTGTTGGCGATCAGCAGCCGCTTCACCCACATGCTGAGGGACAGATCTATTCCCGCGCCGCCAAAGCTGGCGCCACCGAATCCACGGCCTCCAGAACCGCGTCCGCCAAACCCGGGCATCCCGGGACCACGCCGTTGCTCCTTCATCACAGGTCGGCCGTGGAGCGGAGAGCCGACTCTTCCGCGCCTCTCTCCAGGGCCAACTCGATCAGCCGGTCCACCAGGGCCGAGTAACCCAACCCCGTGGCCTCCCACAGCTTGGGGTACATGCTGATCCGCGTGAAACCGGGGATAGAGTTCAGCTCGTTGACCAGCAGCCTGCCACCCGGCTGCAGGAAGAAATCCACGCGGGCCATGCCCTCGCAGCACAGCGCCTGAAACGTCCGGATCGCGAGGTCCTGCACCCGCTGCGCATCGTCCTCCGACAGGTCTGCCGGAATCACCAGGTCCGCGCCCTCCTGGTCCAGATACTTGGCCTCATAGGAATAGAAGTCGTGTCGCGGGATGATCTCGCCCGGAACGGAGGCGAGCGGGGCCTCGTTTCCCAGCACCGCGCACTCGATCTCGCGTCCGTCGATGTGCTCCTCGACCAGCACCTTGCGATCGTAGGCGAACGCATCCTTCACGGCCGCCTCGAACGCGTCCTCATCGGCCACCCTGTGCACCCCGACGGAAGAGCCCATGTTGGCCGGCTTCACGAACAGCGGCAGCCCCAGCCTCTCGGCCAGGCGGGCAAAATCCGGGCGGGCCGGATCACGCCGGCGGAGGCTCACCCAGTCCGCTACGGGAATTCCGGAATCCCTGAGCAAGCGCTTCGCGACATCTTTGTCCATGGCCACGGCGGAGCCTAGCACGCCGGATCCCACAAACGGGATGTTGGCCAGCCGCAGCAGACCCTGCACGGTCCCGTCCTCGCCCAACGGTCCATGCAGTACGGGGAAGATCACGTCCAGAGGCTCCTCCAGCCCGCTCCCGCCCAACCGTATCAGATCCGAGCGATCGCCCGGCACCAGTGCCACGTCTTCTCCGCCCTCGCCAAGCCGGATGCGTCGCGGGTCTTCCGCATCCAGGAGAAAGCGCGTCGCGCTCTCGAGGTGCCAGCGACCCGCCCGGTCTATGCCGAGCAGCACGACCTGGTACTTCTTCGGGTCGATGGCCTCGATCACGTTGCGCGCGGACTGCAAGGAGACCTCGTGCTCGGCGGACTGGCCGCCGAACAGGACTCCCACCCGAAGCCGCCGCGGATCGCTCACGTCCCTTTACCCTTCACCATCCGCAAACCCGTGTTCCCGCAGCCACTCCTCGTCGTACAGCTTCGAGAGGTAGCGTTCGCCGGAGTCGCACCACAGGCAGACGATGCAGGCCTCCGGATCGTCCACGGCGCGTGCCACCTCCACCCCGATGTGCACGATCAAACCGGTCGAGCCTCCGCTGAACAGACCCTCCTCCCGCGTGAGGCGGCGAGCCATGGCGAACGCGATGTCATCGGGGACGGTCCAGACTTGGTCGATGACGCTGAAATCGATCGCGTCCGCGATCTTGTCTCCCCCGATACCCTCTACCAGGTACGGCTCGCTCTCCAGCAACTCTCCCGTTCGATGGTAGTGGGCAAAGATGGAGCCTTCGGGATCTCCGGCGATGACCTGCACCACTGGATTCTGTTGCTTGAGGAAGCGGGCGACCCCCGTGATGGTTCCCCCGGTGCCCGGGGAAGCGATGAAGTGCGTGATCCTCCCCTCCGTCTGCTCCCAGATCTCCGGTCCGGTGGACTGGAAGTGCGCGTCGGGATTGACGGGATTGTAGAACTGGTCCGCCATGATGGCACCCGGCGTCTCCTCTACGATCCGCCTTGCGACGGTCACGTAGTATTCCGGGTCGTCGGCCGGGACGGTCGGGGTGATGATCACCTCGGCGCCCAGCGCCCGCAGCAACCGGATCTTCTCCAGGCTCATCTTGTCGGGGATGGTGAACACGCAGCGATAGCCCTTCACGGCCGCCGCCATGGCCAGCGCGACCCCGGTGTTACCCGAGGTGGCTTCCACTACGGTCCCTCCGGGCTGCAGGCGCCCCTCCCGCTCCGCCGCTTCGATGATTGCCCGGCCGATGCGATCCTTGACGGATCCGCCCGGGTTGAGGGACTCGGCCTTCACCCAGACGGGAGTACGGGCTCCCTCGACCACACGACGCAATCGGATGAGCGGCGTGTGGCCAATCGCCTCCAGCACGTTGTCGAAACACCCTGCGGGTGTCGCTCGGCTCATGGCCTGTCGGCTGCTTTCCCCGGTCGTGGATCGGCCTTTTCGGGCATCGGATAGCGAACGGGCAGGTATCCCCAGATCCCCACGGCTTCATCCCCCTGCCGGGCCGGACGATATCTCAGCTGAAGGGCGCCGGCTATGGCCGCCGAATCAAGTCCCGCATGCCCGCTGGACTTCTCCACCCGAACCGAGTCCACGCCGCCATGCGAGGCGATGTGGATCTTGAGCATCGTCTCACCGCCCACGCCCTGCTCCCACGCGTCCGCGGGGTACTCGAACGGCAGCGGCTCGGTCTCCAGCACCGGTACGTGAAACGGCCCCTTGGAATTTCCTATCTTCAAGCCGCCCAGCACGGGCCGGACGGTGTCGGCACAGCCTCCGGAGACCCAGGCTCCGGCCAGCACCAGCACCATGGCCAGTCGAAGGCGTCCACTACCCAGCGGGCCGCGGGTGTCAGGCATCGGAAGATCCGCCGGACGACGGGTCATCCGTCGCGTCGGTCAATCGCTTCAGCTCGGCCAGCGCGTTCAGGGCCTCCAGCGGAGTCATCCGCTCCACCTCCAGCTCGTCGAGTCGATCGAGAGCCGGCGACGATGGCGGTCCGGCAAACAGGGAGAGCTGATCCACGGCCTCTTCCCTGACCCGCGTGGCTCGACTTCCGACGCCGTAGGGGCCGTTTTCCAGCTGTTTGAGGATCTGCGCGGCGCGTGCGACCACCGGTGGCGGAAGACCCGCCAGGCGACCTACGTATACCCCGTACGATCTGTCGCTCCCACCCGGCTCGACGCGGTGGAGGAACACGATCTCGTCCCCCACCTCGCGCACGGTCACGTTGAACGGGCCGGCTCCCTCCAGGAGCTCCGCCAGCTCCACCAGCTCGTGGTAGTGGGTGGCGAACACGGTCCGGGCGCCTATCTCGTGCAGATGCTCCGTGACCGCCCAGGCAATCGATACGCCGTCGTACGTGGATGTGCCACGACCTATCTCGTCCAGCAGCACGAGGCTCCGCCCGGTGGCACTGTTCAGGATCGTGGCCGTCTCCGTCATTTCGACCAGGAAGGTGCTCATCCCGGCCGCCAGATTGTCCGAGGCCCCCACCCGAGTGAAGATCCGGTCGCACAGGCCAATTCTGGCGTGGGCCGCCGGTACGAAGGAACCCGCCTGGGCCATCAGCACGATGAGCCCGACCTGGCGAAGCACGGTCGACTTCCCGGCCATATTGGGACCCGTGAGGATGATGATCCGCAGATCGTCATTCAGCACCGTGTCGTTCGGAATGAAGTCCTCCCGGGGGATGACCCGCTCCACCACCGGATGGCGGCCGGATCGAATATCCAGCCCGGCGTCGTCGGTCATCCGGGGCCGCACGTAGTCGTTGCGCACCGCTACCTCCGCCAGGGCGGCGTGCACATCCAGCGCGGCAACCCGGCCAGCCGTGTCCTGGATGCGTCCCACGTGCTCCGCGATGGCCTCGCGCAGCTCCTGGAACAGCCGCTCCTCTAGCGCGGCGATCTTCTCGTCGGCCCCTATGACTTTTGCTTCCCATTCCTTGAGCTCAGGCGTCAGGTACCGCTCGGCGTTCGTGAGCGTCTGCTTTCGTACGTAGTCCTCCGGCACCCTGTCCAGGTTCGCCCTGGTCACCTCCAGGTAGTATCCGAAGACCTTGTTATATCCGACTTTCAGGCTGTCGATCCCTGAACGATCCCGCTCGCGGACCTGCATCCCCGCGATCCAGTCGACGGCGTCATCCCGGACGCCGCGCAACTGGTCCAGCTCCGGCGAGTAGCCGGCGCGGATTACCCCGCCTTCGCGGAGCATGGCCGGAGCGTCCGGGTCTATGGCCAGCTCTATGCGCTCCCTGACGTCGGCGAGCGGATCCAGACCCTCCAGCAGAACCGCCAGCAGACTGCTCTGCGGACCCGGAAGGGCTCCCGCCAGCTCGGGCACCACCGACAGCGATATGCCTAGCGCGAGCAGTTCGCGCGGCGTGGCGCGGGCGGCCGCCACGCGGGCGGCAAGCCGTTCCAGATCGCGCACATGCCGCAGGCTGTCCCGCAGGACGCGTCGCTCGCCGTCACGCTCCACGAGCTCGGCCACGGCGTCCAGGCGCTCCTCGATCTCGGCACGCCCCACGAGCGGCCTGAGCAACCTTCTCCTGAGCAGCCGGCCTCCCATCGGAGTCCGCGTCAGGTCCAGGAAGGACAGCAGGGTGACACTCTGGTCCGAGCGCAGGGGTTCGACGATTTCCAGATTCCGCCGCGTCATCTCATCCAGATGCATGAACCGCCCGCGTCTCAGCACGCGGGGGGGCCGCAGATGGGACACTCCCGCAGGCCGCAGCTCCTCCAGGTATTGCACCAGCGCGCCCGCCGCCGAGAGGACCGCCTCGTCGCCCGTGGCGCGGAACCCGAAGCCTTCCAGGCCTCGTACCGCGAAACGCTCCCGCAGCCGCTCCGACCCCACATCCGGGTCGAAGCGCCACGGCTCCCGGCGTGTCGTGGTCCACGCGCCGCTGCGCTCCAGCGGTTGGCCATCCGGAATGAGGATCTCCGCCGGTTCGAGACGCCCCAGCTCGTCCCACAGGGCCTCGGGGCCGCACTTCCACGTTTCGAACTCGCCGGTGGAAAGGTCCACCACCGCCACTCCATAACCCGACTCCGCGGAGTCCGTCCCGGCGTGGCCGGCCACGGCCACCACGAAGTTGTTGCGGTTGGCGGACAGCAGCGTGTCCTCCAGCACCGTCCCCGGTGTGATGACCTCCACCACCTCACGCCGGACCAACCCCTCCGCCTGGCTGGCGTCCTCCACCTGCTCACAAATCGCCACGCGTCTGCCGGCCTTCAGCAGCCGTGACACGTACTCGTTGGCGGCCTTGACAGGAACGCCGGCCAGCGGCACGTGCCGCGTGCCCCCGTTGTTGCGCGATGTGAGGGTGATGCCGAGAAGCCCGCTTCCCTCCTCGGCGTCTTCGAAGAACATCTCGTAGAAATCGCCGACCCGGAAGAACAGAAGCGAATCCGGGTGTCTGGACTTGATGTCCAGGTATTGCTGGATGAGCGGCGAGTTCTTCTCGCCCGGTTGCCTGCCGCTCACGGTTGACGTCTCACTACTCATCTCCGGACCCTTCCGCGGCGAGGATCACGGCGGAAAACCCGGCGTTCTCCAGTCGGCGCACCATCGTCCGCGCGGCATCCGCCTGGCCGAACGTGCCTACCCTCACCTTATACAGCGGGCCGTCTCTCTCGGTTCGGGCATCAAAGCCGGCTTCGGCCGCCCTGGCCCGTACGGCTTCGGCCGCCGACGCTTCCCCGAACGCGCCAAGCTGAACCGTCAGTCGCAGCCCGTCGGCCGCACAGGGCGCCATGGCGGCGCGCGCGGCCTCTGCCACCTCCTGCCCGGCAGCCCCGTCGCCTGCCTCGCGGAGTGCCGTCTGCCATGCCTGGCAGGCCGCCTCGAAGGCCCCTGAGGACTCACGAGCCAGACCGGACCACAGCCATGAGCGAGGGACCACCCGGCTGTTCGGATAGTCGGCACGCAATCGGTCCAGGTTCAGCTCGGCACGGTTCGGGTCGCCCTCCATGAGGCTCAGTTGCGCCAGGCGCAGCCACGCCTCGGCACCGTACTCCGACCGGCCGTCAATCGCCACCCACAGGTATTCGCCGCGCGCGAAATCTGCGTCCTGGCTGAGGCGAGCCCGAAGGAAGCGCGCCCGGACCATGTCGTCGCGCCTGGCAGCCATCTCCCGGCTGGCAAACCACTGCTGCAGATCGCTGCGCGCGGACTCGACGTGGCCGGAATCGATGGCGGCCTCGATGCGGGTCAGTCGCGCCGCATCCGATCCGGCTTGTGCGGCGAGTCCGTTGCCGGCGCCGAGCGCCAGAGGGAGCGCCAGGGTGACGAGAACTGCTCGCACCGTGCTCATGCCGGCTGACCTGTACGCCGGCCCAGACTCAGCAGGAGCTCCTGGAGGACACCTCTGTCGCTCCCGCCGGTCTTCAACTGCCTGTCGGCTCGCCGGAACAACCGCAGGGCCCCCTGCAACTCCGCACCTGTCCAGCCGGCGGCTTGCCGGCCGTAGATCTTGGCCTTCCAGCTCAAGTAGCCTCGGCCCGTATCGGCCAGCACGCGACGCACACCACCCTCGCCGCTTTCCCTTGCGAGGCCGATCAGCAGGTGTTGCTCGACCAGCCCCGCCACCAGGCCGACCGCAGAATCCGTCTCCAGCAGACCGTCCAACTCATGCAGCGCCTGCCCGTATTTGCGGGTGGCCACCAGATCCAGCCACGCCCAGCGATCCATCTTCCGCAGGTTGGGCACCAGTTCCCGCACGCGTTCCAGGGTCAGCGGCCCTTCCACGGCTACCGACGCCAGCTTGGACAGCTCCGCGTCCAGAATCGACAGGTCGGTGCCGATCGACCAGGCCAATGCCTGCGCCGCCTCGGAACCGAGCTCGAAGCC
>JBDHIQ010000094.1:0-8438 GCA_039587395.1 Gemmatimonadota bacterium
CAGCTGGACACCTCGTGCGAATAGGCTTCGCGCGTGACGACGTCCGGCAGGTTCGGGATGCCGCCCGGGTGCGGCGGCGCGGTTCGACCCGAAAACCGCGTGACTGCCAGGTCAAAGCTACCCCAGAAGAAGTGCACCGGGCTGCACTTCCCGGTGAAACAGGCGCGGAATTCGGCGAAGACGCGCTCGGCTTGAACCAGCGCCACCCAGAGCCGGTGCGCCGAGTGTGCGTCGTAGGCTCCGTGCTCCCGGTCCTCGGGGAACGGGATCGGATCTTCGAGCTCGTTCGGCACCGGGTGGATAGCGACATCGATGCGGAGATCCCGTAGCGCGGAGAGCAACTCCACATAGAAATCGGCTACGGTCTGGGGTCGCAGCCTCAGCACTCGCTCGCTTCCGTCGTTCACGCGAATGGGGAGAACGTGGTCCACGAAATCGAACGTCATGTCGAAGCTCCGCCCCGCGTAAGGAATGGCCGATGTGGTCAGTCCGCGGCTCGTCACGTATAGCGGAACGTGCCAGGAGTGATTCAGCCATGGCGACAGCACCATGCGAATCTTGCCGACGATCTGGGTCCAGAGGTGCAGCGTCTCGCACGTGTCGGACCAATCCGAGTACGGGAGGGCCGGCCAGGCAGAGGGACTGTCGGCTTTGTCGGATGCGTTGACGTGGCTGCTCATGTCATTCTTCCCCGAAAAGGTGAACTTCGGACCACTCCCCATTAGATTCCGTCGCTGAGGTCAAGGCGCTACGCTGAGCGCTGTAACGTCAGCAGAAAGGCGATCCAATGTATCATGTTCCCGTACTCCCGGTTCTCCTCGGGGTATTCGCTTTCGGCACCACCGGCCCGCAGACGGCCGATCTGTTTGTCCCCACCCCGGAGCCGGCCCAGGAATCGGAGCTGAGCTGTTTCCTGCAGGGCGCCACTCCGGAGGAGGCAGCCGAGAGAACCAGCCCACTCCGCACATTGAAATTCTCCTTCGAGGGCGGGGAGGCGCTTCTCTGTTACAGCGCCCCGTCGGCCAGAGGCCGCGAGATCATGGGGAAGCTGGTCCCGTTTGGTGAGCCGTGGCGCACGGGGGCCAACGAGCCTAGCGCCATCCACCTGAGCGGTCCGCTTACCGTGGGAGGCGTGGAGCTCGAGGCCGGCAGCTACGCCATCTACACGGTCCCCGGCGAAGAGGAGTGGCAGTTCTTTCTCAATTCCGCCTACGAGCGCTGGGGAATCCCGATCACCGACGCCGTGCGGGCAACGGAAGTCGGCAGCTTTTCAGTGACCCCCGGGAAGACAGAGAAGATGATCGAGATGCTTACGTTCTCACACGACGACGGGGCGATCGTCATGGAATGGGAGAACACGCGGCTGGAGATCCCGCTGGGCAAGTAGGACGTAGCTCGTCTACACGCCTGAGGGGCCGGCGGGTGCCGGCCCCTCAGCTAATCTCGATCCCGCGACCGTCTATACCGTAGGCTGGATGTTCGCGTTCAGACGGAACAGGTTGGTCGGGTCGTACTTGTTCTTGAGGGCAACCAGGCGCTCCGAGTTCTCCCTGAAGTTGGAATTGACCGCAGCCGAGGTGTGCTCCAGCTCCAGATCGTTCGTGTAGAATCCCTTCGTATACGGCTCGCAACCCGCCCAGAAGTCCTTGATCCACGCGATATGTTCCGCGGAGTCCGTCCCGTATTCCCAATCGACGGCACTCAGCAGGTTGCCCATCATGTCACGATTCGCGAACGCCGTCGCGCTGCCGGGCACGCGATTGATGGCCCCGCCGCTCTGCTGGAAGAACACCCCCGCCGAGCGATCCGGTTGCGCCCCGATACCCTCCACTATGGCTGAAACGAGGCCAGCCGGCATCTCCTGGATGAAGCCGCTCTTCAGGTAGGAGGCCCTGGCGCGAGGGTCGTCGACATCGCCCGATTTCTGGAGAGCGACGTAATCCCAGGCCGTGACGGTATCGGCCAGCGGTGTGCCGAGACTCCGGAGCGGCGCGATCACTTTCTCCGCCTCGTTCTCCGGCCCCGAGTAGCACACGTAGAAGCCGGATGCGCTGTTTCCTCCGCCCTGGTTCGCCACGAAGAAGCCGGAATCCAGCTCGTCCGGCGCCTCGTGCGCGAATTCGCCGAACAGGCGCAACACGTCTGCGGCCCTGTCCATCGGATAGACGATGTCACCCGCTACGACCTGTCTCTGCATCGGATGCAGGTCGAACTCGAACGACGTGACAATCCCGAAGTTCCCGCCACCGCCACGCACGCCCCAGAACAGGTCCGCATTCTCGTCTGCATTGGCCCGGTGGAACTGCCCGTCGGCCGTCACGACATGCACGGCCGTGAGATTGTCGATCGACAGGCCGAACCGGCGCGCCAACCGGCCGAAGCCCCCACCGGTTACCAGTCCGCCCGCTCCCGTATGCGACACGGTGCCCATGGGCGCGACCAGGTCGTACGCCATGGCCTCGTGATCCACCTGTCCCAGCAGCGAGCCGCCCGTGACCCAGGCCTTGCGAGCCACCGGATCGACCCTAACGTCACGGAAGGAGGACAGGTCGATCATGATCCCGCCGTCGCAGGTGGACTTCCCCGATGCGCTGTGCCCGCCGCACTTTACCGCGAGCAGCAGCTCATGGTCTCGAGCGAAATCCACCGCGGTGCGTACATCCGCCGTGCCGGTGACCTGGGCGATCAGCGCAGGGTGCTTGTCGAACGACGGATTCAGGATCTGGCGAGCCTGGTCGTACCCGTCGTCTCCGGCCAGCAACAAGCGACCCCTGAGCCGGGCGCTCAAATCCGCGATGTCGCTTCCCTGCAGCGTAACCTGCCCTCCCGTACCCGTAACCGCGTCCACGTTTGGCGGTACCTGGGGTGCCTCCTGGAACAGGCCGGCAAATGACTTCTTGCGAGGAATCGAGACCGCCGCGGCGGCGGCAAGAGTGGATCGGACGAACGTGCGGCGCTTCATGGCCCCTCCCTCTCTCAGGTTTCTTGAGCGGAAGGTCCTGATATAGGCGAGGCTGGGATGCGGGGCAAATTTCAGCGGAAGCGCTCCTCCGCGGACCACACCACCCGAAAACCGACGGTCACGTACTCGTACCCCTCGTAGAAGTCGTTGCTGCGATTGGATCCCCTGAGAAAGAACGCGTCGTCCACGAAGGAGCCGCCGCGCATCCTGCGTGATTCATCGTTCACCGGTGTCTTCCCAGGTTCGAACCAGATCGGCATGACCCACTCCCAGACGTTGCCCGCCAGATCGTGTACGCCCTCGGGTGTGGCTCCGTCCGGCCTGGACATGACTTCGACGGTTCCTTCCGGCCTGCAGTCGCCGTACTGTGCCAGTCTGCAGGTAGGCGGGTTGCTGCCCCATGGGTACTCCCTACCCTCGGTCCCGCGCGCCGCGAACTCCCACTGCGCCTCGGTGGGCAACAGTCCCCCGAGGGAAGCGGCGTAGTTCATGGCCTCACGCCAGGTCACGTTGACGGCGGGGTGTCGCTCCTGTCCATTCGGGAACCGGTGATCCGCGTCGTACCGTCGGAACTCCTCGTTCGTCACTTCGTGCGATTGGATCCAGAAGGAAGCAACGGCCGTGGGGCCCAGCCCCTCGTCGTACGTGGCGTACGGTCCGGCCCGGATGGTGTCCTGCCCCGGACTTCGGTTGCGCCGCGGAAGCGTGCCACCCGCGATCAGGATCCCCACGTTGGCCGGGTCCTGAGCGGCGGCCGGGGCCTGGACAGTATCAAGGTCGATCGCAGGAACCGAACCGTCCAGGATGCGCTCCGCCACCCGCAGCCCCACATAGATGCAGACCACGAGCACCCCGGCCAGCGCAGCCATCCGGAGCACGATCGGCATGGCGGTCGAGAAAGGCATCGATCTTTCCCCGAGCCCTGTTTCGGGATATCTTCGGTTTTCACGGCGTGTTCTGAACATGGCAACGGAGGCAGCGAACCGTCCAGTCCATGACCCGACCCTCGACCATTCGAGTTCTCCTGTTCGCCGACTCTCATCTCGGTTTCGATCACCCTGTCCGACCCAGGGTTCAGCGGCGCCGGCGCGGACTCGATTTTCTTGCGAACCACAGGGCAGCCTGCCGGGCGACCGTGGAGGAACACGTAGATGTGCTGGTGCACGGAGGTGATGTCTTCCACCGCCCTTCCGTTCCGTCCAGCCTTGTCCACCAGGCCTTCCAGCCCCTGAAGGAGGTCGCCGACGCGGGAATCCCCGTGTGCCTCGTCCCGGGAAACCACGAGCGCTCGCGCATTCCGTTCGACTGGCTGGCTCACCACCCTAGGGTTCATGTGTTTAAGGAACCCTCGACGGTTCGTCTGTCCGTAGCAGGCTCGATGGTGTCCATCTCGGGAATCCCGTGCATCCGGAGGGGCGCCCGGAGCCGTTTCCCGGCGGTGCTGAGTGAGACCGCCTGGGAGGAACAGGAGGCCGGGCTCCGGCTGCTGCTAACACACCAGGCGTTCGAGGGGGCCGTCGTGGGCCCTGTTAACTTCACCTTCCGCCACGGAGATGACGTAGTCCGGCTGCGAGATGTCCCGGACGGTTTCGCTGCCGTCCTGTCGGGACACATCCACCGGTGGCAGGTGCTCGAGAAGGACCTCCAGGGGGAGTCCTGCCCTGCCCCGGTCTTCTATCCAGGCTCGGTAGAGCGAACGGCCTTCGCGGAGCGAGGGGAGGAAAAGGGGTTCCTGGTGGTCGAGCTCACCCCGACATCGGGCGGCGGTGCGGTGTGCGGCTGGGAGTTCCGACACCTGGAGGCCCGGTCCATGGAGGTTCGGCCGCTCCGGGTCCAGGGGCTGTCGGCGGCTGCCCTGCAGCGGGAGCTGGGCCGCGTGCTGGACACCGTGCCGGCGGACGCCGTGTTGCGCCTGGAGGCCGATGGGGCGCCCGCGCCGGATTCGGAACGGGTCCTGGCCGCCGAGACCCTGCGAGCCCTGGCGCCGCCGACGATGAACGTGGAGGTCGTGATCCCTGGGCAGCGGCGGTGGAGCGGAAGGCGGCGCAGTTCCCCCCGATCCGGGTCAGGCGGACCCCGGTCGCAGCCGCCCTCCGAATCCGACGGCTCCGCGCAGACAGACCTTTTCTAGCGAACCGAGACGGTCGTGACCTTCGGCACCAGCTAGCCCGTTTTCCAGTCCTGGTCGCGCAGGAATAGCAGCCGGTCCGGATCCGACATCTCCGGCCGGTAGCTGTAGCCCTCAGCTCGGAAGTCCTTGAGACCCTCTGGATCATCGATCCGCTGGTCGATCACGAACCGGGCCAAGAGCCCTCTCGCCCGCTTGGCGTAGAAGCTGATCATTTTGGGCTCGCCGTCGCGGAGCTCCCTGAACTCCGCGGTCAGCAGCCGAGGCCTCAGGCGATCGACCGCTACAGCCTTGAAGTACTCATTCGACGCCAGGTTCAGCACCGCCTGCACGGGGCGCTTCTCCTCCTCGGCATTCAGCGCATCGGCCAGGCGGTCACCCCAGAACGCGTACAGGTCGGGCCCTCGTTCGTTGTCCAGTCGAGTCCCCATCTCCAACCGGTAGGGCTGGATGAGGTCCAGCGGCCGGAGCACGCCGTACAGACCGGAAAGAATCCTCAGCCTGCCTTGCGCCCACTCCTGATCCTGTTTCGATAGGCTGCCGGCATCCAGCCCCTTGTACACGTCGCCCTGGAACGCGAGCACACACGGCTTAGCGTTTTCCGGGGTGAGTGGCAGAGTCATGTCCTGGAAACGTTGGTAGTTGAGCTCGCCCAGCTTCTCCGAGAGCTTCATCAGCTTCCGCAGTGCGCCGGCATCGAGCGCTTTGCAGCGATCGATGAGCACCTCGGTGTCTTCCTCCAGCTGCGGGCGCGTAACCGCGAGACCTTCGTACGGAGTCGTGAAGTCCAGGCTCTTGGCGGGGGAAAGCAGCGTCAGCACGTCCGGGTCCTCCTGGTTCTGTTGTCGGCCATCCTATCTGCGGAGCAGAGTATCAGCGCGTGGCAGCCCGTGGAAGCCCGGGTTCGCGTGGCGTGCCTCCGGGTGGCAGATTAGCCGGCGAAACGGCATCCCCGCGCGGGGTTTTCACGGTACATCCGCCAGCCAGTTCCAAGAACCGAGATGCCTGACGAACGACGGTACACGGAAGAAGAGGTCAGCGAGATCTTCGCTCTGGCCGCCAGAGCAGGGAGCGCGAACCTGCCCGCGCGGGCGGAAAAAGAAGGCCTGACGCTCGGAGAGCTTCAGGACGTGGGCCGCGAGGCGGGTCTGGCCCCGGAGTCCGTAGCCCAGGCCGCCGCGACGTTGGACCGGCGATCCGAGACGCTTCCTCGCCGGACGATGCTCGGTGCACCGGTATCCGTCGGCCGGATCGTCGAACTCCCCAGAGAGCCGACGGATCGGGAGTGGGAGTATCTGGTCGCCGAGTTTCGTCAGACGTTCGATGCGAAAGGCCGGGTCAATTCGCTGGGCGGCGTCCGTGAATGGAGCAACGGGAATCTCCACGCCGTGCTGGAACAGACGAAAGCCGGCCACCGCCTCCGGCTGGCCACCCGGAAGGGGAACGCACTGGAGATCGGCATCATGGGATCTACGTTCCTGTTCATGTCCCTCATCATGCTGGTCGCCATGGTGTCGAAGGGTAAAGTGGGATTAGAGCTGCTCTTCCCGTCCATGTTCGCCGCTCTGGGCGGAGGAGCGTTCGTCGCGAACGCGCTGCGACTTCCGCGGTGGGCGAATGAACGGGAGCGCCAGATGGAGCACCTGGCAGAGCGAGCGCGGGAGCTGATGGCCGGGCCGCCGAGCGCGCAGCCGGACTAGGGTTCATAGCCCCTCCGGTGACCTCTCACGCTCTCTTCACCTCCGACCGCGAGCGACGCCTCTGGCTGTGGGCGTTGGCGGTCGTGGTGGCGATCTACTCCACACTCGGACTGGCGGGCACGCTGGTCGCGACGCTGAGCGAAGAAAACCTGCTGGGGATTTTGTTCGCCATCGGCTTCGGGCTTGTGGTTGCGACCATCGCCGTAGTGGGCCTGAGCAAGCGACCCGGCCGGCGCGAGATCTGGGTGGCGGTCGGCGTTGCGGCCGCCTACGCGATGGTGCTGGTCCGGATGGGAGTCGGTCCGGCCGAGCGTACCCACCTGTTCGAGTACGGCCTGGTGGCCGTCCTCATCTACGGGGCCCTCAGCGAGCGGCGTCGAAACGGACGCCGGGTCCCGGCGCCGGCCGTTGTCGCCGTGGTAATAACCACGCTACTGGGTATTCTGGACGAAGGTATCCAGTGGCTTCTCCCGAACCGTGCCTTCGACATCCAGGACATGGGATTCAACGCCCTGGCGGCTCTGATGGCGGTGGTGGCGAGCCTGGCTCTGGCGTGGGCGCGAAGGCGCGTCGATCCGCAACAGGAGTGAGCGTCATGGAACGGAATGCGAGAATGGCCCGGGCGTCCGACGACGTGCCGGCTCCGGTTGCCGGCTGATGTTCCCACGCCGATAATCAGCGCACGATGACCGACCTACCGAGTCACCCCATATCGCCCCAGGCGAGGCAGGACGCCGTGGACCGTCTGTGCGCGCATTTCGCGGCGGACCACCTGGACGAGACGGCATTCGAGCGTCGCCTGGATCGGGCGTTCGCAGCGCAGACGCACGCTGAGTTGATGGCGCTGGAGCAGGATCTACCCACGTTGACGGCGGAGCGCGAGACGTCCATACCCGTCCCGGCGCCGCGCCCGGCGGCCGCGATCGATACCACGCGCCCCAGCCGCGACCGGTCCACGGTGGGCGCCATCTTTGCCAGCACGAAGCGAACCGGAGACTGGACGCCGCCCCGCAATCTCACGGGCATCACGGTGTTTGGTGAACTGGAGCTCGACTTCCGGGACGCCACGTTCGCCACGCCCGAGGTGGATGTCATGTTATGCACCATCCTGGGCGAAGCGAGGGTGATCGTTCCGCCTGGTGTGAACGTCGACTCGGAGGGAATCGCCATCCTGGGCGAGATCGGTAGCAGACCGGGCCGCCGCGTCGATCCCGATGCACCGACCGTTCGAATCGGCGGCGTGTGCCTGCTGGGGGAGGTGAAGGTAGAGGAGCGTCGGCCGGGAGAGAGCGACAAGGAGGCCCGGAAGCGCCTGAAGGCGGAGAAGAAGCTTCTAAAGGCGGAGAAGAAGGCGAATTCAGCGGCTCGGTGAGGTCAGCCGGCCGGGGGATGACCCCGGAACGAGTCAGCCGCCGGAAAACCCGGAAAACGCGAACCGGTAGGCGTCCTGCTCCGCATCATACTCTGCCCGGAACACTGTAGGCTGCTGGCCCTGCAGGCCAGGCACCGCCGGTACCGTAAGATCGAAGGAGCGCCGCTCGAGGAGGAGAGCGCGCGAGATCATGGGCTCCAGGAAGATCGGCCGCTCCTCGTAGTATCCGACAACCAACGTGCCATCGAACGGGTCCGGGCTCTCCAGTTCGGCGGT
>JBDHIQ010000095.1:0-21153 GCA_039587395.1 Gemmatimonadota bacterium
GGAGCCAGCACCTCGCCGCCGCGGTGGATGCGCACGGGCCAGTATGTGAAGCGATCGGTCTCATCGCGGGGCCCGATGATCAGACCGGGGCGGAAGATGGCGGCCCGGCCGGGGAACGCCTCCTGCGCTTCGCGTTCCGACATGGCCTTGCGAAGCCCGTAGGGCAGGCGCGCCGTCTCGGTGTCCGGGGCAACTCCGGCGGTCTGGAAGGTGAACGTTGGCGCGTCCGCCGTCATCGGGATGCGACTGGTGTCCGAGTATGCGGAGCGGGAGGATACGTAGAAGTAGCGATCCACGGAGTCCTTCAGAAGCTGCGCCGTCGCTCTCACCCAGTCCGGATTCGACGCCGAGTTGTCTATCACCACGTCCCAGGTCCGGCCCTTGAGGGCTTCGAGGTCGTCGTTGCGATCCCCCTTCAGCCTCAGCGTGATGGTGTGGCCGCGGTCCAGAGCGTAGCTGACCTGATGCGGACCGATAAAGCTGGTGCCGCCCAGGATCAGGATCCGGAGGTGCGGTCTCTCCTGCATGTGCCCGGAGTCCGGCTGCGTCCCATCCGCGAGCCTGTCGCGGCTGCGATCTCCGGAGTTGCCCACTCCGGTCAGGGCCAGGGGCACGAGCCCCAGACCGAGCGCTCCTGTCGCCGCGGCGCCGACCTTCAGAAAATCTCTTCGCTTTGTAGTCATGCTTCTTCCGTCGCTCTCGTCATACCGGGCCACTGGCGCCCGCTGAAAGTCATCAAACACGGCCTCTGAGCGGAACCGAAACCACAGCATGCGCATTCCATGCAGTTGTGGCCAGAACCACCGCCCGCTCGCGATCAGTCTCCTGAGCAGCCATAATCCGCTCATGACCGAGTCCATTCCCCGCGAGATTCTGGACGATCTTTACGAGTACCCGCGCAAGCGCACCGCACTGGCGTTTGTGCTGTGGGGCGTCCTGGGCGTGTTCGGGGCTCACCGGATCTACCTGAATCGCACGTGGACAGGGATCCTCATGCTGCTCACGGGTGGCGGTGCGCTTCTCTGGTGGGTGATCGATGCGTTCCTCATCAAGGGGATGGTGAGGGATTACAACGCTCGTCAGACGCAGCGGGAGCAGTTGCGCATCCCGCCCGTAGCGCTTGACTTCCTGCCGGTTTCCGATGGTTCGGAGTTGAGCCGCAGGCCGGAGTGGGACGACCCCGCCAGCCAAGAGGGAACGCGCGGCATGTTTCGCGTAACCGCTGACGCGCTGGTCCTCGTTCTGGCTGGCTACGCCCTGGGTGCGGTAGCCCGGCTGACCGGCAACATCGAGTCGATCACGGCCGTCGGCGCGCTGATCGTGGTCACCAACTTCGGCCATCAGCTTGCGCCGCTGCACAGCGTTCCGCTGGTGGGAGATCTGGTGCGCTGGAGCTACCGGCTCCGGCTGTTCTATCACCACGTCCGGCCGGGCAGCACCCTGTCGCGACTCGTGCGTCCTATCGCAGGCTTCGTGTTTGCCCCATTCCGCAAACGCAGCCGAGCCGAAGTAGGTCTCTACCTGCGGCTGGGCGGCGCCTTTGTCGTGCTGTTTCTGCTCGAGGATCTGGCGACCGAGGTCGTCCAGCCCGCCGTGGCCCGGGCGGACCTGAGCGGTCTGACCGGTGGCTGGTGGCTCAAGGACGTGGTGTTCACGCTTCTCAACATCTACGCCTTTGCGGTGCCGATAGGGGCCACCTTAATGCTCTACCTGCTGTCGCGTCGCTCGCGGGTGGCGGTGGGTGTGCTGAGCCTGGTGACGGTGGCAGCCATCATCGGCGGTGCGCTGGGAGGTCTGTAGACTGGAGATTGCGGCCGGGCCTGCACGGTGAACCGATTCGTCACACCCTTCGGTGAATGGCTCTCCATGAACTCGGACCCGCCACGGGAAACTCCGGGATGCGGAGTGAAGAATGCGAGGGAGTCCTCCTGAGATGATGACCAAAGGAATGGGAAGAGCCCCCTCCGGAAGAACGTTACTGGTCGTCTTCGCTCTGGCGCTCATTGTGAGAGTCCTGTGCATGGTGGCCCTCCAGAGCTGGAAGCTGCCAGATCAGTGGCAGTTTGGTTATGAGCTCGGCGGGATCGGCAAGAACATTGCCGAGGGCAACGGCTTCGCGATGTTCACGGGCCTGACAGCGAAATTCCCGCCCGTCTATCCAATCTTCATCGGAGGGGTCTTTGCCGTCTTTGGAATATTCTCGCAGGTCTCAGCGGCCGTCCTGTTCCTCTTTCAGTCGATCCAGGCCGCCGTCACCGCAGCCTGCCTGGTGGTCATCGGCAGCTTCTTCTTCGGGCGCAAGCAAGGCCTCGTTGCCGGTCTCCTGTGGGCCGTCTACCCCAGCTCGATCTTCCATTCGGTAGTTCGCATTTACTACAGCGAGCTCGCCCTGATGATCGTCTGCCTTCTCATCGTGCTTGCCATCTCCAAGAAGCCGCTCAATCTCATCGCCCGTGTCGCCGCTTTCGGAGGACTTACGGGCGTGCTGATCCTCACGGACTCCACGATGGCGCTCTACTCCGTGCTGCTTCTTCTGTGGATGTTGCGGTTGCGCAAGATCGAGGTTCGCAAGTGGATCGGACCGCTGGCCGTCTTCGCGGCGTCGGCTGTCGTTGTCGTGAGCCCCTGGGCCATTCGCAATTTCATCGTTCTGGGACATCCCACGATCGTGAGGCCCAATTTCGGGTTGGAGCTCTTCTACGGAAACAATCCTTACTCTTCGGGAGGAGGAATCAACGAGGAGCGCGTTCGGGCGGAAGCGCCACACATGCACCTGAAGGAGGCCTATAGAAGAGGAGATTTCCCCGAACGCGAGTATTTCCAGTACCTGGGGACCCAGGCAATGGAGTGGATTGGTGAAAACCCCGGCAGGTTCGCTAAGCTGAGCATCAAGAGATTCTCGTACTACTGGGGCAAGTTTCCCAGCACGGGTCCGGGAATCTGGAGGAATCACACTTGGAAACAGCTTGTCTGGTACGTGCCGATCGCATTGCTTGCGCTGTGGGGGCTCTATTACAGCCGCCACCGCTGGCGGGACATCGCGCCCATCTGGCTCTTCCTGCTGGTCTACCCGCTCCCCTACTACGTTACACATGTGCAGCTATACCGATACCGCTACCCGGTCGAACTCTTCCTGATACTGCTCGCTGCGGTTCCCGTGACGATGCTGCTGCAGCGTCTTCACCGCCTGTGGGCAGAGTACTGACGCCTCATCCTGGTTAACGGCCAGGAGTCTCCGGATGGAATCGCTGTGTCGGTAAACGTGTCTAGGCGAAGGGTACTCGTCTGCGTCGCGCTCATCCTGGTGGTCGCGGCGGTTATCCGTATCGACGACCTCGAACGTGGCGGGCTCGATCACACCGAGCTCTATGTGCCCGGAATAGACCTGCCTGAGATCTCGCATCCGGGGCCGCGGCACAATGTGACCCAGACCCTGAGGAGCGTGGTGCTGGAGGGGGAGACGCATCCTCCAGGCTACTACCTGATGATGCACCCGTGGACTGCAGCTTTCGGGAACGGCCGGGGCACGATGCGGTTGCCGTCAGCACTCCTCGGCACCGCTGCCGTCCTGCTGGTCATGTTGATCTCCTGGCGGGCGTACGGGGCCACCCTTCCTACGTGTCTGGCAGGGGCCATGATGGCCCTGTCGGGGATGCAGGTGTTCTGGTCACAGCATGCCAAGATGTATGGGCCGGCGGCCTTCTTTGGCCTGCTCTCGACGTGGGCGCTCCTGGAAGCGCACGCGCGTGGTGGGGGGCGCTCCTGGGCACGGGCCCTTTATGTGCTGGCTACGTTGGCAGCCCTTTCGGTACTGCACTTCGCCTGGCTCCTCCTGCTTGCGCAGATGGTCTGGGTGGCGCTCGAAGGCCTCCGGCGCCGCAGCGGACCGCCAATGCTGCGTGTCCAGCTCTTGATCGTCGCCGTGGCTACGCCGCTTCTTGTCATCGCGGCAATCCAGTCGGGCCGATCGTCGTACGTTGCGGGGAAGCTCTCCACGTTTGTCGGCTACCTGTCGTTTGGATTCCACATCTCACCGAGCCACTTCGATCCGGTTTTCTACGCTCCGCAGAACACATGGGCACTGGCCTCGATGGCCGTGTTCGCGGTCATTGGCGGCTTCCTGGTGATAGTCGGGTCAACCGGTCCACGCGTGCCGCAAGATGCTGTTGAGACGGAGGGACCTTCACGTTGGCTCGCGTACCTCGCAGTTCTTGCCGGAGCGAGCGTTTCCGCTGCGCTTATCCTGTGGACGCTGGGGCCCCGACCATCGCTCTCTTCGAGTGCCGTGATGGCGGCGGTGTCCTCCCTCGGGGCCGCCCTGGTCCTCGAACATGGATTCTCACGATGGTGGCCGATGGTGCAAGGTTGTTGCGAGCGCTTGGTGCCCAATTGGGCTCTCGGGCCTCGCGGCCTCCTGCTGTTGAGCGCACTCCTGCCAGTGCTCGTCTTCGCGCTCCTGTCTCCGATCGTCAGGCTCGCGGCTCCGAGGACCTGCATGATGTTCGCGCCCTATCTTCTGATCCTCGCGGGCGGAGGGCTTGCCCGATTGCTGTGTCGTTCGAGGATGTGGTATGTGCTGGCTGCCGTTCTTGCCGCAAGCCACGTGGCAAGCGTCGTCCACTATCGAGCGGCCGACCATCATCCGCGGGACTGGGACCAACTCGCGAATCTGTGGAGACCTCGAATCGCGTCGTCGGATGTCATCTTCGTGCGAAGCAAGGATACGATGACGTCCGGTGTGTTCGTGGTGCTCCCGCACCGCGAATACCAATACGTTGCGAATGAATGGTCGCGGTTTGTCGATGCAGAGTCGCCGCGCCGCGTTTGGTTGGTGCGTCCTGCCGGCCTCGAGCCGTACGCGCCCTTCCAACAAGCGCTGAGTGGCTACGAGGAAACGGAGCGGATCGACGCCACCGGTGTCAGCGCATTCCTGTACTCCCGTCCGTGACAGCGGGCGGACGAACTGGTCCATGCTCCCGGACTATCAGGTTCTCGATGCGTGAGGAGCGCCGAGCAGGCCTTGAACAGATGGCCGATGGAGCAGAGACTGGGGTCATGATGAGACGATGGTGTAGCCTGGGATGTGCGGCCCTGGCCCTGTCCTGCGGAGAACCGCAAGCCTTGGCAAATCAGGAGCTTGCGGAGCCGCCTCGTTCCCGGTTTGTGCCGGGATACGCGAGCCCTGTCCGGGGACAGGATTTCACATATCACTCCCCCGCACCCGATGTGGGGAGATCCCTGCTGGTGCGCTCCCTGGAGCGAGAAGCCGACATCGTCTGGGAGACGGCGCCGGTCCCCGCCGGATTCGCGGGGGACACCGCGACCTTCGTGTTCATGGCGGCGATAGACGCGAACGAAAGTCCCCGTCGCTTCGATCTCTTCGTGAACGAAGAGCCCGTCCTCGGCTTCGAGAATCCTGTGACCGCGGAGCTGGGCACCATGCGCTGGGCCGGTCGTCTGGGGGTCAGGGCGGAGTTTCGTGTCACCCTCATCGACAAGTATGGCGATGCGATGGGCTTCATATTCCTGCACGTGCCGCGAGCGCTGTGGGAATCGGAGACCGGCCGCACTCTCCAGTTGCGCGTGGCCGGTGAGAGCGCGGGCGCCCAGACGTGGTTCATGGTGTTCAAGGACGTCACGGAGCCCCGGATCACCCTGAGAAACGCGCCCGCTCTGCTGCGCGGAGAGGACGGCAACGAACAGATCGTTCGCGTGGACGTGATGTCCGTGACCGATGGCGCCGCCCGGCTCACGCTGAAGAGCGCCATCGGCGCGATAGACACGGCCGTGGCCCTCGGTTTCACTCGCTTTCAACTTCCCGTGCCGGCCGTGGAGAGTCGCACCCCGACCCGGCTGGAGGTGGAGCTTTCCGGGGCGCGTCTCGACACGACGTACCACGTCCAGCCCGTTCGTCCGATGGAGCTGTACCTGTTGCACCATACCCACGTGGACATCGGCTACACGCACCACCAGGATGACGTGCGTCGCATACAGTGGGAGCATCTGGAGAACGCCATCCGGTATGCCGAAGCCTCCGCCGACTACCCGGCAGATGCCCGGTTTGTCTGGAATCCGGAGTCCTTGTGGGCTGTCGAATCGTACCTGGAAAACGCCGACCCGAAGAGTCGCGAGCGGTTGATCACGGGCATGCAAACGGGCTCGATCGAGATCGACGGCCAGTTCGGGAACCTGATGACCGGTCTGGCCACGGACGAGTCTCTCATGCGGTCCATGCAGACGCTGCGCCGCATCGGACGGGAGACCGGCGTGGACGTGCGGTCCGAGATGACCAGCGACATACCGGGCTTCACCTGGGGACTGGTCCCCGTGCTGGCGCGACACGGTATCCGCTATTTGTCTATCGGCCCGAATCACAGCCACCGCATCGGGAGCTTCCTGGACACCTGGGGAGACCGGCCGTTCTACTGGGAGTCGCCGTCCGGCAAGGAGAGGCTGCTGACCTGGATCTCCGGAGGCGGGTACGCCTGGTTCCACACCCGACCCGGCTGGATGAGGACCGGGTGTTTCAGTACCTGGATCAGCTGGCGGAACAGCGCTACCCGTACGCCATCGCCCACCTCCGGTATGCCATCGGTTCGGACAACGGACCGCCGGATCCGACCCTGTCCGATGCCGTCCGGGACTGGAACGAGCGCTACGCATCGCCGCGTCTGATCATCTCCGGCACCACGCGCCTGTTCGAAGAGTTCGAATCCCGGCACGGAGCCCAGCTGCCCGTCTATCGCGGCGATCTGACGGGCTACTGGGAGGACGGGGCCGCCTCTTCGTCGCGGGAAACCGCCATGGTCCGACGCGCCGCGGAGTCCTTGGCCCAGACGGAGACGCTGGCCGCCGTGCTCGGGCGTCCGCTTCCAGGGCAGGAACTGTATGACGCCTGGCACAACGTGACGCTCTACTGGGAGCACACCTGGGGTTCGTGGAACAGCATCAGCGAACCGCATGCGGAGTTCACCCTCACCCAGTGGGAGCGCAAGAAGTCGTTCGCGGACTCCGCCGTGGTCCAGGCGCGGCGGCTTCGGGAGACCGCACGGCTGGGGCGGCCGGTTAGCAAGCCGACCGCCGGGGCAGGGAGCCGCGGCTCGACCGCCGCCGCGGCCTTCGATGTGATCAACACCGCGTCCTGGCCGCGAACGGACCTGGTGATCGTGCCGGCGGCGGACCTGCCGGACTGGTGGGACGGGACCGGGTCACAGCGGGTGGTGGACGAGCAGGGCGAGCCCGCGCTTTCCCAGCGTCTGCGGAACGGTGACCTGGCGTTCCGGGCCGCGGATGTGCCCGCTTTCGGCTCGCGGCGCTACCGGATAGAGGCGGCAGGCCAGGCGGCAGCCGCGGAGGAGGCCGCAACAGCCATTCGCATGGGAGATGCAGCCGGTGCGCCGTGGATCGATCAGGGCCGCATGCGAGTGGAGGTGGACCCGGCTCGCGGCACGATCCGCTCACTGAAGTTCCGGCCGACCGGAACCGAGCTGGTTACGCCGGGCGAAGGACTCAACGACTACGTGTACGTGGCCGGGCGCAGTCCCGAGGCCGCTGCGCATGCGGGGAACGCGACGGTGGAGTGGGTGGAGACGGGCCCGCTGGTCTTCTCGATCCAGACGCTGGCGCCGGCACCGGGCGCACGCGGCCGGATAGGGAGGGAATACCTGCTGTATGCGGGGTTGGACCGGATCGACGTCATCAATCGCCTGGACAAGGAGCTTATCTACGACCCCGAAGCCGTGCTGTACCGCTTCCCGTTCGCAGTGGATCATCCAGATGTTCGGGTGGACGTGCCGTTCGGTTCGTTCCAGGCCGAGGCCGAACAACTGCCCGGCAGCTCGAAGAACTACATGAGCGTGCAGCGCTGGGTAGATGTCCACAACGACTCCGTGGGCGTGACCCTGGTGACGATCGATGCACCGATGATCCAACTGCGCGAGATCGCCACGGATGCCATCGTGACCGGCTGGCGGCAGACCATCCAGCCGGACGGGACGCTCTTCTCGTATCCGATGACCAACTACTGGGAGACCAACTTCCTTGCGGCCCAGGAAGGCCTGCACGAGTTCCGGTACTCGATCCGACCCCACGAGTCGTATGACGAAGCCAGTTCCGAGAGGTTCGCCCGCGAGATTGCCCATCCGTTGATTGCCGTTCCGGTGCGCGGCGACGATGCGGGCATCGAGCCGCCCGTGCGGGTGGAGGCGGAACGAACGGTTGTCACCCTGCTCAAGCGAGCCGAGGACGGTGCCGGTTGGTTCCTGAGGCTCTACAACGCAGGCAGCGAGCCGGACATGGTGCGTATCCTGGGTCCCGGAGGTGCAGCTGCCAGGGTCTACCGCAGCGACGCGTGGGAGGTGCAGCGCGGGCCGGTGGAGGGTCCGCTCCAGTTGGGCGCCTACGAAATCGTCGATCTCCGTATCCGCCGCTAAGTCATCGACCGACCCACAACGGGTCCGGAAGTCTTGTCTGCAGGTCTGGTAGATGGCAGGATTCGAAGTCGATTCTGACCGCTTGTGTCCTACTGGAGGCAATCCATGAGTGACGTCGAGCTCATCCTCGAGCCCACGCCCGGGACCTACTCTCGCCGCACCTTCATCAAGGGTGTGATCGCCGCGGGGGCCACCGTTTCCTCGTCCGGCTACCTGTTCCGGGCGACGGGGGCCCTGGCTGCCACCCAATCCGTACGCGGGAGCGTCGAGAGGCTGGTCACGCTGCGCGTGAACGGCCAGGACCGCCGCGTGGACGTGCTGCACCAGGAAACCCTGGCGATGACCCTTCGCTACAAGCTGGGCCTCACCGGCACCAAGCTGGGCTGCGACCGGGCCGAGTGCGGTGCCTGCACGGTGTTGATCGAAGGGGTCCCGGTCTACGCCTGTTCGGTGCTGACACACGCCGTGCGCGGTCGCGAAATCACCACCATCGAGGGCCTGGCTGGACCGAACGGTGAGTTGCACCCGGTTCAACAGGCGGTTGTAGACGAAGGGGGATTCCAGTGCGCGTTCTGCGCACCGGGGTTCATCCTGACGATGGTGGCTATGGTGAAGGACAACCCCGCCGTCGACCGCGAGGAAGCGGCGCACGCCCTGTCTGGCAATCTCTGCCGCTGCGGGGATTACAACAAAATCCTGAATTCCGCCATGCGTGCCGCCGAGTACGCCGGGCGGACCACATAGGGGAGGTGGATCGTGGCAGACAAGCTGATCGGCCAGGACATCGCCCCGCCCGACCTGATCGCCAAGGTGACGGGCCAGGCCAGATACGCCGAGGACTTTCGCCCGGAAGGAATGGTCTTCGCGAAGCTGCTCCCGAGCCCCATGCCGCACGCCAGGGTGACGAAGCTGGATGCCAGCCGGGCCCTGGCCATGCCCGGAGTGATCGGGGTGCTGACGGCGGAGGATCTTCCCGAACCACAGGCGCCGCGTGAGCAGCCGCTGACCAACGAGCCACTGTACGTCGGGGAGCCGATCCTGGCGCTGGCCGCGGTGGATGAGACCACAGCGGCCGACGCGATCGAAGCGATCGACCTCGAGCTGGAGCCGCTGCCGTTCGTCCTGGATCCACTGGAGAGCCTGGCGCCCGGGGGGCCCAACGCCAGGGTGGAAGGCAACACGTTCGTCGGTCGCGAGATGGCCACAGTGAAGTGGACCACGGCCGACTTCGAGGCCGCGGGGGACGATGAGCTCCCGATGGGCGAGCCGACTGCCGAGTGGAGCGTGGGAGACCTGGACGCCGGGTTCGCCGCGGCGGATCTGGTGATCGAAGAGACCATCTCCCACCAGTCCCAGACTCACCATCCGCTCGAGTCCCGCAGCTGCATGGCGTACTGGCAGAACGGAAAGCTGCACCTGTACGGATCCACCCAGAGCGTCGCCCGGACCCGGGCGGCGCTGGCAGACATGCTCGACCTGGAGCTGGAGGACGTCGTGTTCGTCGGCGAGTACTGCGGCGGCGGGTTTGGCTCCAAGATCGCGGGCAGCCCCATCATGGCCGTGCCGGCGCTCCTGTCCAAGAAGATCGGCCGGCCCGTCATGTTGCGCGTCACCCGCTACGAGGAAACCTACATCGGGCGAGCCCGCCCGGGTCAGCAGGCCCGCGTGAAGATCGGCTGGCGAAACGACGGCAAGATCACCGCGATAGACCTGTACATGGTGCAGGACCACGGTCCGTACGGCGCCTCCGGGGACCATCAGACCGCCAGCGCAGTCGCATCGCTGCTGTACCAGCCGGAGGCGATGCGGTTTCGCGGCATCACCCTGTTCACGAACACGCCGCCGCGATCCGCCCAACGTCAACCGGGTGGCGCGCAGATCTCCCCGATGCTCGAGCCTCTCATGGACAGGGCGGCGCGTGAGCTGGGGATCGATCGTGTCGAGATGCGCCGCGTTAACGCGCCCGACAGCGACTCCACCTTCGGTCCCGGCGAGAGCCAGCTGACTACCGCCTACGTGCGGGAGGCGCTGGATCTGGGTGCCGCTGAGTTTGGCTGGAGCGAGAAGAACGAGCGCAGCGGCCAGCGTAATGGCACGAAGGTGACAGGGATCGGCGTCGGGCTCAGCAGCTTCGTCGGGGGTGCTTTCGGCTACGACGGTCTCCTGTTGATCCGGCCGGACGGTAACCTCTACATCCACATGGGCGTCGGAAACCTGGGAACCCACTCATTTGCCGATACGGCGCGGGTGGCTGCCGATGTCCTCGGCATGCCGTGGGACCGCTGCCAGGTAATCTGGGGCGACACCGCGGAGCATTTGCCCTGGAGTTGTGTCCAGGGCGGTAGCCAGACCGCCCACGCCCACTCGCGTGCCAATCACGCGGCCGCCACGGACATGAAGCGCAAGCTCCAGGAGATCGCGGCGCAAGATCTGGGAGGCGCGCCGGACGCGTACGAAGTTGCGGACGGCCGTGTGTTTCGCAGCTCGAGTCCGGGGACGGGCCTGAGCTTCGGCGCAGCGGCCGAACGGGCTATCGAACTGGGCGGCTCGTACAGCGGCCAGGAGCTGCCGGAAGACATCCACGACATGACGACGCGGTCGGCCCAGGGGCTGGCCGGCCAGGGACTCATGGGCGTGGCGAAAGACAACTACGCCAGAGAGACGGGGCCCTGGTCATTCGCCGTCGGCTTTGCGGAAGTCGAGCTGGACACCGAGACTGGACACGTTGAGATCACCGACTACAGGGCCGTGGCTGACTGCGGAACGGTTCTGCATCCGCGCGGAGCGGCCGCACAGGCGCACGGAGGCGGAGTGCAGGGCTTCGGCCAGGCCAGAAGCCAGAAGTGGGTGTTCGATCCGAAGTGGGGCGTTCCGTTTGCCCACCGCCTCTACACGGCCCGTCCACCCGGCATTCTGGACGTACCGCTGGAGATGAAGTTTGCGGCGGTGAACCTGCCGGATCCGCAGAATCCGGTCGGCGCGAAAGGCATTGGCGAACCGCCGCTGGGTGCCGGAGCTGCTGCCATCACCTCGGCCATTTCGGACGCGCTTGGAGGGAAGTGCCTGTGTCGGACTCCCCTCACCACCGACGTGATCCTCGCGGAACTGGAAGGTCGCCCGCAGCCGCACCGGCGGCTGGACACCCACGTTTAGGGGAGGAGCGAGACAATGGCTGTGATACGCGACATGATCCCGGCATTCGAGCTCTTTCAGCCGGCGACCGTCGAAGATGCCGTCGCTCTCCTCAGTCGATACGGGGAGAATGCGTGGGTGCTGGCCGGCGGGCTGGATAGCATGGACTGGTTCAAGGACCGGATCAAGCGTCCCGAGGCGGTCGTGGCGTTGGAACAGATCGAGGAGCTTTGTGGCGTGCGTGAGGCCGCGGGCGGGTTCGAGATAGGGGCGCTTACGACGCTCTCCGAGATCGCGGCCCACCCCGGCATCTCCGAGCGGTTCCGAGTCCTGGCGGAGGCGGCCGGGCACGTGGCCACGCCCCAGATACGCAACCAGGGGACCATCGGCGGCAACATCTCCCAGGACACGCGCTGCTGGTACTATCGAGGTGGCTGGCCGTGCTACCGGGCGGGCGGCAATACCTGCTACGCGGGAACCAGTCAGTCCATGAACCGGGAGCACGCCGTGCTTGGCGCCAGGCGCTGCGTGGCGGTCAATGCCTCGGACACCGCCCCGGCCCTGATCGCCCTGGACGCGAAGCTGGTGATCTGGAACGGCCGCGGCGAGCGCGTGGTGGATGCCGAGGACTACTTCATCGGCCCGGCCACCGACATCACCCGGATGACGGTGCTGGAGCCGGGGGACCTGCTGACCGCAGTTCGCATCCCGGGCTCCTGGGCCGGCTTGCGGTTCTACTTCGAGAAGGTCCGGGACAGGCAGTCCTGGGACTTCGCGCTGGTAAACGTGGCGACGGCGCTCAACGTGAGTGGAGACCGCATCGAGGAGGCCAGGATAGTGGTGAACGGAGTGGCTCCGTTCCCCGTCCGCCTTCACGAAGTGGAAACGGCGCTTCGGGGCCGTCCGGCGAACGAGGCCACCGCCTCCGCGGCCGCGGAGTTGGCCATCGAGGGAACCCGGGCGCTGCGACACAACGACTTCAAGCTGCCGCTCATGCGGAATCTCGTGAGGCGATCGATCCGGGACGCCCGGGCCTGAGGACGAAGCATGGAGTTCTTCCGCACGGCCGCAAATCCGTGGCGGCAGAACGTACTGCTGGGCATCGCCTGGGATCTGATGTGGGTGGCGATCATCGCCGGAGCGGCCTTCGTGGTCGTGCACGCCATCTACGTCGGCGTTGTGTCCGGATCCGCTGAGCCAGATACGGCGGCCCCCGATCCGGGGAGTATTCCCGAGCGCCTGGAGCGCCATTCAATGGCGGCGCGGCTGTTCCACTGGCTGATGGCACTCTCCATGTTCGCATTGCTCATCACTGCGTTCCTCCCGGTCACCGGGATCCAGTTCGCCTGGGTCACCATTCACTGGATTGCCGGGATGGTCCTGCTGCTGGCCGTCCTCTATCACGTTTTCCACGCGACGCTCAAGCAGGACTTCTGGGCGATGTGGATCGGCAGGGACGAGCTGGCCGAGGGAGTGCAGGGCCTGCGGGGGGTCTTCCGCCGATCGGCCGACCTCGAGAAGCGGCGAGGTGCGAAGTACCCGCTGGACCACAAGCTGTATCACCACGTCGTGGCGATAGTCGGTATTGCCGCGATCGTCAGCGGCGTACGGTGTACTTCGCGATCCGGCCGGAGAAGCGGTGGATGACGCAGTCCATGATCAGGGGGTGGATTGGCCGTGACGACTACCTGCGCCACCATGATCCCGACCAATGGAAGGTGGATACGCCGCGGGCGTGAGGGCGCAGCAACGGCCCGGGGGTCCACCAGGGCCGGGAACGGGAGCCTAGTATGACGAAGTCAGAATTGTCGGAGAGAATCGAGTCGATCGAGGAGAGCTACGAGTTCTTCCTGGCATACGCGGCCCAGGGGGCTGCCGGTGAGGCGGCGGCTCGACAAGGCGCTCAGGTGCGTCAGTTTCTGGAGCGCGCCAATGAGGCGTTGGGCGCTCTGGAGCACGGCCTGTTCGAGATGATCGATGCAGAAAAGCTGGAGCCGGCGGGACCGTACCGGGAGATGGCTTCCGTGGTCATGCGAGATGCTAGAGATGCACGCGCCGCAGTCCGCCTGGTGCTGGCCCAAGCCGCTATCAGCTCGCAGTTGATCGACAACCTCAACGCGTCCACCCACGTGCGTGCCGTGCTGACGGATCTGTTCCTGCTGGACGAGGCGTTGTCGGAGGGCGCAGCCTAGCTGCTCACGCGGCTCGCTCGACCCACCTGGTTCACTGGCGGCCGACGCGCAGCAATGCATCTCCCAGCTCACCCATGCGATCGATCCGCTCGGCTCCGATCGCCTCGACGACGGCGTCATACGAGGCTGCGGCAGCTCCGCCCACCAGGATCCCCACGTCTTCATCCAGCAGCTCACGCAGGTTGTAGAGCTGGTTCGCAATGCCCGGGTCGTTTTCAGGATAGATCAGGCTCAGTGCGACCACGCGGGCACCGCGCCGTCGGACCGTGCTCGCAATGGCCGCGGCCGGAAGATCTGCTCCTAGATACGTGACTTGCCAGCCTTCCGCGGCCGAGGCGATGGCTGCCAGCATCGCTCCCAACTCATGGACGTCCCCCGCCGGGCTGGTCACCACCATGCGCGGCGCCGAATCCGCCGGACGAATCGATGCCAGAACATTTGCCAGCGCCGCTCTGATCACCGCCGAGGCAACGTGTTCCTGACCCGAATCGAGCTGACGGTCGTGCCACAGGTCTCCGATCCTGCGTAGCACCGGAGACACTACTTCCTGGGTAAACGCTGCAACCGGGAGCTCGAACGCCGCTCGATCCAGCAGGTTTCGCAGGCGAGCGCTGTCCTGCTCGTCCACCGCCGCCAGTGATTCCGTGACGTAGGAATCGGCCCGAGAGGATGCTCCGGGGGTGGTGGAGACCTCTGCCGCTTCTGCAACCGCCGCCAGCCGATCCTCCTCGACCAGGGTCTGCAGGTCCTGGATCGACAGGTCGGCAATCTGACCGATCGACCAGCCGCCGGTCGTTGCCTGGCGAAGCAGGGCGAGCCGCTCCACGTCCCCATCGGAATAGAGTCGACGCCCGGTATCGGTTCGCTCCGGAGTCACGACCCCTGTGCGGCGTGCCGCGACGGCGATGGGGTGCCTCTTTCTGTCCGGACCTACCGCAGCCTTGCTGTCCATAGTTCCTACTCTAGTCGTCTGTTTAAGGTTTGTCAAACCTGCAAAGTGGGCAGACCCTTGACAGGGTCAGAAATCCGCGTATATTGTTCGACAAATACTGGACACGGGCCGGCGATCGTCGCCGAGATTGTGGTCCAAGACAGACTCGAAAGCTCACGGCAAACCGAAACCAAGGAGAGACAACAATGAGGACCTCGAGAACTTCCATGCTCGCCGCAGCCGCGCTGATCGCAGTGACCGCTCCGCTCGCGGGACAGAGCTATGACAAGCAGGAGAAGGACATCGTAGACACGGCTGTAGCAGCCGGCTCCTTCACCACGCTCGTCGCCGCTGTCAAAGCGGCCGGGCTGGTAGAGACGCTGAAGGGCGACGGTCCGTTCACGGTCTTCGCGCCGACGGATGAAGCGTTCGCGAAGCTGCCCGAGGGCACCGTCGAGACGCTGCTCAAGCCGGAGAACAAGGACAAGCTGATTGCGATCCTCACCTACCACGTGGTCGCAGGGAAGGTCTTGGCCGCTGACGTGGTGAAGCTGGAGTCAGCGGAGACCGTCCAGGGCCAGAGCGTGAAGATCATGACACATGACGGTTCAGTGATGATCAACGATGCCACGGTGGTGGCCGCGGACATCATGACCAGCAATGGCGTGATCCACGTGATCGACACCGTGATTCTGCCTTCAGGAAAGTAGTACGAATACGGAGAATCATGGCGGTGAGCGGGTGCGGGCGTTCGGATCTAGCCCCCTGGTATTTGGGCGCTCCCCCGCAATCTGCCACTTCTGAGAACGATAGAGGAACAGACAGGAGGCGCGATATGCTCGCCCGAGACATAGCACGACTGGCGTTCTTCCCCCTTCTGCTCGTGGTTGCCCTCGCAGGGTGTGACGAGCAGAACCAGGCGGACGCTCCGGCGGACGATCTAGCGGACGCTCCGGCGGACGCTCCGGACATCGTAGAGGCGGCAATCGAGGCGGGGATCTTCCAGACGCTCGTAGCCGCCGTCCAGGCGGCGGGACTGGTCGAGACTCTGCAGGGTGAAGGTCCGTTCCGACGAGGCGTTTGCCAGGCTGCCCGCCGGAACCGTGGAGAGCCTGCTGCTCGAGGAGAACCGAGACCAGCTGATCGCGATCCTCACCTATCACGTCGTTCCCGGCGAGTACCTGGCCGCCGACGTGCTGAGCAGCAACAGCCTGCCGACCGTGCAGGGCCAGGATCTCGCGATCAGGCTGGATGGCGACACTCCGAAGGTGAACGAGTCCGCCATCACCCAGACGGACATCCGTACCAGCAACGGCGTGATTCACATCATCGACACGGTGCTGCTGCCCAACTGAAAGGCAGCAAGCGAACACCGGATGCGCCGCGGCTAGGACCTACCGGAGCCGCTATTCTCCTTCACATAGATCGAAGATGAGCGAAAGAGAGGACGAAAGATGAGTCAGAAGATGAAGTTTCTCACAGGCGTTCTGGCAATGGGCCTGCTCGGCATTTTCGCGTCTCAGGCCGTGGCCCAGGACTACAAGCCGTTTTCGATCAACGCCCGGGCGGGTGTGGCCGTGCCGACGGGTAGCGTGGCGGATGTCGCGAAAGCCGGCTTCGACTGGGGTTTCGGTCTGCAGTACACACTCGGCCGCGTCGAGCTCTGAGGTGCGAACGGCACTGGCTTCGCCGAACTCAAAGGTCGACGTCATGCACTACATCGCGAGCTTCGGCTACCACTTCGTGCGCCCGCAGCCGACCGGGTTCCGCTTCTCCGCGAACCTGGGCGCTGGTGCCATGAGCTTCAAGGTGAAGGACGGTCCGGCCCTCGAGACGGAGACCGCGTTCGCTATCAACGCGGGCGCCCAGATCGGCTACGGCTTCTCGCCGAACTTCGAGATCTTCGCGAACTTGCAGGGCGACATCGGGTTCATCGACAAGGACAACGGCAACGTGTTCGGCCCGCTGACCGAACTCGGTCTGTACGACGGCAGCTCGGCCTGGGTCTGGCCGCTGACGGCTGGTCTCAAGATCAGGATCTGACGCCGGCCTGTGAGTGCGTTGCAGAGACAGTCAGCGGTTAGAGATGCGGGGCCGCCGGCAGGCGGCCCCGTTCTCATTTCGAGAGACCCCAAGGAAGCAGGAGGCACCTGGCGTCTGTTTGCCCGCGCGGTCCTGCCGCACGAATCCGAGCGGGTGTTCCAGTTCTTCGCCGACGCGGCCAACCTGGGGCGCATCACGCCTCCCGAGCTCGGGTTCGAGATCCTGACTCCCGCCCCGATCCACATGCAGGCGGGCACGCTCATCGATTACCGGTTGCGGCTATTCGGCGTGCCGTTTCGCTGGCAGACGGAGATCTCTAGCTGGGACCCTCCGCGCTCGTTCACCGACACCCAGATCCGGGGTCCGTATCGGGAATGGATCCACACGCATCGGTTTTGCCAGGTGGAAGGCGGGACAGAGATGAGCGATGATGTTCGGTTTCGTCTTCCACTGGACCCGCTGAGCCGGTGCGCTCTCCCGATTGTGCGATGGCAGCTGGGCAGGATCTTCGCCTACAGGCAGCAGCGAATCGTCGCCTTGCTGGGTTAACGGCCACCGCCCGGGCCCGGTGGATCGCCGGCCGGCCCGGCGCTACGTTCTCGCGATGCCGAACCAACCACACCCTCGCCTGCGGAGACCGGCCCTGGGGCTTGCGGCTGCGTTCCTGGCCCTCGGCGCCCATGCACCCGGTCTGTCGGGGCAGGAAGCCGCGCCGTACCTGGTGGTGCTCGGGATCGCGCAGGATGGAGGTGTCCCCCAGGCGGGTGTGAAGAAGCATCCCGGCTGGGATGACCCGGCGTTCCAGCACTATGCCGCCTCCCTTGGGTTGGTTGACCCGGAGTCTGGAAAGCGCTGGATGTTCGAGGCCACGCCCGACTTCAGGGAGCAGCTTCACCTGCTTGATGAGACGGCCCCGGCCGCGGGCACGCCCGGACTGGACGGGATCTTCCTCACGCACGCCCACATAGGCCATTACACGGGGCTGATGTTCCTGGGGCACGAGTCGCTGGGAGCCGACGGGGTTCCCGTGTACGCCATGCCGCGGATGGGCGAAGTGCTAGAATCCGGCGCGCCCTGGAGCCAGCTTGTGCGCTACGGGAACCTCGAGCTGCGCAACCTGGCCGACGGCGTCCCGGTCGCGCTCACCGAGCGGCTTCGCGTCACACCGTTCCTGGTGCCGCATCGCCAGGAGTATTCGGAAGTGGTCGGCTTCCGGATCGAGGGACCGAATCGCTCGGCGTTGTTCATCCCGGACATCGATTCGTGGGAAGAATGGGATGAGCTCGGAACGCGCCTGGAAGAGGTGCTGGCCGGCGTGGACGTTGCCTTCCTCGACGCGACGTTCTTCGCGAACGGAGAGATCCCGGGCCGCGACATGTCGGCTTTCCCGCACCCGTTCATCACGCACACCATGCGGCGGTTGGGCTCCCTGCCGGCCACCGAACGAGGCAAGGTCCGTTTCATTCACCTGAACCACACGAATCCGGCCTTGCTACCCGACAGCGAGGCCCGCGCCGTGATCGAGCGCAACGGCTTTTCGGTGGCCCTTCCAGGTGAACGGATCGGGCTCTAGCCGGCTTAAAGTCCGAATCCGCACACCCGTTCCTCGGGAACCACCGGAGCCGCTATACTACCCGGGGACGATCGCCGCCGGGCTCCAGCCCGGTCGCTGCGTCCGCACCACCGTAAGCAGGCAGCAACCCAGCTGACAAGGATATCCGACGATGAAGAACCGACTGCATTCCTCCGAGCCCGGCTCGCGCTGGCTCGGCCTGACAGCGGCCCTGGCTCTGATCCTGCCCCTGTACGGCGGGGCGCTCCAGGCCCAGGAAGTCATGACGCCCGAGCGTCTGTGGGAGATACCACGCGTGTCCGGCCCGGCCGTGTCGCCCGACGGGCAATCCGTCGCGTACGGGGTGACCCGGTACGACCTGACCGAGAACCGTGGCAGCGCGGACCTGTTCCTCGTACCGGTGTCGGGTGGTGATCCGTTCCGCCTGACCGACACCCCGGCCAGCGAGCACAGCGCTGCCTGGCGTCCGGACGGCGAGTGGATAGGCTTTCTGTCCGCCGCCGGTGGCTCCACCCAACTGTGGGAGATCCGGCCCGACGGTACAGGACGACGGCAGGTAACCCACGTCGCGGGCGGCATCTCGAACTTCCGCTATTCGCCGAGCGGCTCTCACATCTCGTTCACGAGCCGCGTCAAGCTGGATCCGGTGGTCGTGGACGTGCATCCCGATCTCCCCAGGGCCGACGCCCGCGTGATCGACGAGCTGATGTACCGGCACTGGGACAGCTGGAGAGAGGCGGACTACAGCCATCTGTTCATCGCGGAGTACCTGGATGGCGCGATCGGCGAGCCGACCGACGTCATGCCCGGCGAGCGTTGGGACACGCCCCTGAACCCATTCGGCGGTGGCGAGCAGATAGGCTGGAACCATGACGGCTCCAGGATTGTGTACACGGCCAAGAAGGTGACCGGAGCCGAATACGCCCTGACCACCAACTCGGAGCTCTACGCCTATGATCTGGCCACGCGTCAGACCACGAATCTCACCGACGGGATGCTGGGATACGACATCGACCCGGTGTTCTCTCCCGACGGGCGCTTCATGGCCTTCCTCAGCATGGAGCGGGACGGCTACGAGGCGGATCGCAACCGGCTGTTCGTGGTCGACCTGGACCGGGGCCAGAGGCGGGAGCTCAGCGTCCGCTTCGACCAGGATGCCAGCAGCCCCGCGTGGAGCAGCGACAGCCGAACCATCTTCTTCAGCAGCGACGTGGAGGGGACCGTTCAGCTCTACTCCGCCAACGCGGAGACCGGCGAGATCGAGCGCCTGACGGAGGGTGACGTCAACTACTACGCGTTCGATGTAGCCGAAGGATCCTCGGGGAGGTTCATCGTCGCGCAGCGAGTCTCGATGTCGGCCCCCGCGGAGCTGTTTCGGGTCGACCCCGCCGGCGGTTCCTCGACGCGTCTCACGTTCCACACGGAGCCCGTGATGGGACAGCTGACCCTGGGCGAGGTGAAGGCTCGCTGGGTGACCTCCAGTGATGGGGAGCGAGTGCACGCCTGGGTGATCTACCCGCCCAACTTCGATCCCAACCAGCAATATCCCACCCTGCTGTACGCGCAGGGCGGCCCGCAGGGAACCGTCAGCCAGTTCTTCTCCTTCCGCTGGAACTTCCAGCTGATGGCGGCCAACGGGTACATCATCGTCGCCCCGAACCGGCGCGGTGTCCCGAGCTTCGGGCAGGATTTCAAGGAGGAGATCTCCGGTGACTGGGGCGGCCAGGCCATGCAGGACCTGCTGGCCGCCATCGATGATGTAGCCGAAGAGCCGTATGTGGACGAAAACCGGTTGGGGGCCATCGGCGCCAGCTTTGGCGGCTACACCGTGTTCTGGCTGGCCGGCAACCACGAGGGCCGCTTCCAGACGTTCGTCGCGCACGCCGGCGTGTTCAACCTGGAGAGCATGTACGGGGCGACGGAGGAGCTGTTCTTCCCGCACTTCGATCTGGAGGGGGCGTACTGGGAGACGCCACGGCCCAAGAGCTATGACCTGTTCTCTCCGCACAACTTCGCGCAGAACTGGGACACGCCGATGCTGATCATCCACGGGCAGAAGGACTTCCGCGTGCCCGTCACGGAGGGGATGCAGGCGTTCACCGTTCTGCAGTCGAAGGGAATCGAGAGTCGCTTCCTCTACTATCCGGAGGAAGGGCACTGGATTCTCTCTCCGCAGAACGGCGTGTTGTGGCACCGGACCTTCTTCGAGTGGCTGGGCCGGACGCTGAAACCGGCTACTTCCTGACCCGCCGGAAACGTTTCCACCGGGCCCGACCGAGCGACGGACGCAGCCGTTCGGTCGGGTTTCGCTCCCCGACGTTGTTCCGCAAGCGTTCGGCGTCCCACACCTGCGCACCCGCTGGCTCCGGCGCTCCGGCCTGGACTCCCGGCCGGCTTCTGTTGACGGTCTACAGGAAGAGGCTATCTTTTGACCGAGCTTCTGTAGACAATCGACAGAAGAAGGACCGACCATGCCGCCATCGAAGAACGACCTTCTCCAGGGCACCCTGGATCTCCTGATCCTCCAGGTTCTCTTCCTCGAACCCATGCACGGGTGGGGGATTTCCGAGCGAATCCAGCAGATGTCCGATGACACGTTCCAGGTGAACCAGGGATCCCTCTATCCGGCGCTCCAACGTCTCAAGCGAAAGGGCTATGTGACGACGAAGTGGCGTGTCACCCGGAACAACCGGCGAGCGCGCTATTACACGCTGACAAGATCAGGGGGCAGACAACTGGCCGTGGAGAGGGAGACGTGGCGGCGCTCCGCGATGGCGATCGAGCGGATTCTGAAGCTTCAGGCCGCCTACTGAGGGCAGTCCCGGAGGTCACGATGCGATGGGTGACACG
>JBDHIQ010000096.1:0-10142 GCA_039587395.1 Gemmatimonadota bacterium
TCCCCCATCCCGGCCAGCGCTTCCTCGTGGTCCGGTTCCAGCTGTAGCGCTGCCTGGAAGGACCGCCTGGCCCATGCAAACTCCTCCCGTGCCAGTCGAGTGTACCCGATGGACACGGCCAGCTCGGGCGAGGCGGGGTAGAGGGCCAGTCCCTCCTTCAGGAGTCCCAGGGCGGCAGTGTAGTCGCCTTCCTCGTACAACCGCTGGGCTTCCCTGTCGTACTGTTCGCAAGTCCAGAATTCCGGCGTCATACTTTCCTCACCCCTGCGCGTCGTCGTCCTCGAATACGTACGCGGAATCGGCGTGTCGGGCCTCGCGGCCGTCGTGCACGCTGTGCTGATTGCCGGCCCAGATTGCCGCCCCACCGGTCTCCCCGGTCTTGCTGACGGCATAGTAGTTCACGTTGAAGTTCGGGCTGCCATCCTCTCTCAGCAACCGCTTCTCGACAGTCCAGGTCACGATGCGCTGAACGGCGGTCAGACAGGCATCGGTAGGGTGGGCACCCCGACGCATCTCTTCGACTATCGTGTGTGCTCCGATGGTCTTGATCACCGCTTCTCCACGGCCGGTCGATCCCGCTGCGCCCACGTCGTTGTCCGCGTAGCAGCCGCAGCCCGGCAGCGGGCTGTCACCGACCCGACCGGGCAGTTTGAAGAACAGGCCGCTGGTGGTGGTGACGGCGGAGATCTCGCCCTGCGCGTTCACCGCCGAACAGTGGATAGTCCCCCACGGGCGCACCCCGTCCGCCGAATCCAGCTGTCCGGTCCGCTCTCCGTCGAGATCGGGCGCCGCGCCCTGGCTTCCCGGATCGTCGAATCCCTTGATGGGCTCACCGGATTCGCCCGGGGACAGGTAGTCGTCCTTATCGCTGAGCGTCGCCCGCCACTCCAGCCACCGGCGTCGCGATGCGGGCGTCACCAGATCCTGGCTTTCGAATCCCATCTCGCGGGCGAAGCGGGCGGCGCCGGCACCGACCAGCAGAACGTGATCGGTGTAGCGCATGACGGCCAGGGCCACCCGCGAAGGGTGCATATAGCCCTCCAGCGCGGCTACGGCACCGGCGCCCCGGGTCGGGCCATGCCATACCTGGCTGTCCAGCTGCACGACGCCGTCCGCGTTGGGCAATCCTCCGTAGCCGACCGTCATGTCGTTCGGATCCGCCTCGACCATGTTGACGCCGCTGACGACGGCTTCCAGGGTGTCGCCGCTGGTCTGCAGGATCTCCATCGCTCGGCCGACCGCCTGCAAACCGTTCCTGCTGGATACTACGGCAGGGCGTGCGGCGGCTCCGTCCAGTATCAGCGGCCCGTGGTGTGACGGGGTGTCAGCCAGAGCCCGCTTCGAGAGCCAGGCAGGAGCTACGGAGCCCGCGCCGGCGGCGAGCCCAAGGGCTCGCAGGAAGTCCCTACGGTTCGATCCCTTCATGGCCCGTCCCTTCTCCAGGGTCCGGCGAGCTTCCCTCGCCTCCCCCGACTTCGGATTCCGCGTCCCCCGGCCGCACCTCAAGTCGCGTCACACGCCGATCGATCAGCTCCAGCACCTCCAGCTCACCGGTGCCCAGCGGAACACGCTGTCCAACCTCCGGAATCCGTCCGAGCGCGTTGATCGCGTAGCCGGCCACCGTATCGTACTCGCCTTCCTCAGCCTCCAGTCCAAGTTGTTCGAGAAGATCCGAGAACGAATGTCCTCCATCCACCAGGATGCGCCCATCCGGGTCGATCGCGATTCCAGATACGGCTACGTCGTGCTCATCGTAGATCTCACCGACGATCTCCTCCAGCACGTCCTCCAGGGTTACAATCCCGTCCGTCCCGCCGAACTCGTCGACCACGATGGCCATGTGCACCTTCTGATGCCGAAGCTCCGACAACAGATCGTCCACGGGCTTGGTATCGGGGACGAAGACGGCATCGCGAACCAGCTTCCGTGATTTCGTGCCCTCCCCTTCCCTGCGCACGAGCCATGGAAGCAGATCCTTTCCTTGACCAGCAGGACCCCGATTATCGAGTCGATGGTGTCTTCATAGACGGGCAGCCGGGAGAAGCCGGATTCGGCGGCCGCACGAATGGCTTCGTCCAGAGTGGAATCTGCCTCCACGGCCACGATGTCCGTTCTGGGAGTCATGACCTCCCGGGCAACGGTACGGGTCAGCTCGAAGACCCCGTGGATCATCGCCTGCTCGTCCTCCTCCACCACGCCTTCCGCGTGACTTTGTTGGACGAACAGCTCGATCTCCTCCGGACTGTGGACCCGTTCCTTCGCGGTAGCGGTGCGCAATCCGAACGCCCTCAGGACAAAATCCGACGACCTGTTCAGCAACCAGATGGCCGGAGAGAGGAGTCGATGAAAACCCAGTAACGGAAGGGAGACGATGCGGCTCACTCGCTCGGGCTGGTTCAGGGCAACGGTCTTGGGCAGCAGCTCGCCGAATACCACATGCAGGTAGGCGATGAGCGAGAAGGCTATGAAGATCGAGATTCCGTGCACTACGGCAGGCGATGCCTGTACTGCCAGCGCGACGAAACCGGCTTCCACCAGCCGGGCCACGGCCGGCTCGCCTATCCACCCCAGTGCCAGGGACGCCAGGGTGATTCCCAGCTGGGTCCCGGAGATGGCCCGATCCAGGTCGCGCTGCGCCCGGTCCACCGCACGTGCCAGCCGATCCCCGACACCGGTGAGTTCTTCGGTGCGGCGACGACGAGCCTGGACCAGGGAGAACTCCGCCGCCACGAAGAACGCGTTGGCGGCAACCAGGAGGAGCACGGCAAGCAGTCTGAGGAGGGCGGACAGATCCATCAGGATGCGGCCATCGCGAGACGCATCCTCACTGTCGGTCCCCCGCAGGCCGCGCTCGGCAGCCGACGACGGGGACCGAAGCCGGGGTAAGGTTGGTTCGGGTCAGATCCCGGCTCGGACCGGGACAGAGGATCGATCAGACTACGCTTGCCTCGCTCGGCTCGGGGTCGTCCACCTCACCGCTCTCGTTGTCGCCATCTTCCTCCCTGCCGTCCGGTGCCCCGTGGGAAATGGCCGGGGCGCAGTAGCGCTCGCCCATGGCCCGCAGAGAGGCCAGGTCCGCCGCCGCCAGCTCCGGATACCTCTCGGCCAGGTACTCGATCGTATCGTCAAACCACTCGCCGCGCTGGTCTACATCGGCCTCCAGCACGCCGCAGCGTTGAATATGGCTGAAAAGCTCGTCTCGAGCCCGGTCCATATCGCCGGGCGAGTATCGCTGTCCGTTCAACCGTACCTCCTTCGTTATCTATATATGACAACAGTGTATGACAACCGGGTGCTTCTATCTATTCCAAGTCGCCGACGGCAATATATTTTCATCCTGGTGCCCTGCAAAACACCCCCGGTCAGCTCGGCGCTGCCGGCAGGGTTGACTCCTTCTCAATCTCGCGCAGTTGTCTGTCGCGCGACACTCCGCGCAGCCCTCTGAGCTCCGCCAGTACGTGGAGCCGGCTGTCCCGGTAGCGCCGGCTGTAGTCCAATTGCGACTCGACCTGTTCGAAACGTCGCACGTGGGGGAGAACCCGCAGCAGGAGTTCGGCGTTCGCCGCCCAGCCCTCGTGGGAGAGGAGTCGCGCCTCCGCGTCCGGAAGATCGGATATCGCCCGGGCCAGCGTGAAGAGCCGATAGAGCCGGAAGCTGCCAAGCGTGTCGTCGATGCCTTCCGGACTCGGCATGAATCTGCCGACCAACCGTGCCCCGGCCGTTGCCAGTCGGACCCGGCGCGGGGCCGCCCCCTCTGAGCGTGTCATCGCCACGACCAGATCCGCGCCACCCTCGAACCGGCGGACAAGCTCGGGAATGTCCTCGGGCGCGTTGGTGAAGTCGGCCTGCAGGGTCACGAGGGCGTCTCGTTTCAGATAGTCGGAGCGCTGAACGACTTCCCGCACCAGCTTCTCCAGGCTGGCGGCGTACCCCGCCCGCGCCTCGTTCCGCAGGACCGTTAGCGGCAGGACACGCTGGTACGGAAGTAGTGCCTCGCTTGTCCCATCCGTCGAGGCGTCATCCACGACAACGACCTGAAAGTCCCTGCTGCGCCGCAGCAGGAGCTCGCGAATCCGCCACAGGAGCGGACCGATAGTCTGCCGCTCGTTACGCGCCGGGATCCCGATGTAGATCACGTGTAGGTCACTCCATCACCTCCTCACCACTCTGGCTTCCTACGTGATCCTGTCCGGCTCGTTCCCGATCGCCCTGTCCCGCCGCGTTCTCTTCCTCCCAATCCGCAAGCTTCCAGCGCCGATGAAACCAGAAATACTGATCGGGATACACCCGCACACCCTGCTCGAGCCGTGCTACCCACCGCCGTGTCATCTCGACCGCCGCCTCCGGGCCCGGTTCCGGCGGCTCGATGAACTCGATGATCGTCCGGTAGCGTTCACCTTCGCGGACAAACCCTGCGTAGAACAGGGGCGCGCCGGTGGAGAGGGCCAGGCGAGCCGGTCCCAGGTAGGTCGAGGCCATGCGACCGAGGAAACGCACAGGCGTCGCTCCGCTGCTGGCGTGCTGGTCCGCAACCAGAGCTACCAACCGACCGTCCGCCAGCGCCCTCCTGAGCAGCCGGGGAGCGTCCGAGGAGTACACGGCCTCGATTCCCAACTGCTTGCGAACGTTCGACAGTCTTCTCTCGACTCTGCCACGCTGCTTGCGCGCCACGGCCACTGGTGGCATCCCGGCTGCATTCAGGTAGGCTCCCCCGACTTCCCAGTTCCCGAGGTGCCCGAGCACGAGAATGCACCCGCCGCCGGCGGGAAGGTGCTGTGCGATCAGCGAGGGGCCGTCCCATGGATTGACGACTTGCTCCACGATATCCGCGGGGCGGCGCGCGTAGTGCGCCGTAGCGCAGGACTCCACCCCGAAATGAAGGTATGCGGAGCGTGCCGTGGCGTGGACCCATTCCCTGGAACGCTCGGGGAAGGCCGCCGCGATCTGGCGTTCCGCCAGCTCACGCCGAATCCCGATGGGGCGATGCGCCAGACGGCCCAGGCCATGGCCCAAACGCCGGGCCCAGGCCTCGGGGAGGGCGCCGCATGCGGCGTCTAACGAGCGGATCCCCAGGTATGCCGCCATGTCGGCTGGCCCGTCGAGTCTCACACTCCACCCGGTATCGGAGGCTCGTCTGACCAGACGCCGAACTGTAGTTCGTACAGCCGACGATACGTTCCGTCTCTGGCGTGAAGCTGCGCGTGAGTGCCCGAGTCGACGATACGGCCGCGCTCCAGTACCAGGATCCGGTCGGCGCCCTGCACGGTGGACAGACGATGTGCGATCACGAACACGGTGCGGCCCTCGAGAAGTCGTCCGATCGCCGACTGGATCAAGCGTTCGGATTCCGTATCCAGCGAAGACGTCGCCTCATCCAGGATGAGGATCGGTGGGTCTCGCAGGATGGCGCGGGCAATCCCGATTCGCTGCCGCTGCCCTCCGGAGAGCCGCACGCCGCGATCGCCAAGCCTGGTCTCATACGCCTCCGGCATCTGGACGATGAACTCGTGCGCGTTCGCCGCCCGTGCCGCCGCCTCGATCTCCGCGCGGCTCCTGGATTGCGCGCCCCCATAGGCTATGTTGGCTCGCACCGTGTCATTGAAGATCACCGTTTCCTGGCTGACGATCCCCATCAGACGGCGAAGTGAGCCGAGCGACACGTCGCGGAGATCGGTCCCGTCGATCAGGATGCGACCGCTGTCCGGTTCCAGGAACCTGGGTAGCAGGTCCACGAACGTGCTCTTCCCGGCGCCGGAAGGCCCCACGAGCGCCACGACCTCGCCCATGGCCACCGACAGATCGATGTCCTGGAGCACAGGCGTGTCCGCCTCATAGGCGAACGACACGTTCTCGAAGCGAATCTCCCGCTCGATGGTCCGCACCGGCTGCCCGACCTTCTCCGCATCGGGCTCCGGAGCGTGGTCGATGATCTCCATGAAGCGGTCGGCAGCGGCCAGACCCTGTTGCGCTCTGGCCGGGAACGTCGAGACGGCCTTCACCGGTGACACCATGCGCAGCGCAATGGTCACGAATGCGACGAACTGCTCCGGGGTCAGCACTCCCCCACCGAGCACCCAACCGGCGCCTACCCAGATCAGCGTCAGCGCAGCTATGGAGGAGAGCACTTCCGAGAGGGGCGAAGCGGCCTCGCCGATCGCCGCCGCGCGAATCAGACCGCTGGCGAACCGGCTGGACCGCTCCTTGAACCGCCGGCCCTCGTATTCCTCCGTTCCGTAGGCCTTGATGAGCCGGATCCCGCCTACCGTCTCCTCGAGCACGCTCACCAGATCGCCCTGCTGATCCCACGCGGCCCGGTACCGACGCCGGAGCTGTCTGAGTATAGGCCCCATCGCCAATACGATGACCGGGACGACCAGCAGCGCGACGATGGTCAGACGCCACGAGAGGAGCATCAGCGCCGCCAGGTACGCCAGGGCCGTCACGAGCTGACGTAACGTATCCGACAGCGTCGTGGTCACAATGGACTTGGTCTGGCGCGTATCGGTCAGCACGCGCGCGATCAACTGGCCGGCCCGCGAGCGATGGAAGAAACTCAGCGGGAGCCTCTCCAGGTGCTGGTACACGTCATCCCGCATATCCCGCTCGGTCTTCTCCTGTACGGCAATCGCGATCAACTTGGCCGCGTACAGGAACACGTTCTTGAAGACCAGCACGATGAGCACGATCACGCACACCAGGCGCAACGCATCCAGCCCTTCTGCGGCGCCGAGCAGGTCTCCCGTCACCCAGTTCATCAACCGTTCCGCCGCGTTGCGACCGCCTTCGGGCAGGGCCACACCCATTCCGAACAGCGAGCGCACGAACGGAATCAGCAGGAGGAAGCTGAATGCATCCAGGATGGCCGATATCGATGTGAGAACCAGACCGATGGCGAAGACCCACGCGTACGGTCGCAGGTATCCCAGAAGGCGCCGGTACAGGGACCAGGACTCGCCGCGTTGCTGGGGAGATGTCATCGCTACCGGGGAGTGAGTAGCGCGGCCGGGAGGATCATCTCTTCCGGGCTGATCCCGCCGTGGAGAAAGCTGTCGCGGTAGCGCTGCTGGTATTCCCTGAGCTTGGTCGGATAGACGAAGAAGTAGTCGTCCCGACACAGGAGGTAGTTCCGCTTCATTCCCCCGGGAGGAAGCCGCAGGTCATCCGCATCGGATGCGGCAAACACGGCGCCCGGGTTCTCGACCCGGAGGTCATCGCCGAACTTGTAGCGCAGGTTGGCGGTCGCGTCTCGCTTGGCGAACACGGTGGCGGGCCGGTGGCAGTGCAGCGAGCCGTGATCCGTCGTGAACAGCACACGGGCGCCCCTGCTGGCGGCTACCCGCAGCGCTTCCCAGGCGGCGGAGCGTTCGAACCACGTGACGGTGAGGGATCGGAGCGCACTCGTATCCCGCGCCATCTCCCACAGAAGCTTGGACTCGCTGCGGCCGTGGGTCAGCATGTCCACGAACCCGAATACCAGGGCCGTGCTGGAGCTGTCCGACAGGTAGCCGGGGAGTCGTGCCAGCATCGCCTCTCCGTCCTCACCGGAGAAGATCTTCTCGTAGTGGGTCCGAAACGGGCGACCTGCCAGCTCTCCGATGAACTGTTCGAACAGCTCGTCCTCGAACGTGTTGTAGCCTTTCTTGTCTCCGCCTTCCCACCACTCGGGCCACCGCTCTGCCAGCTCATCGGGGAAGAGGCCGCTGAAGATCGCGTTCCTGGCGAACGGCGTCGCGGTCGGGAGAACTGAGGCGTACAGCGTCTCCTCCACCTCGAAGAGATCGCTGATCAAGGGGACGATGGCTCTCCACTGGTCCAGCCTCATGCAGTCCATGACGATCAGCAGGGACGACTGATCCTCGACCAACAGCGGCCGGAAGAACCGCGGCAGCACGTCCACGGACAGCGTCGGCCCGGTGTCCCCGCCCTCGTGTACCCACTCGCTGTATCGCTCTGCGACAAAATCGCAGAAGCCCCTTCGCACATCAGAAGAGAGGGATTCGAGCACCTCGCGAAGTCCCGATTCGCCGGCCACCTCCAGCCTCAGATCCCAGTCGACCATTTCGGAGTACAGGCGGGCCCAGTCCGGCCAGTCGGTGGCCTGGCTCGCGCTCTCTCGCAACTCTCCGAAGCGGCGCGTGAAGTCGCGCGCAATCTGCTCATGCTGCAGTGCCGGACCGGCCAGGAGGCGCGTGACGACGGACAGAACCTGGCGCGGGCTGGTCGGCTTGACGATGTAGTCGTCCGCGCGCCTGCCGATGGCCTCGTGCATGGTGGAATCGGCTTCGCTCTTGGTCACCATTACCACAGGCAGTCGCGGGGAGCTCCGCCGCAAGCGCGTAAGAACCTCGATCCCTCGCAGCCCGGGCATCTGCTCGTCCAGCAGCACCAGGTCGTACGTCTCGCCGCGCAGAAGCTCGAGGGCGTCCTGCCCGTTCATGATCGCGTCGACCTGGTATCCCTCGGATCGCAACAGCATCAGGTGGGGGCGGAGGAGATCCACTTCATCATCCACCCACAAGATGCGCCCTGCTCGAGCCTGCGTTGTCTGCGCCATGCCCTCCGCTATTCAGTTTCCCGTCTCTGTGATTCGGGCAGCCCGTCCGGGTGGAATCGGGCAATCTGGAGTACCCGTCGCCGAGGCTTCAAGGTCCAATCCGCGGCCGTGGGATCCAGCGGTACGCATTCCGGTACAACAGCACGCAACGTATACGGTTCGATGTTCCTGACAAACTGTGGAGTTGCCGTTAGTCTGGCACACATGCGTACGTTCTCGCGATACCTGTTTCGATTGCACATCGGACCGTTCATCTACGCGCTGACCGGTCTCACCCTTCTGTTGCTGCTGGACCAGGTAGCCAAGCGGTTCGGCGGCCTGGTCGGCAAGGGTCTGCACTGGTCGATCATTGGCGAAGTGTTCCTGTACTCCATTCCGTTCATTCTCGCCCAGACGTTTCCGATGGCGGTTCTGATCGCCGTCCTCTACGTGTTCAATCGGCTGGCGCTGGACTTCGAGATCACGGCCATCAAGGCAAGCGGCATCCCGCTCGTCCGACTGCTCATCCCGCTGCTGGTGGTCGCCACGCTCCTGGCCGGCACCATGACGTGGTTCAACAACTCCGTGCTTCCCGATTCGAACCACCGGCTTCAGATGCTGCTGACAAGCATCGCTCAGAAGAAACCCACGTTCACGATGCGCGAGCAGGCCGTCAATGAGGTTCTCCCGACAAAGCTCTACGTGCAGGTCGCGAGAATAGACCGGGTCCGCAGTTCCCTGGAGGACGTCGAGATCTACGACAGTCGGGACCCGACGCGCTCGCGCATCATCGAGGCCGATAGCGCCACGATGGCGATCGGGCCGAGTCAGACGAACCTGTATCTGACGCTGTTCGACGGAGAGTTGCTGGAGCAGCGACAGGAGGAGCCCGAGGCCTTCCAGCGGACCAGGTTCAACCGTCTGGTCATGCGGGTGGAGGGCGTCAGCAACGAACTCAGACGGGACAGCATCGGGTGGCGCAGTGATCGCGAGATGAACATCTCGCAGATGGCGGAGCGTGTCCGCCAGGGTGAAGAGATGCTGGCCCGAGGCGTGGCGGAGAGTCGCCAGTACGCCTCTGCGCTGACCGACCTTGTCGTGGAAGCGAAGCAGCCAACGGAAGTACCGGAACCGCCGGAGACGTCCGAGGACTCGATTGCGGCTGCGGCGTACGGCGCGCTGGCCCGGCATACCATGCCCGCCAATGCAGCTCACCAGTTTGACGGCTACCGGACCCGTGTGGCGGATGGCCAGACCCAGATCAACAAGTTCTCGGTGGAGATTCACAAGAAGTACACCATCCCTGCGGCCTGCATCGTGTTCGTGCTGGTCGGCGCTCCCATCGCGATCCGGTTTCCCAACGGCGGGTTGGCGCTGGTCATGGCCGTGAGCCTGGGGTTCTTCTCGGCCTACTACGTGGCCCTGGTCGGCGGAGAAGAGCTCTCTGACGCCCGCATCCTCTCGCCACTATGGGCCATGTGGGCGCCGAACGTTCTGTTCGGCGTGCTCGGGATCTTCGGCGTATGGTGGGTCACGCGGGCCGGGCGATGAGACTCCTCGACCGGTACATCCTGCTGCAGTTCCTCAAGATCTTCGCGGTCTGCGTGAT
>JBDHIQ010000097.1:0-17815 GCA_039587395.1 Gemmatimonadota bacterium
CAGGGCCAGAAGGGTCCGGCGGCAGAGAACGTCGTGAAGCTGGGCGCGTAACCACTCAGGCCTAACGGCATAGAATCGGGGCTGTCTCCTCACGGAGGCAGCCCCGTTTTTTTTTGTCCGCCTGCGCCGCCTGCCAAACTTGCTACTATAGCTCGCGAAGCCTCACTGGAACGGCCACACGTTGTACGGGAAGGTCCACCACCCCATGCGTGAGCCGGCGTACCCGGCGCCGGGCGGCCAGTCGAGAATCACGAACGGGGCCGAGGCGGCTACCAGAAGGGTCAGATAGACGGCCACGACGGCGGCGACCTGTCGTCCGGTTCGGGGCCGCTCCACCCCCATGAGGCGAAGAGCCATCCTGAACGGGGCCGCCGCCAGCCACTGGAGAGGCCGGGGCAGTGGGAGGAGGAACGGGGTCTTCCGGCGGTAGGCGTCGTACTGCTCACCCCATGCGCGGCGCATGGCGATCTCCTCCAGGAGCGCCACACCGATGATCACCAGGGTTGCGACAAGCCAGGGCAGGCTGTTCGGCATGCCCCATGCGACCCTGGTGTTCCCCATGTTGGAATGAAGCATCAGGAAGACCATCATCCCGTAGCTCCACACGATCCAGCCCAGGTACTGAGGGTGACGGCTGATGCGGTAGACGCCGCGCCTTGCCAGAGCCGTCTGCGACCGGCCGTCCGCGCTCGAGCGAGCCGGTGACGAGCCGTCCACGGCGCCGTCCTGGATCCGGACCCGGAACCACTCCATGGTCGCGAGGACGAAGATCAGCATGCCGCCGCCCATCAGGACCCACACCACGAGCTCGCGCACGTCGGCGCCGACAAGCGCCGCCGGATACACGACGGCCATGTACGGTGCCCAGGCTATCTCGCCCAGGCGGAGCAGGTCCGTGGACACATCCACCAGTGGGAGCCACTCCACGCGAAGCACGCCAAGCCCGGCCAGGAACAGCATGCCGACGCATGCCGACAGCGTAGTGGCCAAATACGGGCAGGAAGAAAGCCAGGGCGCCTGCCGCGGCCAGCCGCCGCTTCTCCAGCACCAGACCAGCCACCATAGCCAGGGTCACCAACGTCATGCTGGCGTAGCCCGCCACCCGAACCGGTGTGAGCCAATGGGACTGACCCGGGGGCATGCCGCCGGGCTGGAAGTCAGGGCTGTGAAGCCCGGCCTGTAGCGCTGAGTTGATGACTCGTGGAAGGTCCATTGCCGCCCATGTGAGCCCCATAGCGAACAGTATCGCGATTGCCGCCAGCAGAACCGTGTGCCTTCGCTCCTGAATCATGATCTGGCCTCCTCATCCAGAGGACGAACCAGGAGGACGAGTCTGCACAGTCGGGGCGGCCCTCACGCGGCCTTGCGCCCGGTCTCCTCCGTCGAGGTTACCTGCGGCACTCGTCTCCTGGCCCGATCCCGCTGAAACAGTGACAGCTTGAGGAAGATGGCCGAGATCACCAGCGCGCGCGGGAGCGATCCAGGCAGGCGGTGCCACGCCTTCCCACGCACCAGGTACGAGACCATCAGCCGGGCCCAGCGGCGGAAGATGTTGGGCCACGAGTAGAAGATCCGCATCAGCCCGGAGAACGCCTCCAGCACCTGCAGGCGGGTCACGGTCTTCGGCTCGAACACCAGGTGATCGCCTTCGTAGTGGGCCAGGTCACGATCGAAGATCCGGCCTTCGCTCTCGACCTGACGGTGCATGGGCGTGCCCGGGATCGGAATCGAGATCGACAGGAAGATCGCGCTCGGATCCACCTGCTCGAGTCTCTCCGGCAGGGTCTTGTAGTACTCCGGAGTATCTTCGTCGAGAGCGAGCATCATCCCGCTGAACGTGAGTATGCCACGCTCCTTCAGCATCAGGAATCTCTCGCGGTACTCGTCCACTCGATTGTGGCGCTTGTTGACGGACAGGAGGCTGGGCGGATTCAGGGACTCGAGGCCGATGAAGGCCATGGTGGTCCCCGCCTGCTCCAGCAGGTCGACGAACGTGTCATCGTAGAGGCAGTTGAAGCTGAACTGCACGCCGAGCGCCCACAGGTTCAGTCTTGCGACCTCGCGAAGCAGATCCTTCGCGTACTTCATGTCTCCGCCCAGGTTGTTGTCATAGATCATCGCCATCCGGCGCTTGCGGTAGGGCAGGGCAGCGGTGGCGGTCAGGTCGGCAATCACGTCGCCGATAGGCCGGCATCGATACGGCAGGGGCATGATGTTGAGTGCGCAGTAGCTGCACTGGAAGGGACAACCACGCGTCGCCTCGGTCACGACCGGCACGTCAAAGACGGATTCCACCAGATCGTATCGGGGCGGCGGAACGGCATCCAGGCAGGAGACGAAGGGCCCCGTGTACAGTTTCTTTGCTCGTCCCGCCACCAGGTCGCGAACCACCTCGGGCCAGATCAGCTCCGACTCACCGGCCACTACCACGTCAAAGTGCCGCAGGCATTCGTGCGGGAAGGTCGATGGGTAGCGACCACCCGCCACCACGGTCTTGCCGGCAGCTCGAAACCGGGCCGCCACCCGGTACGCGTGCGGTGCGCAGAAGTCCATGAAGCTGAGAGCGATGATGTCGGCATCCGTCTCGTAGTCGATGGGCCGAACCATCTCGTGCAGGACCTCAATCTCCACACTGTCCGGTGTCTGGCCGGCCAACAGAATTCCGGACAGGGGTGGGGCGGGTGAGCGGGCGTAGTACGCCTGTTCTTCGCCCAGATTCTGGAACAGAACGATGATCTGCAGCTTCGGCTTGCTCATGATCCGGCCTCCGTGTGCGATACGGCGCTGCGGCGCCATGGTCAGCCGCTCGATTCACCCACAGGATGCCACCAGGGCGCTCAAGACAGCGTCAAGTGCTTGATGAGAAACGGGTTACACCACCACCTTGAGGTCTCCTTCAGAATCAGCCGCTCCGCTCCCGGCGCTCCGTCTCATCCTCTTGACCGTCACTTGACTGGCCGCCGGTAGGCTTTTCGTGGGTTCTCCAGCGAGGTGGAGATCATCGGTGGAGCGAGAACCCGGAAGAGGACTCAGGAGGCGACGATGATGGATCGAGCTTTCAGTAGGGCGAGGGACAGAGCGGTCGAGAGGACTGCCGGCTGGATCGCTATGGCCGGCGGCGCCGCGTTGGTCGGATTCTGGTCGCTCGTCATCGCCGGCGTGGTTGAGACGGGGGCCTCAGGCAGCACGCTCCACGAGTTCGAGATGGCTTTCCCGATAGCCGATGGGATGCTGGGCAGCCTGCTGTTCTTCGCCGGCGTGTCGCTGTTCAAGGGACGCGCCCGCGGCGGTTTCTGTCTGGCCGCGGCAGCAGGAATGGCCATCTATCTCGGCATCCTGGACGTCACGTTCTACGCGCGACAGGGGATGTACTGGCCGCTGACAGGACATGGACTCTTTGAGCTGGCCATCAACGCAGCCTGCGTTGGAGGCGGCCTGAGCGGTCTCCGGTACAGCTGGATGCTGTGGCAGTCGCAGACCCGGTCTTTTGATGTCCGAACACGAATCGGGCGCACGTCGGGTTGGCCCGTCCCGGACGCCCCCGACTACCGAAAGGTGGCATGATCATGCTTACGGTGGATTCACTTTCCAGGCTCATCGGCATCCCGCTGGTGCCGTGGCAGGCGCACTACGAGCACGCAGCCGTGACCGGGCGCCAGGAGCGGTATCCGGCATCCTTGTTCAGCGCTGCGTTCGTCCGGGACTACGCGACGACCATGCGTCCCTACCTGCTGTTCGTGTCCGGAATGGCGGGACTGGTCGGCGTCGCACTGGCACCCGCAGTGCCCTGGCACGAAGCGCTCGTGATCGGCGCTGCGTTCTTCCTGTCCTACGGGTTTGGCCAGGCGCTGACCGACTGCTTTCAACTGGATACGGATTCCCGCTCGGCTCCCTACCGGCCCTTGGTGCGGGGAACCATCCGCCGGCGTGACGTACTGGGCGTCAGTCTCATTGGCTTGTCGATATCCGGCGGGATACTGATGGCGTTCAATCCCTGGAACGCGGCGCTCGCGATTCTGGCCGTCGTCGGGCTCGCCACCTACACGCCCTTCAAGCGTCGCTGGTGGGCTGGCCCCTTCTACAACGCTTGGATCGTGGCCCTGCTACCGCTCATGGGATTCCTGGCGGCGGCGGGCACCGACCCGCTGCGGGCGCTGGCCCATCCACCCCTCCAGTGGACCATGATCGTCACTTTCTTCGCCTACTCGAACTTCGTGCTGGTGGGGTACTTCAAGGACATCTCGGCTGACCGGGCCACCGGGTATCGAACGCTTCCCGTGTCGGCGGGCCTCGGGATCTCGAGCTTCGTGAGCGACGTCTTTGCCTTGCTGGCGGTCGGCGGAGCATGGGCCCTGGCCTGGCTGGGTGGACTCGGAGGTTCCGGTGCCGACCACCTTCGGGCCATCGCGGGACAGATGGAGTGGACCTTCCCAAGCCTCGCGGCGGTCGCGATCCTCGTGGCCGGCACCGCCTCATCCATCGTTGCTCAGGTGAATGCCCACCGCGTGCGACACGAAGGAGAGGCCTTCAAGGCGATAGAACCCGTTCTGTACGCTCACATCCTGCTCCTGGCAGGGATCGCCGCGCTCTACAAGCCCTTCTGGGTCCCGTTCTTCGTCGCGTACGGCGCGCTGTTCGCTCTTGTCCTCTGGACTCGGCCGGACCCCGCGCAGGTCTGAAGAAGAGAATGATGTGGTCTGAAAGGAGACCATCATGATTGTGATCCTGAATCCCAATGCCGGCGGCGGAACGGCGCAGGCCACATGGTGCAGAATCGAGCCGCGAGTTCGCGAGATAGTCGGCGAGTTCGAGTTGGCCACGGTGGATCGACCGGAATGGGTGCATCGGTTGGTGGCGGACAGGCTGGAGCAGGGAGAAACGGATTTCGTGGCGGCCGGTGGTGATGGAGCTGTCAATCTGGTAGCCACCTGCTTGCTCGAATCAGCCCCGGTCGAGGATCTGGGACGGATTCGTCTCGGTGCCATCGGACTGGGCTCCTCCAACGATTTTCACAAGCCGCAGTCAGACCACGGGCGGATCGACCAGGTGCCGTACCGTCTCGATTTCGACGCTGCCAGCCTGGTAGACGTTTGCCATGTGGACTACACGGACCAGGACGGCCGGCGTCACCATCGCCCGTGGCTGATCAACGCCAGCATCGGCGCAACGGCCGAGGCCAACGGGTTCTTCAACCGACCCGATCCGCTTCTTCGATTTCTGAAGCGGCATGCAACCGGGCTCGCGATCCTCTACGCGGCCGTGGTCACGCTTCTGCGGCGACCCTCACGCAAGTTGGTGTTCAGTCTGGATGGACATGCCAGCCAACAGGCACGGGTGGCCAACCTGGGCGTGGTCAAGAACCCGCACTTCACGGGCTCGCTGCGCTACGACTCACCCCATTGTCCGGACGACGGGCAGTTCTACGTGCACATGCTGGCCAACGTGACCCGTCCGCGTCTGCTGCTGGCGCTCGCACGGCTGTCCCGCGGCAGGTTCAGCGGACAGCGAGGAGCGAGATCCTGGCGGGCGACCCGCCTGGTGGTTCGCGCGGAGACGCCGTTTGCCCTGGAAGGCGACGGTGAGGTGGTGTTCACAAGTGACGCATCGTTCAGCGTCATTCCCAGACAACTGAAGGTGGCAGCATGAACAGGGTAGCGAGGATCCGGCAGAATGCTTCAAACGCCTCGCGCGATCGAGTCGCGACCGAGTTCACCCGGGTGGACAACCGGCAAAACGGGACCGGCCTCCGGCCCACGGGTGGTGGGACGCGGCAGCAGCCGCTCGAGATCAGCTTCATCGATCAGCTGACCCGGGACTTCTTGCGCTCCTCGAACCAGCTGAACCGGCGGTATGAGAGCGACGCAGAGCTCGTGCGCATTCCCGGCAGCCAGACCGTTCTGGCCCTGACCACGGATGGAGTATCGGAAGAGATCGAGACCGGTCTCTACGACGACCCTTATCTCATAGGCTGGATGACGGTGACGGTGAACGCCAGTGACCTGTCGGCCGTAGGGGCTGTGCCTCTGGGCCTGCTGGTGTGTGAGACGCTACCTCCGGGTACCGGCGATGATTGGACCGCGGCTCTCCAGAACGGGATACGAGACGCCTGTGAGGTATATGGGCTCCCACTGCTCGGTGGGGACACCAACGCCGGTTGCCGCCTTCACATGGGCGCCACCGCCGCGGGTTTGATCATTGGTGGGAGGCCGCTCACGCGAGTCGGCTGTCGCCCGGGAGATTCGGTGTACGCGACCGGTCCGCTCGGTCTTGGAACTGCCTACGCGCTGGTCCGCCTGGCCCGCGGCCCCCAGGACAGGCCTGCGGGAGAGCAACCGAACAGGCTTCCGTACCGACCCGTCGCTCGGCTCGGGGAAGGGCAGCGGCTCCGGAGCTTTGCCTCTGCGTGTATGGACACCAGCGACGGCGTTCTCTGCACCATCGACGAGCTCGCGCGCCTCAATGATTGCTCCTTCCGGCTGGACCGTCCGGTGGACGAGATGCTCCATCCAGCGGCTCTTGACGCGGCCAGGGCGGCCGGGGTGCCACCGTGGTTGATGCTGGCGGGACCGCACGGCGAATTCGAGCTGATCTTCACGGCTCCGGCCGATCAAGAACAGCAGATGGTCGGTGCAATGGGCGAGCAAGGCTGTCGTCCTCTGAGGCTGGGCGCCGTCACGCCGGCCGCGCGGCGCGAGCGAGATGCCTGCCTCACGCTCCAGCTGGACGGGCAGGAGCACGGCGTGGACACAACACGCGTCCGAGACCTTTTCGCCGAGGTCCAGGGCGACGTTGCCGCGTATCGGAAAGGGCTGCTAGAGGTCCACGGCGGGTTGGGATTCAATCCCAGCTGACCTGCGCGCTCGCGCTCGTTTGGATCCTACCCGCCGATACCCCATTATTCGGGTGGCAGGCGAACCCGTCTGCACGACCGGTCGGTCGCGGAGCCAGCGGCAAAGGCACAGGGGTCATGGGTTTTTACAGCGAGCGCATCCTCCCGAAGCTGACGCACTTTGTCTGCGACACCAATCCCAGCCGCCGGCAGCGCGAGAAGGTGATTCCGCTGGCGGCGGGGTGCGTGCTGGAAATCGGAATCGGCTCCGGCTTGAACCTGCCATTCTACGATCCGGAGAAGGTCTCCAGGATCTGGGGTCTGGATCCGTCACTCGAGATGCTCAGAATGGCGGAGGAGAAAGCCGCGCAGGTGGCGATGGATGTGGACTTTCTGGCCTACCCGGCGGAGGAGATCCCCCTCGACAGCAGCAGCGTGGACACCGTGACGACCACCTACACGCTGTGCTCGGTCCCTGAAACAAGTCTGGCCCTCCGTGAGATGGCCCGGGTCCTTAAGCCGGGCGGGCGGCTGATTTTCTGCGAGCATGGCGCGGCTCCGGACGCGTCCGTGCGCAGGTGGCAGGATCGGTTGGATCCCGTGTGGGGGCGTCTTTCCGGTGGCTGCCACCTCAATCGGCCCATACCGGACCTGATCGAACAGGGCGGTTTTCGGATCCGTCAGATCGACACGATGTACCTCCCGGGATGGCGTCCCGGGAGCTTCAACTACTGGGGTACGGCTCAGGCTCCAGAACCCAGGGCACCTTGACACCCAACCTCTGGTTGACTATAGAGGGCAAAGCGTGCGTACCAGGTGAGGATCTGGGGAGCGCCCCGGGTCCTCTTTTTTTGGTGCGTGTCGTAGCATGGCGGATGTGATTGTCCGCGTACACGTGTAGTCGGAAGTTGCGGAATCCCGTACTCCCGACCACGCAACACAAGGAGTGCGGGAATGCGTACCAGTGGGACCGTGAAGTGGTTCAGCGACAGCAAGGGCTATGGTTTTATCGCCCTGGACGACGGGTCGACGGAGGTCTTCGTCCATCATTCGGCGATCCAGGCAGAGGGCTTCAAGAGCCTCGCCGAGGGTGAGCGCGTCGAACTCGAGGTGGTGGAAGGCCAGAAGGGTCCGGCGGCCGAGAACGTCGTGAAGGTGACCTGAGTCACACACGCCACACGGCATAGAAACGGGGCCGTCCTCGGAAGAGGGCGGCCCCGTTCTTTTTTGCATCCCGGTTTCTGCGGCGTCGGCTCTTCCGGCGCCGGAGCGAAGCGGAGAACTAGCCGCCTTCAGGAAGCACCGGTACCCAGATGTGGTCGTAGTGAGACTCTATCATGCCGAGGAGGGCGTTCATCTCCTCACCGAGCGCCTCGAAGGTCGCATTCCACACATCGTCGATGTTGTCCCACTCGCTGTGCAGCAGGGCCAGTTTCCAGTTGTTGGGACCACCGTGCACGTGCCCTAGCGTCACCCACCCGACGAGCTTGCCGTCGGCCATGGCCTGGTCGAGAGCCGGCTTCCACATCTCCTCGAACGCTCCGGACCACTTTGCCAGGTTCGCCGGATTGATGTAGAACTCGGCCTCGTACATGTAGTTCGTCGTGGCACTCTCCGGAACGTTGACGTCCATGACCTCCCAGATCTGGTCACGGTGAGCGCCCATCATCGCCTGGAGCTTCTCCATCGCTTCGGCGGGCATGGACTCACCCATCCGCCGGTTGAAATCACTCAGCGCCGTCTGGATGGACTCGAAGTCGAAGTAGCGCATCGCGAACCGCCAGTTGTACTCGCCGCCCGTGTCGTGTTGCCACGCGGCAAACCCCTCGATCGTTCCCGCCTCCGTCATGACGGTCAGGATCGGCGCGATGTGCTCCAGGTAGATCTCGTTCCACACAAGCATGTCGCCGTAGTTCATCTTGTAGACGCTCTCGCGGATGAAGCGGAGCTCCTGCGCCTGTGCCGGAGCTGGAGCAGTCAGCGATAGCACGACGGCAGCTACAGCGGGATACAGCAACTTCTTCATGGGATCACCTCTCCGATTGGTGATATCGAGAACGCGCGCGAAGTTCCAACGCCGCGCGCCGCGGTTGCCAGTTGAGTGGAAAAGTCAGGTGGTGACTCAAACAACGCGTGGTGATCTCAAAAGTATAGACGGGTGAGCGGGAGCAGAAAAGGTCAGCGCCACACTGGAATGGCCGAATCGAGTTCCTGAACGTATCGTTGCGACTCGTCACCACGAATCCCGACTCGACGGAACGCCGTACGGCCAGCGTGAGCGAGTCACGGATTCGACGCATAGACGTCAGAACCGAGGATTTGAGGAAGATCTACGCCTCTGCGACCCCGGCGGCCGCCCGGGGGCGCGGCCTTGGCGCCCCGGCAGCGCGTGGGCCCCGCGCCGCTCGTCGCGCGAGGAGCGCGGCCAGGGCCGAGGTGGTGGCGCTGGACGGCGTCTCCGTCGAGATCGAGGCCGGCGAGATCTTCGGCTTGCTTGGTCCGAACGGAGCGGGCAAGACCACGACGGTCGGCGTGCTCACGACCCGCGTGCGACCCACCTCCGGTCGGGCCTGGATCAAGGAGCATGACGTCTGGGCCGATCCCGTCGAGGTGAAGCGGCTGATTGGTGTGGTTCCCCAGCACCCCAACCTGGATTTCTCGCTCACGGCTCGTGAGATCCTGTTGTTCCACGGGGCCTACTTCGGACAGCGTCACTCTGAGCGCCGGACCCGTGCCGATGCGTTGCTCGAGCAGTTCCAGCTTACGACCCGTGCCAACGAGCTCCCGCAGGGTTTCTCCGGCGGAATGGCCCAGCGGCTGTCGATCGCCCGGGCGCTGATGCACGACCCGCAGGTGCTCTTCCTGGACGAGCCCAGCGCGGGGCTGGATCCGCAGACCCGGTTGCTGCTCTGGGAGCTGGTACGCGAGTACAACACGGCCGGCAAGACGGTCGTCCTCACCACGCACTACATGGAAGAAGCCGACGCCCTCTGCGACCGCATCGCGATCATCGATCACGGGAGGATCATCGCGCAGGGAACTCCCGAGGAGCTCAAGGCCTCGGTCCCGGGCGGTCACCTGGTCAGGCTGGAGTTTGCCGGGGATCCGACGGGGCTGGTCTCCGATCTGGAGGCGCTGGAGGGGGTGCGCCAGGTGCAGGTGCAGAGACCTGAGGGGTCGGACGATTGGACGATTGACGTATGGGCGGACCGGGCAGGCCCACTCGTGCCCGGGATTGCCGCGCTTGCCGCGGGAACGGACGCCGGGCTGCACGACGTGCACCTGGAGGCGCCCAGCCTGGAGACGCTCTTCCTGCACCACACGGGAAGGAGCCTCCGTGAGTGAGCGTCGACGTTTGAGCCACCGGGGCCGGCGGTTTCGCACCTTCCTCGCCCTGCTCAGACGCGACGGGCATGTGGCCCGGCGCAACTTCCCGCAGCTGCTGGTGCAGAACCTCCTGCAGCCCATGATGTTCGTATTCGTGTTCGGCCGGGTGATGACCCAGAGCGGCTTCCTCCCTGTCGAGTACAAGTCGCTGCTGCTGCCGGGGATCATGGCCCTCAGCATGATGATCTCTGGAATCCAGGCGGTGGCGCTGCCCCTCATCGCCGAGTTCCAGTACACGCGGGAGATCGAGGACCGTCTCCTGGCCCCCATACGCATAGAGTGGGTGGCGATCGAGAAGGTGGCGGCCGGGATGATCCAGGCGCTGGCCGCAGGACTCGTCGTGATCCCGGTCGCATGGCTGCTGATGGGGTCGGGCGTGGAACTTCGACTGGACCAGGTCTGGCTGTTCGCGCTGATCGCCCTGCTGGTGGCCGGGTTCGCGGCAGTGACGGGGCTGACCCTGGGGTCCACCGTCAACCAGACCCAGATTGGCCTGATGTTCACAGTGGTCGTGGCGCCACTGATCTTCTTCGGCTGTGTGTACTACCCGTGGAGTGCGCTGGCCGAATTCCCGATCCTGCAGAAGTTCGTCCTCTTGAACCCCCTCGTGTACGCCAGCGAAGGTCTCCGCGGTGTGCTCACGCCCCAGTTCCCGCACATGTCCCTGGCGGCGGTCATCGGGGCGCTGCTGGTGTTCGATCTGGCGCTGCTGTTTCTGGGTCTGAAGCAGTTCCGGTCTAAGGCCGTGAGCTAGCGCACTTGCCGCCCGGCGGCGACGCCACCTCTCCCGGGCCGCGGCTACCATCCGCGGCCATTCCGACGCCGGTCGTGGCCGTACTCCCGGTGCCGGGGCGCGGCGTCTCGCTCACTGTCGGCCTGGCGGTTCGCCATTCGGCACGGCCAATCGAGCCGAGGCGTGCGAGTGTCAGCGCAACAGGCTAACGTCGGCTCGGGAAGCGGATCACTCGGAGGAAGCGCGGACGCCATGGAGCATACCGGAGAATACCTGTACACGCTTCGTGCCTCGCGCCACGAGATGCTGATCGAGGGGCCCACGCCGGCGGAGGAGTCCGTGCTGGCGGCGCACAGTCTCTACGTGTCCAGGCTCGCCGAGCACAGGATCGTGATCCTGGCCGGCCGAACGCAGAACACCGATGAGACCAGCTTCGGGGTGGTGATCTTCCGAGCGGATTCCCCGACCGAGGCGCGCGGCATCATGGAACGAGACCCCGCGGTCAGAGACGGAGTGCTCGCGGCGCGTCTGTTCCCGTATCGAATCGCGGTCCGGGAGTCCGACGGAAAACGGGAAGCCACGTGACGGACCCGGCCCAGGCCGCGCGCGCCCGGAAGTTTGCCGTGCTCAAGCACGCAGGGCAGTTGTACAGCGGAGCGCCGTATGAAGAGCACCTGGACGAGGTGGTCCGACTCGTGGCGCCGTTCGGATCGGAAGCACGGACCGTCGCCTATCTCCACGATGTGCTGGAGGACACCGATGCCACACCCGGAGAGCTGGTTCGAGAGTTCGGCCAGCGGGTAGCGGACTGCGTCGCTCTGTTGACTGACGAGCCGGGGAGCCGCCGGGAGCGGAAGGCGAAGTCTCACGCCAGGCTGGCCGGCGCTGCGTCCGGGCTGGAGACAGCCCTGGTCGTCAAGGTAGCGGATCGCCTCGCCAACCTCCGGGGGTGTGTGCGGAGCGACAACGGCAAACTGCTGCGCATGTACTGCGGAGAACATGCCGAGTTTCGAGCGGCCGTCTACCGACCGGGATTGTGCGAACATCTCTGGGAAGAGATGGAGGAGATTATCGCGTCCAGCGAGTCCGGCTAGGGTCCCGCTACCGGCGCAACTTGTCTCGGACCGCGCCTAGTGCAAGCCCACCCCACAGCCGCGATACGACCGGCCGTCCAGCTCGAGCAGTACCACGGATTCAAAGCGCTCGCCGCTCATGTCGTCGAAGCACTCCGTGTCGCGGATCTCGAGCCGCAGCGAGTGACCTGCCGCCGAGACATCGTACACCGTGGTTCGGTTGCGCACGTCGACGGATGGTTCCGGGGTGGGGAAGTCGTACTCGTCCTCGCCGTAGTTGGTCACGAGGAGAATCATGTCCGATCCGACCTCGAGTCTCCAGCCGGGCTCGTTCCCGACGCCCCAGAAGTCCATTCCGCGGAACCTCGCGTCGGCGATGATGGATGCCCGCCGGTTCTCGGTGCAGTGCACGGCGGTCCCGTCGCCGCGATCCAGCGTAGCTTCAGGTCCCTTGGTCCAGAACTCGACTTCGCCGTCACCGTAGCGGGCCCCTGACCCGGACGGGACGTGTGCCAGGTCCAGCGTGCGGTCCGGGAGGAACAGGTAGATTCCACCCGTCTTCTGCGCCTCGGTGGAGATCTGGAGCCCCTGGCAATCGTAGACGTGGGCGCCCAGAACGGGCCCGCGCCGGCTTTCTGGGTCGGCTGCAGCATTGTCATCGGCCGCCTCCGCCGCGGCGTTGCCGAAGTCGATGTTTTCCGCCGCGGTGTCGCCGGCGCCGGCTTCCAGGTCGGCGGCCGGGTCGCGGGTCTGATCTCCATTGCAGCTGGCAACCGCGGCGGCCAGGAGTGCGACGGACAACGGAAGCCATAGCCGGCGGATGCGGGGCAGTCGGGCGTGCATCGGGAACTCCTTACCTCGGCGTCAAACGAGTCTCCACACAGTCAGCTACCCGTGTGTGGCCGTACGGCTCCCCCTGCGACTGTCAGAGGTCTGGTGTATTGTCTTGACGGATGGGTGGGTTCGGGCGCAGGGTGCACTTCATGCCAGACAAGATCTCCAAGACACAGCGTTGGCTCGACCTGATCGCGTATCTGGTCGGCCGCAAGCTCCCGGTTTCCGTGGAAGAGCTCATGGAGCGGGTGCCGGCCTATTCGGCCAAATGGAGCACGGGAGACGATACTGCGCGCGCGTCCGTGCGCCGGACGTTCGAGCGCGACAAAGACGAGCTTCGCGACTACGGAATCCCGATCGAGACGGTTGAGTATTCGATCAGTTGGGGAACCGAGGAGACGCAGGGGTATCGCCTGAGGAAGCGCGATTTCTACCTTCCGTACCTGAGGATGGTCGCGGAGCTTCGTGGCACCGGCGGGCTGCCGGCTTCGGCCGGAACGGACTCGCAGATGCGGGGAATCCAGACCCTGGAGCTGGCCGCTGATGACGCATCCGCCGCTCTCAGCGCCCTGCACAGAGTGGCCGACGTGCCGGATTTCCCGCTCGCCAGCGAGGCGCGCTCCGCGTTCCGCAAGATGGCGTTCGACCTGGACGTGGATCGCCTGACGGGTAAGCGCGTCCTCTACGCCGACCGGCCGGAAGCCGAAGATCTGCAGGAGGCCCTGCGCCGGCTGTCCGATGCGTTGCTGGGCCGGAAGCGCGTGCGGTTCACGTACCATGGCATCTATCGCCACCGGGCAACGGAGCGCGATGTAGAGCCGTTTGGCCTCTTCTTCCAGGGCGGCCACTGGTACCTGGTCGGCAACGACAAGCTGCGGTCCGACCTGCGGGTGTTTCGCGTCGGCCGGATCGACAACCTGACTCCCAACCCGCGCGCCCCGCACACGCCGGACTACGACATCCCGGACGACTTCCGCATCGACGACCATCTCGGGAAGGACGCGTGGGAGCTGGGGGGCGACGACGCCGGCATTGAGGCGTACGTGCGGTTTGCCTTTCCAACCTCTCTGTGGGCGGCCCGGAATGGCTACGGACGCCTCGTGGAAGAAAGCGGCGATGGAGCGGCCATCCGGCTGTTTACGGTCCACCAGGTCAGTCCCTTCCTCCGCTGGCTGATGAGCCTGGAGGGAGAAGCCGAGCTGATGGCTCCTCCCGAGCTGCGGGCCGAGTTGCGATCGTTGGCCGTGGCCGTGACCGACGTGTATGGGAAAGCGGCCGAGCCTGATCGTGCCTACGACGACCCGGACTCCCATCCTGGAGACTCCGGTGCCTGAGCCGGACACGGCGAGGAGCCAGTTCGAGCGCATCCTCTACCTGCTGCCGCTGGCCGCCCGGGAGGGTGGGGCATCCCTGGAGGAAGCGTCCCGGGCGCTGGGCGTTCCCGTGGCGAGGATCGTGCGAGACCTGGAAGAGGTGCTGGCTCGCGTCTACTACCACCCGACCGGCGGTGCGGACGATCTCCAGCTGGCCATCGAGCATGATCGCATCCGCCTGTGGACCACGGGAGAGTTCAAACGCCCGATCCGGCTCACGCCCAGGGAGTCCCTGGCGCTGGCCCTGGGCCTCCGGGTGCTGGCAGCCGAGAAGCCTGGCCGTCGTCGCGCCGCGCTCATCGAGCTGGCCGAGCAGCTGGACCACCAGCTGACGACAGCGCCGGCCGAGGCGTTCCTGGCCCACTATGCGCTGGAGGGTGAAGCGCTCCCCGACGGAGCCCACCTCTGCGATGGAGAGGCGATTCGTGGCGTGATCCTGGATGCTTCGCGCGCGAATCGTCGCTGCCGGATCAACTATCTGAAGCCGGAGGCACGGGAGCCCGCGAGTCGAACCGTGGACCCGTATGCCATCGTGTACGCCAACGGATTCTGGTACGTGATTGGTGCGGCGGACGAAGGCGAGACCATCCGGGTGTTCCGGCTGGACCGGATCCTGGCCGTCGCGGAGCTCGAGCATTCGTTCGCGGTGCCGGATGACTTCGATGCGACCGAGTATATGACGGGTGGACGGGTCTTCCGGGGAAACGGGGGCACGGCCGTCGTGGTGCGCTACTCGGCATCCATCGGGCGCTGGATTCTGGAGCGCGGCGACGGAATCGAGCAGGCCGACGGCAGTGTGGTCGTGGAACACCGGGCCTCGGATCCGCGCTGGGCCGTCCGGCACGTGCTGCAGTATGGCGCGGAAGCCGAGATCCTGGAGCCGCCTGCGCTGCGCGGGCTCACGGCACGCACCGCTTTGTCAGTGGCCGAGGCGCACGCCGAGGATTTACCGGACGCGCTGACTTGACTCGCCGGCCGCAATCGACAGCACCGGCCGTCGACTGACTCGACGGCCGCAATCGGCAGCACCGTCCGTCGACTGACTCGCGGGCACGTATTCCGACCCACTGTCAGACCCCCCTCCTAGCTTTCCATTGCCGGCCTCGTCTCGGGCTCCAGCTGGGGCTGCCCGCGGCGGGGCCGTGCTACCGGAAAAGGAGAAGGGCCATGACGCATTCCACTTCAAAACTCATCCCGGCTGAAGCACAGCGCGACGGTCGGCTCACCGTCTTCCCGTTGCTGGCCGACGGGGAGGTTCAGTTGCCGTACCTGCTCCTCGCAGACGCGATGGAGAGCGGCACGCTGCGCATCACGGAAATCGGCCAGGGAACGGTTCCGGCGCTGCTCGCCCTCAACCAGGGCGACGCAGACGTCCTGGTGCTGGATGGCGAACAGTTGATAGGCGCCAAGCAGAACAGGATGCCGAACCGGACCATCCTGTTGCCCGCCAAGTCGGAGACGCGGATCCCCGTTTCGTGCATGGAGCAGGGTCGCTGGCACTACCGGCACCGATCCGCCGGGCCGGAGTCCGACGGGATGGCGGCCGCGCCAGCCGATCTTTCCCGGGCGCAGTCGGAGGTCTGGGCGTCCGTCGGGGACTACGCCGACAGCCTGGGCGCGAGGTCGCCGACGAGCGATCTGGGCCACGTGTATCAAGAGCGGCGCGCCGATCTACGAATCCGGATCGAGAGCTTCCCGCTTGTAGAAGGACAGATCGGCTTGCTGGCGTTCTACGGGGAGAGGCCGCTCGGCATGGACGTGATAGGTGGCCAGGAGTTGTTCGGGCGCCTGCACTCCCGTCTGCTGCGCGGTTATCTGATGGACTCGCTTGAAGCAGACGCCACGCACGGGCGCCTCGAACAGCGCCTGCGCCGATACGAGCGGGAGAGCGGCACGGAGGCCTCCGGCCGGTCCGATGGTCGGGGCGAGACACCCGTCAGCGATCTCGATGAAGCGGCGGCGTTTCGCTTCATGGACGCGGTGCAGAAGGCGAAGCGAACGGCCGCGCCGACGGTTGGAGGCGGTCTGTACCACGTCCTGTCGCACACCGTCGTGGGGGGCGAGCTACTGGACGGGAATCGACTGGTCCACCAGAGCGCGTTCCCGGTCAGCGAAGACGACGCAAGTCGCAGAGACCTGGAGGAGCGGATCGAGGCGCACCGGCAGCGGTCCCGCTACCAGGGGCCCATCGCGGGTCCACGGTCCCGGGGCGGTCGTCGCGGGTGAAGCAGAGCCAACACCTTGACCCTGCGGGCCAGGGAGTCATCGTGAGCCGTACTCAGCGCCAGCTCGCTGCACGCCTACCTGGGCTGCCCGCAGATGTGGAAACTCCGCTACGTGGACAGGCGCCCCCAGCCGAAGCGATGGTACCTCAACCTCGGCACCGCCGTGCACGCCGCGCTAGCGCTTCCACAGCGGCCGGGTCGCGGCGCCCGCTACAGTAGAGGAGATGCTGGAGGCCTTCGAGGAGAAGCTCGACCCGGAGGCCTACACATCGGCGGAAGACCTCGAACGGGCGCGGGCCGACGGTCGCCAGATGGTGCGGGACTTTCACGCCACGCATGCCCCGGACTTCCAGCCCGCCGCCCGGGTGGAGCTCCCCATCCGTTTCGTGTTCGAGAACGAGCGCTTCCGCGGCTACGTGGATCGCGTGGACAAGACCGCGGACGGCGGCGTGCGCGTGGTCGACTACAAGACGGGAGGCAGGCTCTCTATCAGATCGGAGTCGAGGCGGAGCTGGGACTCCCGGTCCGATCGGTGGCGCTGTACGACGTCCGCAGCCAGATCCTGCTGGAGGTGGAGCGCCACGGGGAGCATCGCGTGGAGGCGCTTCGCCGCAAGGTGCGACGCGTCGCGCGAGCCATTCGCGCGGGAGAGTTCGAGCCGCGACCCGGCCGCAGCTGCGGGTGGTGTGACTACAAGGCCTGGTGCCCGGCCTTCGCGCACCTGTATCCCGAAAACTGGATTCAGGAGCCCCTTCCTCCGACGCCGACACACGCGGAAGCCGCGGAGCTGGCCGACCGGTACGGCCGGCTCAAGGCCCAGGTCCGGGACCGGGCGCGGGAGCTGGCCCAGATCAAGCGGGACCTGCACCGCTTCTTCGCGGACACCGGGGAACGGGCGGTGGCAGGGGAGCAGTTCGAAGTGCGCGCGGAAGCACTGCCGGTGGATCCCGATGTGCCCGACCACGTGGTGCGCCGCATGAAGGCGATCGGAAGACAAGGCGTCCGCTGGCGGATCCGGTACCGCGAGCTGGAGCCTGCCGCCACCGAACCGTCCAACTGACCGGAGCTTCCGCACCAGTTGGTCACCGGGGTCTGGCCACCGGAGGCGATCGCCGTATTGTGATTCCTGTCCTGCGGCCCGGCTCGCGGTGATGCCGACGCCGCCGAACGCACCGGAACCCGGAGACCGGTCGATGCCAACCAACCGTCTGCACATTCTCGCGCTCACGCTGCTCGTCGCGACTGTTTCCTGCGGGGAGATGGGGCGCGCCGTGGATCCGGAAGTCCAGAATCTGCGGGCGTTCGCCAGGCTGTATGGCTACGTCCGCTTCTTCCACCCCAGCGACGAAGCGGCGGACATC
>JBDHIQ010000098.1:0-10616 GCA_039587395.1 Gemmatimonadota bacterium
CGGGAGCGTGGCTAGCTTCACCGAAGCCTACGAACCCATATCCACGAGGGTTTCAGAAGGTCCCCGGAGGGGTGGCAGAACGGCTAATGCACCGGTCTTGAAAACCGGCGCCCGCAAGGGCTTGCGGGTTCGAATCCCGCCCCCTCCGTTAAACTTACGCTGCTGCACCCGGTCCCGACTGACCTCGCCGGACCATTTCTGGACCATTTCACCCCCAAGAAAGGTCACTGGCCTCGATAAGGTGGCGTGCGGCCCCAACAAGTGTGATCATGTCCGGAAACAGGGCCGGCTAGACGCGCTGCGCTCGCGCTGCGCTTGGGCCGGAGCCCATTCCGTGCCGCGGTTTTCGATGAGTTCAGGCCTGGACTCAAGAGGAGGAGATCGACTTGTGAAGACCCTGAGGCCCTTGTCAGCAGCGCTGATCACGCTCTCGTGCATCCAGCTTCTGAGTCTGGTCGGTCCCGCGACGGCCGCGGGGCAGGAGTACACCTATCCCGATAGCCTGCGCCAGCCACCGAAGATCTACTCACCGTACGTTCAGCGAACGGCTGCTGATGCGAACTTCGCCGAGGGCGTCTACTGGGGTGATACTCACCTGCACACCTCTTATTCGACCGACTCCGGCATGATGGGCAACACCCTGGGCCCGGAAGAGGCTTTTCGTTTCGCCCGGGGCGAAGAGGTCATCACGTCCCACGGATTGAGAGTTCGCCTGATTCGTCCGCTTGACTTCCTCGTCGTGTCGGACCACGCCGAGAATCTCGGGCTCGCGCCGTTCATCGCCGAGTCGAACCCTGAGCTGCTCAAGTCGGAGTGGGGTCGGATGGTCTATGACATGGTGAAGGCCGGCGATTCCCGGGGAGCGTTCCAGGCCTGGCTTAGTGACGCGGTCACGGCAGGCACGGACCCGATTGCCAATCCGAAGATGTCGCGCGCGGTCTGGGACCGCGAGATCGCCTTCGCAGACCAGTTCAATGAGCCCGGTCAGTTCACCGCATTGATCGGGTTCGAATGGACTTCGATCGCCACGCAGCAGAAACCGGGGAACCTTCACCGCGTCGTCATCTTCAAGGACGGCGAAGACAAAGTGGGGCGGGTCCTCCCCTTCAGCACCTTCGACTCCATCGATCCGGAAGATCTGTGGGATTACCTGGCCGCCTACGAGTCACGGACAGGCGGCAGTGTTCTCGCCATTGCCCACAACGGCAACGTATCGAACGGCCAGATGTTCTCCGTCGAACGGTTGAACGGCGAACCGATATCAAGGGAATACGCGGAGATGCGCAGCCGCTTCGAACCGCTGTACGAGGTGACACAGATCAAGGGTGATGGCGAGGCGCATCCGTTCCTTTCACCGGACGACGAGTTCGCCGACTACGGCACCTGGGACAAGTCCGATATTGCCGGCTTCAAACCCAAAGAAGACTGGATGCTCCAGTACGAGTATGCCCGCTCGGCGCTACAGATCGGCATGCAACTCGAGGAGAAACTCGGCATCAATCCCTACAAGTTCGGCATGGTCGGAAGCACCGACGCGCACACGTCGCTGGCCACCACCCGGGAGGAGAATTTCTTCGGCAAGGCGGCTCATCTGGAACCGGAGGCCGATCGCTGGAAGCACACCATCATCTCGTCTCTCTCCGGGGATCCGAGTCTCTCGAGCTACTCGTATGAGTCGATCGGAGCGGGCCTCGCAGCGGTCTGGGCGCGGGAAAACACCCGTGAGGGGATCTTCAATGCGATGCAGAAGAAGGAGACCTACGCCACCACGGGCACGCGCATCGTCGTGCGCTTCTTCGGCGGCTGGGACTACGATGCGGATGAGGTTTTCCGGCCTGATGCCGTGTCGATCGGCTACCGCAAGGGGGTGCCCATGGGCGGCGACCTGCCCGCGAGGGCGGCAGGCCAGCGGGCCCCGGTCTTCATGGTGGGGGCCATGAAGGATCCTTGGTCCGGCAACCTCGATCGCATCCAGATCATCAAGGGATGGATCGACGACAACGGCGAGCGCCAGGAGCGCGTGTACGACGTGGCGGTTTCCGACGGTCGCAAAATCGACAGCGACGGCCGCTGCAGAACCCCTGTAGGCAATACCGTGAACGTCGCGGACGCGAGCTACCTGAACACCATCGGTGACTCGGAGCTGAGAGCGGTGTGGACCGATCCCGACTTCGATCCCAGTCAGCGCGCGTTCTACTACGCCCGCGTGCTCGAGATCCCGACGCCGACGTGGCAGGCGTACGATTCGAAGCGCTTCGGGGTCACGATGCCCGAGACGGTGCAGATGTTAGGCCAGGAGCGGGCCTACACGTCGCCGATATGGTATACACCGTAACGGTCGTGATTGAGTGCGACCCGGAGCTCGCCACGTTGAAGGCGCTCGCAGCCCGAACGGACCTCGAGGACGGATCGATGGAGTAGAGCGCGGGCCAGAGCTCAGTCCGATTCTCGAAGCCCACAGTCAAGGCAAGTGCTCAAGAGGAGGAGGTCGATTGTGAACACCCTGAAGCTCCTAGCGGCAACGCTGGCCGCGCTCTTCTGCATCCAGCTTCTGAGTCTGGTCGGTCCCGCGACGGCCGTGGCGCAGGACGCGGGGCAGCCGGATTCCGCAGCTCTCGAGAACGTGCATCCCGCACGACCGTACTCGCCATACGCGGGAGGCGCGATCCCGACGCGCCTTTTTTGGGGCGAAACGCATCTGCACACGTCGTTCTCGATGGACGCGGGGGCCTTCGGCGCACGCCTGGGGCCCGAAGACGCCTACCGGTTCGCCCGCGGCGAAGAGGTCATCTCGTCGACAGGGCAGCGAGTCAGGCTCAGCCGGCCTCTCGACTTCCTCGTCGTCGCCGACCACTCCGACAACATGGGCTTCTTCCCCGATCTCTTTGCCGGCGCACCCCACCTGCTCGCCGATCCGACCGGCAAGCGTTGGTACGACCTGGTGCAGAGCGGCGAGGGCAAGACCGCGGCGCTAGAGATCATCGATGCCTTCTCACGCGGCGCGTTCCCCGAAGCCATCTTCTACGGCCCGGACAGCAAGCAGTACAAGAACACCTGGGCCAGGACCATCGCCGCAGCTGAGCAGTACAACGATCCGAGTCGTTTCACCGCCTTCATCGGCTACGAGTGGACCTCCCAGGTTCCGCCGGGCGATAACCTGCACCGCGTCGTGGTGTACCGCGACGCAGCGGATAAGGCCTCGCAGACCGTGCCGTTTACCACGTACCCGCCCACCGGCAGCACCAACCCGGAGGACCTGTGGACACAACTCGCGGCCTACGAGGAGGCCACTGGCGGTGACGTGCTCGCCATCGCCCACAACGGCAACCTGTCTAACGGGCTGATGTTCCCGCTGGTCAACCCGGTGGGGGACCGGCCACTCGACCGGCGGTACGCCGAGCGGCGCGACCGCTGGGAGAAGCTCTACGAGGTCACCCAGATGAAGGGTGACGGCGAAGCCCACCCGTTCCTGTCGCCCAACGACGAGTTCGCAGACTTCGGCACCTGGGACAAGGGCAACCTCAACTTGAGCGTGCTCAAGACCGACGACATGCTGGCGGGCGAATACGCCCGCGAAGGGCTGAAGCGAGGCCTGCAGCTCGAAGCGGAGCTGGGCATCAACCCGTTCAAGTTCGGCCTGGTGGGGGCGACCGACAGCCACACCGCGCTATCTACCGCCGACGACGACAACTATTTCGGCAAGACCTCGGCCATGGAGCCCAACCCGGACCGCATGACCCACCCGTTCGCCAAGTTCGGCGATGTGGCGATTATGGGTTGGGAGACTCTGGCCGCGGGCTACCAGGCGGTATGGGCGACCGAGAACACGCGCGCGGCCATCTTCGACGCCATGGAACGAAAAGAGACCTACGCGACCACGGGGCCCCGGATGCTCGTGCGCTTCTTCGGCGGCTGGGACTTCGAGGCTGCCGACGCGACCACCCGCCAACCCGCAGCGATCGGCTACAGCAAAGGCGTCCCGATGGGCGGCGACCTCAGGAGTGCGCCTCCTGGCAAGTCACCATCCTTCCTGGTGGCGGCGCTCAAGGATCCGATCGGTGCGAACCTCGATCGCGTCCAGATCATCAAAGGCTGGATGGACTCGGGCGGTGACCTGCACGAGCAGATCTACGATGTGGCCGTGTCGGACGGACGCCGGATTGGCTCTGATGGGCGTGCTCGGACGCCCGTCGGCAATACGGTGGATGTCGCGAACGCGAGCTGGACCAACACCATCGGTGACACCGAGTTGATTACGGTGTGGGTGGATCCCGACTTCGATCCGACTGAGCGTGCGTTTTACTACGTGCGCGTGCTCGAGATCCCGACGCCTCGATGGACGGCCTACGACGCCAAGTACTTCGGCTCGGACGTCCCGGACGAAGTGGAGATGGTGGCGCAGCAACGCGCCTACACGTCGCCGATTTGGTATACGCCGTAATGGTCGGGGAGTAGGTGTGCGTCGTGGATTCTGGGACAAGGGCCTACTACTTCGTGGTGAGGTACTACAAGGCCGATTTAGACAATCTCCCTCCGACTCACTGCGAATGAGCCTCGAGTCGACGAAGAACATGAGGGTGTAACGGAGTGGCGAAACGCGGCTATGTTCAGCGCGTCTTGACCCTCGATCCGCCCATGAACCAGACGAGAAAGAAACGATCGCGCATCCCGCCGCGCGTCCTCGTGCACCCCCTGCTTTGGATGGCGTTCTTCCTGCAGGCACATGCGCAGGCGCCGCCTCAGGCGAGCTGGATCACACATCCGGAGATCACGGGCCGCGAGTACGGCGTCTACCACTTCCGCAAGGACTTCCGGCTGGAGGTCCCCCCGGAGCGGTTCACCATCCAGGTCTCGGCCGACAACCGATACCGCTTGTACGTAAACGGAGTCTCCGTGGTGGCGGGTCCGCAGCGCTCCGACGTGATGCACTGGCGGTTCGAAGAAATCGACATCGCGCCCTGGTTGCATCCGGGGGACAACGTGATCGCCGCCGTGGTCTGGAACTGGGGTGAACACAAACCCGTGGCCCAGCACAGCTTCAGGACGGGGTTCCTGGTGCGCGGCGTCACGGCAGCCGAAGCCGTGGTCAGCACCGGGTCCACTCCGTGGAAGGTCCTAGCGAACGGGGCCTACAGCGCGCTCCCCGTGAGTGGGGAACAGGTTGGCGGCTACTACGCCGCCCCACCCGGCGAGCGGCTGGACGCCGTCGCCTATCCATGGGGTTGGGAGCGCGCCGGGTACGACGATTCGGCGTGGCACCATGCGGTCGGGATTGGTCCGGCGAGGGACCGGGGGAGCTTCCCCTTCAATGCCGGCGGCTGGCAGCTGGTGGCCCGCTCGATCCCGTTCATGGAGGAACACCCGGTGCGGTTTGCGTCGGTACGGCGCACCGACGGGATCACCACGGATGGCCGTTTCCTGGACCCTCACGGCTCGCTCGTCGTGCCGGCCGACACCCGGGCCACGCTTCTACTGGACCAGGCGCACCTGACCAATGCCTACCTGGAGCTGGAAACCAGCAAGGGCGCGGGCGGCAGAATCAAGGTCACGTATGCGGAGGCGCTCAAAGATGAGGCAGGGATCAAGGGCCACCGGGACGAAATAGAAGGAAAGTCCGTTTCCGGCCTGGTGGACACGTTTCTCCTGGATGGCGGGGAGCATCGCCGATTCCAGACCCTGTGGTTCCGAACCTATCGCTACGTGGAGCTGGTCGTCGAAACGGGCAGCGAACCTGTCGAAATCCATGATGTCGGCGGCCTGTATACGGCCTACCCGATGACGCTGGAAGCCGGCTTTGAGAGCGATCTTCCGTGGCTGCACGACATGTGGGCCATCAACTGGCGGGTGCTGCAGCTGTGTGCCTGGGAGACATACTTCGATACGCCTTACTACGAGCAACTCCAGTACATCGGCGATACCCGCCTGCAGGCGCTCCTGTCCCTCTACATGAGCGGTGACGACCGCCTTATGCGGCAGGCCATCACGCACTTCGATATTTCGCGCATTCCCGAGGGCATCACGGCCAGCCGCTACCCGTCCGACCTTGGCCAGTACATTCCGACCTTCTCCCTCCTCTGGGTGGCGATGGTCCACGACTACTGGATGCACAGGAACGACATGCCATATGTCCGTGGTCTCTTGCCCGGCGTGCGTAGCGTACTCGGCTGGTTCCGGGACAGGGTGGACGAGACGGGCCTTGTCGGCCCGCTGCCCTGGTGGCCCTTCGTCGACTGGACCGACGACTGGGTCAGCGGCGTGGCGCCCGGCGGGCGCGACGGTCATTCCGTGCTGGTCGCGCTGCAATACGTGTATGCGCTCCAGCGTGCCCTGGAGCTCGAAAGATCCTTCGGTCGGGAGGCGGAAGCGGGCCGTTTGCAGGCAGAGGCCGACGCGCTGCTGGAGGCGGTGCGCAGCCAGGCCTACGACAGCGAAACAGGCCTGTTTCGCGACCAGCTCGAGCAGGAGACGTTCAGCCAGCACACGAATGTGATGGCGATCCTGACGGGGGCCGTGCCGGAGGCCGAGCGCCGCGCCCTGATGGAGCGTGTGCTCCAGGACACATCGCTCACGCAGGCCGGGTACTACTTCAAGTTCTACCTCTTCGAGGCCATGCGCGAGGCGGGGCTCGGAGACCGGTATATCGATCAGCTCGACCCCTGGCAGGAGATGCTGGCGCTGGGTCTGACGACCACACCCGAAAACCCGCCGCCGTCCCGCACCGACTCGCACGCCTGGGCCGCCCATCCCAACCATGGACTGCTGGCAACCGTCCTCGGCATCCGACCGGGCGAGCCCGGATTCAAGTCGGTCGTGATTGCACCTCACCTGGGAGGTTTGCAGAGGGCAGAAGGACGGATGCCGCACCCGAACGGGATGATCGAGGTGAAGTTGAGGCGCATCGGGGATGGCACGGGGGAAGACGGGTTAGAGGCCAGCGTTTCACTTCCGAATGGCCTCGAGGGTATCTTGGAGTGGCAGGGGAGGCGGGTAGCCGTAGGGCCGGGAACGCAGGTGCTCGAGCTTTTTCAAGCCGACCGTTGAGACGGAACGTATTTGCGCCGATTTGGGTCGCCCTCCTACTGGCGGGCTGCGCCGACGCTTCCGATCAGCAGAGCCGGGAGATCGATAGCGGCGAGTCCGAAAGCCTGCCACGACCCAACATCATTCTCATCGTCACTGACGACCAGCGCTTCGACGCGCTCGGGTACGCGGGCAACGACATCATTCATACGCCGGCCATGGACGAGCTGGCGGAAGAGGGCGCCTACTTTAGAACCGCACTGGTCACGTCGCCCATCTGCTCTGCCAGCCGCGCCAGCATCTTCACCGGGCTGTACGAGCGCTCCCACCGATACACGTTCCAATCGGAGCAGGTTGGCCAGGAGTACATGGCGCAGTCGTACCCCGCGCTTCTGAACGGGGCGGGCTACTACACCGGGTTCTTCGGAAAATTCGGTGTACGGCACCCGCAGGAGGCGGAGCTGTTCGACGTGTACGAGAGCTTCCACGTCGGCGGAGAGCCCGACTACCGGGGCTATTTCTACAAGGAGCTTGAAGGGGAGACTGTCCACTTGACCCGATACACGGGTCAGAAGGCGCTCGACTTCATCCAGGCCGCCCCTCGCGACAGACCCTTCGCGCTCTCGCTGAGCTTCCACGCCCCGCACGCCCATGATGGCGCGGAACTGCAGTACTTCTGGCAGGAGGAAGTGGAGCACCTGTACCGGGATATCCAGATACCCCCGCCGCTGCTAAAGGAAGACCAGTACTTCGAGCGGCTGCCCGCCGCAGTCCGGGAGGGCTTCAATCGCGAGCGCTGGTACTGGCGATTCGACACGCCGGAAAAATACCAGCACAGCGTCAAAGGGTACTACCGCATGGTCTCGGGGATCGACCTGGAGATCGCCAGGATCCGAGAGATGCTCGTCGAGACCGGCCGGCACGAGAACACGGTCATCATTCTTCTGGGGGACAACGGCTACTTCCTGGGCGAGCGGCAGCTGGCCGGAAAGTGGCTGATGTACGACAGGTCGATCCGCGTCCCGCTGATCGTTCACGACCCCCGGTCCAGGACCCACCGCGATGTGGAGGAAATGGCCCTGAATATCGATGTCCCGGCGACGATCCTTGATCTGGCGGGCATCGACGTCCCCGCCGGCTATCACGGAAAGAGCCTGGTGCCGATCGTTTCGGGTCGCTCGGATGGAGTTGGGCGGGACGCGGTCCTGATTGAACACCTGTGGGAGTTTCCCAGAATCCCGCCTAGCGAGGGCGTCCGCACCCGGGAATGGAAGTACCTGCGCTACGTGAACGACGTGGCGCACGAAGAGCTGTACGATCTGCGCGCAGATCCACACGAGAGCCGGAACCTCGCCGCGAATCCCCGCCACCAGGAAACCCTGGCGGAGCTCAGGTCAAAGCTGGTTGAGCTGATCGCGCGGTACGGCGGCGCCAGGGCGCACCCGACTGAGGCGCTCCCCACGCCCGATATTTCCATTCCCTCCTCCTGGGGTAGGTCCTATCATGGTGTATGGAATCACTCGTCCTGGAACCCATGGATGGTTCTTTTCTCCTCTGGCGATGTCTCCATGACGGCCCCGTCACCCGGAAGAACCTGGACGTTCCACCTGGTGAGTCGAGTCTCCCATTTCGAAACACGGCCGTTCCCCTTTTGAAGGAGCTCACGGAGCTCTATGGGAGTGCGGCCATTCTGGCCTGGGAGGGGGAAGAGGTGGTGGGGCTTCTGCGGTTTGTACCCAGGGTGGTCTCCCAGATGGAGGGTGGTGGGGGATTCTGTCTCCTCATGCCCCATCCGGCAGGCCCCAGGGAGGATTTCCCCGGCGGGTCTCTTCCTCCCAAACAGACCCTTGGGGACAGGACCCTGGTGGTCACCTGCATGCAGCTTCTTCCCGACCGGCAAAGGAAAGGGGTCGGCCGTGCCATGGTGGAAAGGCTCAAGTACTGGGCGAGGGAGGAGGAATGGGAGGCCATTGAGGCGACGGCCTATCAGGATCTTCCCCTTGTCTATGAAGTCACGGGCAATGCCGGCCGAAGCTGGTGGGAGAGCCTGGGATTCAAAGTCACGGAATCCCTGGAAGAGGAGGCCATGAAAGAGTACGACGACTTCGTCCGGACCCTGGAAGACCAGGCCAGGGAAGAGGGGATGGATCCCGAGGACGTTACCCGGAAGTTCATCATGAGGTGGGAAAGCTCTCCTTAAGGACGGCCATGTAGCCCGGATCGACAGGCGAGGAAGACAGATGAAGTTCCCCATATTTGAGCTCGAAAGAGTGCAATCCATCTACGAGAACACCGTCGAGCTCAATCTAACGGAGAGCGGGTTTCATCCCTTCACCCTGGGCGATCTGCTCACCCGGGAGCAGCTCGATACCGTCCACAACACCGTCCTCGGCTATGGTCAAACGAACGGCTCGCCCGCCGTCCGCGAGCGGATCGCCTCGCTCTACCCAGGTCTCACAGCCGACAACGTTCTGGTGACCAACGGCTCGTCCGAGGCCAACTTTGTTGCCTGCCATACCCTGCTCGAGCCAGGCGACGAGGTGGTGATGATGGTGCCCAACTACATGCAGATCTGGGGTATCGCCGAAGAAATGGGCGCAGTGCCCGTGGCCTTCCACCTGCGCGAAGAGAACGATTGGGCTCCGGACCTCGACGAGCTCCGCCAGGTGGTTAGCGACAGGACCCGGATGATCACCGTCTGCAATCCCAACAACCCGACTGGCTACGTCCTCACGCTGGAGGAGATGCGTGAGATCACGGCCATCGCTGATGAGGTCGGGGCCTGGATTCACGCCGACGAAGTATACCGCGGCGCCGAGCTGGACGGCGTGGAGACGCCGAGCTTCATAGGTCTAGGCGAACGGGTGCTGGTCAACGGAGGGCTCTCCAAGGCCTACGCCCTGCCCGGGCTCCGGCTTGGCTGGCTGGCCGGCCCGGCCGGGACCATCGCCACCTCGTGGGCCTACCACGACTATACCTCCATCACCGCCGGGATCTTGAGCCATGCCATTGGCGAAATGGCCCTCTCGCCCGGCCTCCGGCCAAGGATTTTGGAGCGCAACCGTGCGCTGCTCCGCGACAACCTCCGCCACACCGCTGAGTGGGTGGAAAGCCTGGGCCAACACATCCGTTTCATCCCGCCCAGGGCCGGTGGCATGGTCTTCATGCGCTACGACTTCGCCATCAACTCCACCGAGCTCTCGGATTGGCTCAGGACCGAGCAGAGCGTCTTCATCCTCGCCGGCGACTGCTACGGGATGGACAGCTTCTTCCGGATCGGGATCGGCGTCGAAACCTCGCAGCTTCTCGCTGGACTCGAACGAGTGCGTCACGCGCTTGTGGAGAGGTTCGGTCTACGGTGATCGAGCGCACCAAAACTCGATAGTCGCTGGATGCGGGCCGGCCCCCCCCTCCGCTCCAGCCGTTTGTTTGCCCCGCCTGCCTCCAGGGAATACTGTGCGCGCCATTCTGATCACCTCCGGGCGCGCTGCGCATTGCAGGGAAAAGAAACCGCTGAACAGGAAGAGAGCCCGTTGACCGCGACCTTCGTCTTCGCCAACAACTCCCGCGTGCGCTTCCTGACCGGCGCCTTGATG
>JBDHIQ010000291.1:0-3094 GCA_039587395.1 Gemmatimonadota bacterium
CTGGTCGGAGTCCACCGGGCTGTAAAGCTGCCCGACCGACGAGTAGATGCCGAGCTGCCGGAACATCCCCTCCATGCCGAACGTGCGCGCCTCGTCGGCGACGATCGGCACGATACGCTCCGTTATCTTCTTGTCGCGGAGCAGCGCCGTCAGCGCCCGGACGAAAGCCATCGTCGTACTGATCTCACGCTCCCCGGAGGGTTTGAGCAGGGCGTCGAACACCTCCAGGGCGGGCACCTCCAGCGGCTCCACGCTCCGCCGGCGTCGCGGCAGGAAACCGCCCAGCGCTTCACGGCGCTCCAGCATGTACTTTATTTCCTCGCTGTCCGGCCCGGGGTGGTAGTAGGGAACTGCCTCCAGTTCCTCGTCCGGGATGGGCACGCCGAACCGGTCGCGGAACTGGCGGATCGAATCGACATCCATCTTCTTCTGTTGGTGCGTGATGTTCTGGGCCTCGCCCGCTCCGCCCATCCCGTATCCCTTGACCGTCTTGGCCAGGACCACCGTGGGCAGTTTTTCGTAGCTCATGGCCTCGCTGTAGGCCGCGAACAGCTTGTGCGGATCGTGCCCGCCGCGGTTCAGCCGCCAGATGTCCTGGTCGGTCATCGTGGCCACCATCTCCAGCAGTTCGGGATACTTGCCGAAGAAGTGCTCGCGGGTGTAGGCGCCGCCCTTGGCCTTGTAGTTCTGGTACTCGCCGTCCACGGCCTCTTCCATCCGCTTGCGCAGCAGGCCGTCCTTGTCCTTGGCGAACAGCTTGTCCCAGTACGAGCCCCAGATGACCTTGATGACGTTCCAGCCGGCACCCCGGAACACGCCTTCGAGTTCCTGGATGATCTTGCCGTTGCCGCGGACCGGGCCATCCAACCGCTGCAGGTTGCAATTGATCACGAAGATGAGATTGTTGAGCTTCTCCCGCCCGGCCAGCGAAATGGCGCCCAGCGATTCGGGTTCGTCGGTTTCGCCGTCGCCCAGGAAGCACCAGACCTTGCGGTCGGATGTATCCGCGATGCCGCGGTGGTGCAGGTACTTCAGAAATCGGGCCTGGTAAATCGCCATGATCGGGCCGAGACCCATCGACACCGTGGGAAACTGCCAGAAGTCCGGCATCAGCCAGGGATGGGGGTAGGAACTCAGGCCCTGGCCGTCCGCCTCCTGCCTGAACCTGTCGAGCTGTTCCTCGGTGATACGGCCTTCGAGGTAGGCGCGCGAGTAAATGCCCGGCGACGAATGGCCCTGGATGTAGATGAGGTCGCCACCGCCGGGATGTTCGGGTCCCCGGAAGAAGTGGTTGAACCCGACGTCGTAGAGCGTCGCCGCGGAGGCGAAGCTGGCGATATGGCCACCCAGTTCGCCCCCGCGCTTGCTGGCCCGCACCACCGTGGCCATGGCGTTCCAGCGGATGATGGATCGAATCCGGTACTCCAGCTCCGTGTTGCCGGGATGCCGGACCCCCATCTGGACCGGAATCGTATTGATGTAGGCGGTGGTCGCATCGTAGGGCAGGCTGGGTCTCCAGTGGGTCCGTGTCGTGCCGGCTCTTGTCTGTTTCCTGGTCCATAAAGTGTCTTCCTGCCTGATCAGACGGCATAGTGCGAACGCCCGTCGGCGTCCAGCTTGATGTAACGGAGCGTGTTGGTGCCGCCCGACCTGCCCATCCGGTCGCCCATGGTGACGATGACGCGGTCGCCGGAAACCAGGGCGCCGGTCCGCCACAGTTTCTGCAGCGCCGACTGGACTACCAGTTCTTCGTCCTCGCTGTCCGTTTCGAGCTTGACCGGGTACACGTCCCGAAACAGGGTCATGCGCCGCCGGCTGGCCTCGTTCCGCGAGAACGCGTAAATCGGCACCGCCGACTGGACGCGCGACAGCCACTGGGCAGTCGAGCCGGATTCGGTCAGGGCGATGATGGCCTGCACGGACACATTGGTCGCCATGAACATCGCGGCCATCGCGATGGCCTGGTCGATCCTCTGGAAGCGGACATTGAGGTGCGTAACGACGCCTTCCTGCTCGAAATGCCGCTCCGCGCCGACGCAGATCCGGTGGACCGATTCGATGACGCGGACCGGGTGCTTGCCCACGGCCGTCTCGGCGGACAGCATGACGGCGTCGCTGCCGTCGATGACCGCGTTCGCGACGTCGAGGATCTCCGCACGGGTGGGCACCGGGTTTTCGACCATCGACTGCATCATCTGCGTGGCGGTCGTGACGATGCGGTTGTGCTTCAGGGCGGTCCGGATGATCCGCTTCTGCAGCCCGGGCAATTCCTCGTCGCCGATCTCCACGCCGAGGTCGCCGCGCGCCACCATGATGACGTCCGCGGCGTCACAAATCTCCTCCAGATTCTCGATCGCCTCCATACGCTCGATCTTGGCGACCAGGGCGGCCTCGCTGCCGGCCTTGCGCATCAGCTTGCGCGCCCGGTTGATGTCCCGCTCGTCGCTGACGAAAGATACCGCGAGGTAATCGACGCCCATCCGTGCGGCCAGCTCGATATGCGACAGATCGTGATCGGCAAGACCGGAGATGGACAGCCCGCCACCCTTCAGATTCAGACCCTTTCGGTCTCTCAGGATACCGCCCAGTTCCACGGTGCAATGGACCTTGCCGCCGTCCACCCGCTCGACGACCATGGAAATCAGGCCGTCGTCCAGCAACAGCACGTCTCCCGGATGGACATCCCGGGGCAGGCCCTTGTAGCTGACGCCGACGCGCTCTTTCGTGCCCGGCGTGGTGTCGTCCTCGGCATCGAGAATGAACTCGTCGCCCGCCGCCAGGTCGACCTGCCCGTCGGTGAATCGCTCCACCCTGATCTTGGGACCCTGCAGATCCGCCAGCAGCGCAACCTCCCGGTCCAGTCTGCCGGACACCTCGCGGACCAACCGGGCCCGCTCGAGATGGTCCTCGCCCTTCCCGTGCGACATGTTCAGCCGGAAGACGCTGGCGCCGGCCGCGATAACGCGCTCCAGTACGGCCGGATCGTCGGTGGCCGGACCCAGTGTCGCAATGATCTTGGTCTGGCGCTTGTGGTTGCCGGTGCTGTCGGGATTGAAGTTCATTCGCGCAATTATAAATGCAATTGATAATCGTT
>JBDHIQ010000099.1:0-8399 GCA_039587395.1 Gemmatimonadota bacterium
ATGGATCGCTGGGTCAGCAGGTCGAACCGACGCAACGACACGATCTCATCACCCCACAGCTCGATCCTCAGGGGGCGGTCGTGTCCGAACGGGAACACATCGATGATGCCTCCCCGCACTGCAAACTCGCCGAGTTCCTGGATGGTGTGCACCCTGTCGAAGCCCATGCGCTCCAGCCGCTCACCCAGGTCGGCCAACCTGACCTGCCGGCCCATCTCGAGCTCCAGCGCCAGCGATCCATCCTCCGCAGGCACGGGAAAGCGCTCCGCCAGTGCACGCGCGGTGGTGACCAGCAGCCAGTGCACGCGCGGTGGTGACCAGCAGGCGCACCCGACCGGACAGCATGCGTCCCAGCGCCTCGACTCGCTGACCCGAGATTTCCAGGTGCGGGTCCGCATCCTCGTACGGAAGGGTCTCCCTCTGAGGGAAGTAGCAGACGCGCTGATCGTCCGTCAGAGAGCGCAGGTCGTCGAACACCTCATCGCCGGTCCCCGGAGTATCCGCGACGACCACCACCACTCCGGGGCGGTGATCGGCAAGCACGGCCGCGACCGCGGCGGGCGACGCACCGGGCAAGGGTTGGACCCGGACGCGTGTGCCGGCTTCCGACAGCATTCGAACGAGGCCGCGTTCACGCAGCTGTGATTCGATCGATTGGAGAATCAAGCGACCGGCATCCCCTGGGTGGATGAACGACCCGGCGTGGCGAGCGCGATCTCGACCACAGCCAGAACAAGCGCCGCGAAGAGGAACCAGGCGGCGGAATCAACGCCGCGTCGGGCGCGAAAGATCGCACGCTCCCAAGCGGCCTCGCCTGGCCCGGCGGTGATTACCGCCTGTCCCGGAAACAGTTCCTCGAGCTCACCGCCCTCCAGGCCTCGCAGATCCGATTCAGCGGCCGGAACGTTGACGGCAAAGTAGGCTCTGCCATCTCCATACAGCTCGTGCACACCCGCCCGTTCCGGCACGAATGGCGCACCACCTTCCACTCGCACCACCAGGCCGTCGGACCCGCGTACCGAGTCTCCTCGAGCCGGCAGCCGAACCGCTTCGCCGGCGACGAAAGCAGTCTCCGGCCAGGACCGACCGCGCAGGCCTCGGAACAGGGCCCACTCCATGAACGGGATCATGGCCGGCGAGGTGGGCAGGCTGGTCGCGGCTGGCACCATTGGAGACGCCAGCAACAGGTACGATTGCCCCCCATCCCTGCGCCACACGGCCCACGGCCTGCCGTCATCGGTACGCACCAGGACCGAGTCGGACCCGCCGCCGCCCACCGGCTCCAACCGATAGCGAACCTGGACCCGGACGTCGCCCAGACCGGGAACGGCCTCCCAACCGGTAGCGAACCCGAGCTGGCCCGGCGCGGGGTCCGCTCGGAGCGTCCAGGCGGCGCCGAGACGGTCCAGGAGTTGGTTGAACACGGTCAGGTTGACCGGATCCGCGGGCGGGATGAGGAGCAGGAAATCTCCGGCCGGGCGAGCCCGGGCCCCCGCAGCCCCCTCCAGTATCCTGGCCGTGATGATGCCGGCCGACTGCGGACTCTCCTGCAGGCGCCCGCCCGCGCGCAGGGTCTGGACTGCGGTCTGGACAAAACTGTTTGCAGGTCCGAAGAAGGACACGATCGGTGGCTCCACGACGCGCACCGTGAAGTGGCGGGCATCGTCCGCCCGCAGCCCTCCGGGCTCTATCTCGACCCGGCCATAGTGTGGCCCCGGCTCCAGGTCGGGAAGTCGGAGCGTCGTCGCCGCCTCCCACCGCACCCGCGCCGCGCCGGCCGTCCGGCCGTCCACGTCGAGCCGGACCACCGCGGCAGCGGCAGCCGTGGTGTCGGCGGCCAGGTCCGCCGGCTGGCGTGCTACGGTTGCCTGGACCCTGTGGACTGGCCCGTAGGGAACCGTATGTCCCGAGGACAGCTGTACGGAGGTGACCGCCGGGTTCGCCTCGGACAGGCGGTCCGTCTGGTACACCACCAGCGGGAACGCGCCGCCAGACGGGGGTGGCGGCAGCGGCGCCCCGGCGAACGCGGTTCGCTGCAGATCGCTGAGTAGCTGAATCTCGGCGCGACGCTTCCCTGCGGGGGGCAGCACTGCAGCCGCCCGCGCGACCGTCGCCACGAGGTCCGCCCGCCCATCGGTCTGGCGAATCCCGGCAAGCGACCGGATGGCCGTGGGACCGGAGACTCCGGCGGCAACCGGCGCGCCGACGGCGGGGAATATCCAGACGCGATCCCCCGGCCTCATTGCCTCCAGCGTCCGGACGGCAACTTCCCGGAGCTGATCCAGCACCGTTACGTCGCCGATCAAGCGGGCCGTGCTGCCCGAGTTGTCGATGACGAGAGCCACATCGGTCGGGTGATGATCCCGTGCGGATCCCCGGCCCAGGAGCAGGCCCGCCGCCGCCCCGACCAGGGCCAGCACAAGGCCGATGCGCACCGCCAGCAGGAGAAAGTCGCGCGTCCGCAGCGAGCGGGCGCTGGCGTCTTCTGCTCGACTCAGGTACCGCAGCGCCGGAAACGCGATCCGGCGGCTCGTTTCGCGGCGGCGCAGGTGAAGTACCAGAGGCACGACGGCAAGGGCGGCAAGGCCAAGTGCCGCGGCATACAGGAAGCTCACGACAGTCGTGTCCGCTTTCGTAAGTACGTCCTAAGGGCCGAGGCCAGCGGCGCATCGGTGCTGACCAGGCAGTACTCTGCACCGCAACCGGCCGCTTCCCGCCGCCAGCCGTCGATGGACCGGGTCACCGCCTCCCGGTACTCACGGCGGAGCGTGGCGGAGTTGGCCTCCAGCTCTTCGCCGGTTTCCGGGTCGAAGAAGATGGCCTCTCCGGCTGCCGGCAGCTCCCGCTCTCCCGGGTCAAGCAGGTGAAACAGGAGCACCTCGTGCCCCCGGTGTCGCAGAAACCGAAGCGCGGTCTTTGTGGTCGGGGAGTCCACCAGGAGGTCGGAAATCAGAATGACCAGACCCCGGCGCCGCAGACGCCCGGCGATCTCCTTCAGCGCGGATCCCGCGTCGGTCTGGCCACCCACCTGGGCCCTCGCCAGCTCGTTGACCATGCGCCGCCAGTGTGGGCGAGCTCCGTGCGGATCGATATGAGTCCGGATGCGCTCGTCGAACGTCAGCAGACCCGTCGCGTCACCCTGCCGGACAAGCAGCAACGACAGGGAGGCGGCCAACAGCCTGGCGTAGTCCAGCTTGGACGGCAGGCGATCCGGGTCGGAAGACCAGCCCATGGAGCGACTCACGTCCACGAGCAGGTACGCCCGCAGATTCGTTTCTTCTTCGAACTGCTTGATGAACAGACGATCCGTACGGCCGTACACCTTCCAATCCATGAACCGGACGTCGTCGCCCGGACCGTAGGGTCGGTCTTCCGCGAACTCGACGGAGAAGCCCCGGTGCGGCGAGCGGTGCAGTCCGATGAGGAAGCCCTCCACCACACCGCGGGCAATCAGCTCCAGGTTCGCCAGCTGCGCGAGTTCCTGCGGAGCCGCCAGGTCCAACCTCTTTATGCCTTGCGTCGTCGGAATTTCGGCCATGCTGCAAGAGTAGCGGACGCCGCGCAGTACCGCATCATCCGGGGTGCCGAGGCACACACCCGCTCGTGGTGTGTATCTTAGCCCGTCGCATGAAGCTACGGGTGCTGTCCGGGTGGACTCGCCGGCGTGCCCGCCCGGCTGCCTGCGGCGCCTGAACATTGGCATGGAATCGTACCCGCAACTTGTGAGAAGCTACGAGCCATGAAGCTCTCTTCGTTCGTACTTGCCGTCGTCACGCTGGGCGCGACGACCAGCGTGTTGTCCGCCCAGGCCCGACCGACGTATGTGGAAGACGCCTCCGAATCGATCACGGAAGCGGATCTGCGCGCGCGGATCGGGACGCTGGCCCATGACTCGATGCGCGGCCGGGACACACCCAGCCCGGAGCTGGAGCGAACGGCTCGCTACGTCGAAGAGAAATTCCGCGCATTCGGTCTGCAGCCCGGCGCCGGAAGCGGCTTCGTCCAGCGTTATCCCATCACGGTCATCCGACCCGGTCCGGCGGAAGCCCAGTCCGTGGTGCTTCGCGGCCCGGATGGCGTGCGGCTCGAGTTGAGTCCCGACACCGATTTCGTCTCGGTTCCGGTGGGTCCGAACGCCGCCGGGGACGGAGACCTGATCGTGGTGTCCAGTGACGATCGGGAAACGGACGTAGCCGGCAAGGTCGTCGTGCTTCACGTCACCACGGCCAATTCACGCCAGGCGCTGGGCAGCATCCGCGAGTTCCAGGACGGTCGCAAGGCGGAGGGCGCGATCATGGTGATGGCTGCCACCCCCGAGTATGTGGACGGGCTTCGTCGCTATTTCGGGTACGAGCGGGTGTCTCTGGGCGAGCCTGCGGTGCTTCCGGCTCCCGTGATGATCGTGGCCGAGTCGACGCTGCCAGAATCGCTTGTGGCGGCGATCCGCGGTGGGCAACCGCTGGACGGCTGGTCTGCCCGTCTGCGGAGCGAAGCGGACGTGGAAGCTGCCGAGGGCGTGAACACCGTCGGCTGGCTGGAAGGCTCGGACCCGGACTTGAAGGATGAGTACGTGGTCTTCTCGGCCCACATGGACCACGTCGGCGTGGGTCGTCCGGTGGCCGGTGACTCGATCTACAACGGGGCTGACGACAACGCGTCCGGCACCGCCGCGGTGATCGAGTTGGCGCAAGCGTTTGCGGAGACTGCCCCGCGCCCGCGGCGCTCGATGATCTTTCTGCTGGTCAGCGGCGAGGAGAAGGGGCTGTGGGGTTCGCGCTGGTACGCGGATAACCCGACGTTTCCCATAGAGTCCACGGTCGCCAACATCAACATCGACATGATCGGCCGGAATTGGACGGATAGCGTGGTGGCCATAGGCAAAGAGGAGTCCACCCTGGGGGCGTCGGTAGAGCGGGTGGCGGCGGACCATCCCGAGCTGGGCGTGGAGGTCGTGGACGATCAGTGGCCGGACGAGCGATTCTATTACCGGTCCGACCATTACAACTTTGCCCGGCAGGGCGTGCCGATCCTGTTCTTCTTCACCGGAACGCACGAAGACTACCATCGGCCATCGGACGAGCCGGAGCGGATCGGGTACGAGAAGATGACGCGCATCACGCGGCTCCTTTACTACCTGGGGCTCGATGTCGCGAACGCGCCGGAGAAACCCGAGTGGGATGAAGCAGCGTACCAAAGAGTAGTCGAAGGCGGGTCGTGACCGGCCCGGGCAGCCGTTGCCGCGGCGGCCGCGACGCCGGCAGGCGTTGCCTGCCCAATTGACGCGGGACAAATTCAACGGGAATGTGGCCTCCGGATAGTCCGTCACAGGCCGCACAGCTGGGAGTCTGGAAACCATGTCAGAATTCGAACAGCCCACCATCATTGTCGAGCGAGGCCACTCGGGCTTCGGTGCGTTCCTGTGGGGAGCCGTCTGCGGCGCGGCCGTGGCGCTTCTGTTCGCGCCAAAGTCGGGCCGGGAGACGCAGGAGGAGCTCAAGGAAGGCGCCCGCCGTCTGCGCGGTGAGGCAGAGGACAAGTACCGGGAGATCCGCCACAGCGTCGAAGAGGGCTACGAGAAGGCGCGCACCGAGGTGACCGAGAAGGTGGACGAAGCCCGTGAGCAGGTCCAGGAGACCAAGCGTCACGCCGAGGAAGCGCTGCGGGCCGGCAAGGACGCGGCAAAGAAGGCGCGTGGCGACCTGGAGAAGCGACTGGAGGAATCGAAGGTAGCCTACAAGGCGGCGCTCGACGACGGCGAGGAAGTTGTCGAGGAAGAAGCCGAGGCCACCACCTGAACCGAGTCCGACGGGCCGGGGTCAACTCCCGGCTCGAGGGGTCTTCCGCCGCTTGCTGAAGAAAGAGCCGCACCCGCTGCGCTCCTTCATCGGGCGGGTCTACAATCGATCCGCCGATGACGGGGTGTTCTTCCTGGGGTCGGGTCTCACGTTCAACGTAGTCCTGGCCAGCATCCCGTTCCTGCTGCTCCTGGTCTCCATACCGACCCTGTTTCTGGAAGCCCGGATGGAGGGCTTCCAGGAAGAGGCGCTGCTGTGGCTGTGGCGGATCCTCCCGCTCGAAGCCAGTGAGGTGCGCGCGACGCTGCGGGAGGAGCTGCAGACCATCGTCGACAGCGCCGGCTCCATCACGCTGATCAGCGCCATCCTGTTCGTCTGGCTCTCAACCCGCCTGTTCGGCGCGCTGCGAACCGCGCTCAGCGTAGTGTTCGACATCGAGGACACGCACGGAGTAATCAAGGGAAAGCTCAAGGATATTCAGCTCGTCGCGGTCAGCACTCTCCTTCTCACCCTGAACATCGGGCTGAGCGCGTTCCTCGAGATCGGTGGCGTGGACTGGCTGGTGCGGATCGGCATTCCAGCCCGCCCGCTGCAGCAGGTCACGGCTCTCGCGACGGCGTTCGCCACCGTGTTCGTGATGTTTCTGCTGATCTACAAGTTCTTGCCTGCCAAGCGGTTGAAGTGGCGCACGGCGGCAGTGGCAGCGCTCTTCGCGGCCCTCACCTTCGAGGTACTGAAGTACGGATTCACCAGCTACATCGGGCAGGCAAACTACGAGTCCATCTTCTTTGCGTTCTGGACCATCATCGCCCTGGTCGTTGCCGTGTACTACTCCTCCGTGCTCTTTCTCATCGGTGGGGAAGTGGCCCAGGCATATGAGATCCATCGGATCATCACGCGTCAGCGCGAGATATTCGACTAGCGGTTCGCGGCCTCCGTTCTTGGCAACTGGAGACCGAACACGGTAAATTACGGGGCTGTCGCTTACATCCGCTGCCAGGTTGGGAGGTCGGGTGGTAGCCGCTGAGGAAGGCGTGCGGGTCGTGGCGCGAAACCGAAAGGCCCGCCACGAATACGAAATTCTCGAGGAGATCGAGGCCGGAATCGTCCTCGTAGGCTCGGAAGTGAAGTCGCTCCGGAATGGCAAGGCGAGCTTCACAGATGCCTACGCCCGCATCGACGACGGCGAGATCTGGCTGCACAACCTCCACATCACGCCCTACGAATCGGCACACATCGATCGTCCAGACCCGAAACGGGCGCGAAAACTGCTGCTCCACGCAAGACAGATCGCGCGTCTCGCGGTGGCCACGGCGGAGGCGGGCCATACCCTGGTGCCCCTGGACATTCACTTTCGCAGGGGGTACGCGAAGGTGAACCTTGCGGTTGCCCGGGGTAAGAAGCTGCACGATAGACGCGAGGATCTGAAACGTAAGGCGATGCGACGGGAGGTGGACCGTGCGGTGGAACGGGCGCGACGCCGTGACTAGAAGGATGCGGTTGAGGAAGGCCGAAGACCGGGCTGCGTGCGTTCAGCTCGCGGGCGCCATGATGCTCGCGGCCATGATACTCGTGCCAGGTTCGAGCGCGGCTCAGACGAGCGACGGGACGGTGCGGGCGGAGACCGGCCGCGGTTCGATCGAAGTCGCCGTCGGGCACCACCGCGGCTTCGGCGCCGTCAACGCGGCCCAGCTGATCGGCGGGTTTCTGGATGACGGGATCGTCCGGGGCCCGTCCGTGGATGGCATGCTGGGAGGGCAGCCGATTCGGCTGGCGGCAGGATCTCCGTTCATCTACTACGGCGACCGGACCTACCAGCTGGCCAACACTCCGTACCAGAACGCCGGCACGGTGTGGATTCCTGCCGAGCTGCTGACCGACTGGTGGCCCCGCATACGTCAGGCCGCAAACCGCGGAACTCCGGGGGCGCTGGCGGGCGGTGTGTCTGCGGACCGATCCGCCGCCACATCCATCCCGGCCAAGCGTCCTTCCGGTCCCTTCCGCGTCATCATCGATCCCGGGCACGGGGGAAAGGATCCGGGCACGAGCGGCCGGTCGTCGCGCGAAAAGGACATTGTTCTCGCGATCGGCAAGGCGTTGTACCGTCAGCTGCAGGACATTCCCGGAATCGAGCCGGTCCTGACACGAGATCGGGACGTGTTCATTGGCCTCCGGGATCGATCTTCCCGCGCCGTGGCCGAAGATGGTGACCTCTTCGTGTCCATCCACGCCAACTGGTTTGGCGACCGGCGCGCCAGCGGGTTCGAGACGTACTTCCTCTCGATGGCCAGGACGGATGAGGCACGCGATGTGGCGGTACGCGAGAACGCATCCGCTCAGTATGAAGAGGACGCCAGCTACGCCGACATGGGCGATCTGGAGTTCATCCTGGCAGGCCTGGACCGCAACGAAAACGTGCTCGAGTCGCACCGCATTGCCGGCTATGTGCAGAACTCGCTGCGCGGGGTGCGCGGGACTCCCGATCGCGGCGTGAAACAGGCGGGTTTCTGGGTGCTGGTGGGGGCGAGCGGCAGCATGCCGACCATCCTGTGCGAAGTCGGCTTCCTCTCCAACCCGGACGAGGAGCGGGTCTTGAAGAGCGAG
>JBDHIQ010000100.1:0-22526 GCA_039587395.1 Gemmatimonadota bacterium
GGCATGGTCATGACGCTGCCGGCTCTGGCCACCACGAAGCCGGCGCCGGCCGACGGTCTGGCGTCCTGAATGGTGATGCGGAACCCGGTCGGGACGTTCAGCAGGGCCGGGTCGTCGGAGAGCGAATTCGGTGTCTTGGCAATACACACAGGGAGCTCGCCGAGACCGACCGACTCCAGCTGCTTCAGGTCGTTCTGAGCCTGTTTGGTGAAGTCCACGCCATCGGCGCCGTACAGCTTGTCGGCGATAATCTCGATCTTGCCGGCCAGCGGCTGGTCCAGCTCGTAGAGGTGGTGGAACCGACTATCGCCCGCCTCGAGCGCGCCCATCACGGCGTCGGCCAGCTCCAGGCACCCCTCGCCGCCTCGGGCATGACCCTCGGATCGCGCGACCTGCACGCCGAAAGCGCGGCAGGCGTCTTCCACCGCCGCCAGCTCACCCTCGGTGTCGGTCCCGAACCGATTCAGCGCCACGATGGGCCGCACGCCGAACTTCCCCATGTTCTGGACATGCCGTTCCAGGTTTGCCGTCCCAAGGCTCACCGCCTCGACATTCTCCTCCGCCAGGTCGCTGAACGCCACGCCGCCGTGCAGCTTGAGCGCTCTGACGGTGGCCACGATGACCACGGCTTCGGGATTCAGCCCGCCCGCCCGGCACTTGATGTCGAAGAACTTCTCGGCACCCAGATCGGAGCCGAAACCCGCTTCCGTGATCACTACTTCGCCGACGGCCAGCCCGGCACGGGTGGCGATCAGCGAGTTGCAGCCGTGCGCGATATTGGCGAACGGGCCGCCGTGCACGAATGTCGGGTTGTGCTCCAGCGTCTGCACCAGGTTGGGGGCCAGAGCGTCCTTGAGCAGGAGCGTCATGGCACCCGGAGCGTTCAGCTCCGCTGCCCTCACCGGCGCTCCGTCTCCTGTGTAGCCGACGATGATCCGGCCCAGCCTGTCCTCCAGGTCCTGGTGGTCTGACGCCAGGCAGAAGATGGCCATGATCTCGGACGCCGCCGTAATCATGAAGCCATCTTCGCGCGGCACGCCGTTAATCTTCCCGCCCAGTCCGACGACTATGTTGCGGAGCGCGCGATCGTTCATGTCCACGGAGCGGCGCCAGGTCACGCGTCGCGGGTCGATGCCCAGCCGGTTGCCATGGTGCATGTGGTTGTCCAGCATCGCCGACAGCAGGGCATGGGCGGATGTGATTGCGTGCAGGTCTCCGGTGAAGTGGAGGTTGATGTCGGCCATGGGAATGACCTGTGAATAGCCTCCGCCGGCCGCGCCGCCCTTGATGCCGAATACGGGTCCCAGGCTGGGTTCCCGGATGCACGCCACGGACTTCTGTCCGCGCTGACGAAGCGCGTCCGTGAGGCCGATCGAGACCGTGGTCTTTCCTTCGCCGGCACGCGTGGGTGTCATCCCCGTGACGAGGACCAGCTTGCCCGTGGCGGGCTCGCGCTGGAAGATGGACTCCAGATGCACCTTGGCTTTGTAGCTTCCATAGAGCTCGAGTTCGTTCCGGTCGAGCCCCACGACCTCCGCGATCTCCTCAATGGGTTTCAGCGGCGCTTTCGATGCAATCTCGACGTCGGTGAGCATATCTGCCTCTTCCGTGTCACTGGATTAGTTGGTATCTCTTGCCCGGACGGCTGAATGAAGCCGCGCCTCAGCCTTTCGACGGTGCATCGCGGAGCGGAAAACCGCAACACCCTCACGGCAGGACTCAGGCGCGGGGCACGGCCCCACCGCGAACGAACCGGCCACCAGCAGCAAACACGGCGGCCATCAGCACGGCCAGCACGACCCCGAGCGCCGCAGCAGCGCCGAAATCGAAGGCTCGCAACTGGCCCAGGATCTCCATCGAGATGGGTCGCGACCGCGGCGTGTAGAGGAGGATGGAAGCGACGAACTCCCCAAGCGCCGCAACGAACGCCAGCATGGCGCCGGCGGCGACGCCGGGAAGCACCAGCGGGAGCGCCACGCGCCGCATCGTCGTGAACCAGCCCGCACCCAGCGAGTGGGCCGCCTCCTCGAGGGCCGGGTCGAACTGCCGGAAGGAGGCAATGGCGGCCTGCGCGACCAACGGCGTGTTCCTGATGAAGTAGGCCAGGGGGAGGATCCAGAAGCTGCCGACCAGCACGAAGCGTCCCAGGCCCGGCTGATTGACGCTAAACGTGGTTGCCAGGCCGATAGCGACGACTGTCCCCGGCAGAGCCCACGGCAGCACCAGCAGCGTCGCGAGCAGCCCGCGACCCCGAAACCGGCGGCGCACCACCAGGTAGGCGGCCACGAAGCAGAAGAGGACGTTGGCCGCTGTGGCGACCGCGGCCATCTGGAGCGAGTTGAGCATCGGCCGGAACAGCTCCGGCTGCCGGATGAGACCTGCGAAATTCTCAAGCGAGTACGCTGACGGAAGAACCTGCGTGGTCCAGCTGCCGGCCGGCACGAATGAGATCAACAACAGCGTCAGGTGCGGCAGGAGCAGCACGAATACGGTGGCCGCCCCGCCGAACGTCAGCATCCGCCTCGCCAGCGGTGACTCCACGCGCCGCCGGGCCGCCTGGACGCCCTTGCCGACCGCGGCGTACTGACGATCACCCTCATACCTGCGTAACAGCCACAGGAAGGCCAGCGACGCGACAGCCAGCAGCACCGTCTCGACCATCGCCATGGAGAGCGCGCCGCTCACCTTGCTCGCGTAGATCTGTGTGGTCAGGACGCGAAACCCGCCGCCGAACACGTAGGGAGCCGAGAACGACGCCATCGACGTCATGAAGACCAGGACCGCCGCGGCCGCCAGCGATGGCGTGAGCATCGGGAGCACGACCCTGAACAGGATGCGCCTCCGTCCCGCGCCGAGCGACGCCGCCGCTTCCAGTGTGCCCTCGTCCAGCCGGGCCAGGCCGGCGAGGGTGAACAGGTAGAAATACACGTACATCGTATAGGCGTGGACCAGCAGGATGCCCGGTGCGCCCACCAGCCGCCACGGCGCCGTCTCCAGCCCCAGGAAATCCTGCACCACCCGCGTCAGGATCCCGCTCTCTCCGGCCAGAAACAGGAAGGCGATGGTGCCCACCAGCGGCGGGAGCAGAACGGGGAGCGCCGCCAGGGCCCGGAAGAACAGAAACGCCAGCGGTACCCCGATCACTGCCGAGAGCGCGACGCTTCTGATACTGATCCAGATGCTCGCCCACAGGGCCTCCAGTTCGGCTCGCGTCTGGAAGAAAGCCCGATAGGAGGCCAGCGAAAGCCGGCCATCCTCGAACATCGATTCGGCCAGCACGATCAGGTTTGGATACAGAACCAGCCACACCAGGATCAGGAGGACCGGAGCGGCCAGCCACCAGGTCATGCGGCGGTCCACGCTGCGGGTCCGGCTCACACCGCCTCCGGCGCAAATATGTGGAGCCGAGAGTGCCGCCTGGGGCGAATGCGCACCCGTTCCCCGGGGGTGGCGAGTCCGGCCGCTGCCGACACCTCGATCCGGGAGCCGTCGGACAGCTCGACGACATAGGAGGTGGCGATTCCCCTGTATCGTGTGTCGCGGACCAGGCCGCCAACGGGGCGGTTCTCGCCGCCGTCACCCGCTGCCGCAGCGGCCGATGATGCATCCGGCGCGAACTCCAGGTCTTCGGGGCGGACCAGAAGCTCTACGGTCGCTCCCGCCTCGAGCGGCGGGGCCGACTCTCCGGGCGTCGCGCCAGGCGATTGGCCGGAAGCCGTCCAGGTCGCGCCCGCGTCCAGGGAGATCTGCCATTCCAGCTCGCCGGTGTGCAGCACGCGGCCGGTAAGGACGTTGGCTCGCCCCACGAATCCTGCGACAAATCGATCGGCCGGTTCCAGATACAGCTCCTCCGGTGTCCCGAGCTGACGCAACCGACCGTCCCGCATGACCGCCACACGATCCGACAGGTCAAACGCCTCTTCCTGATCGTGCGTCACGAACAACGCCGTGATCCCGAGCTCCTTGACCAGTGCTCGCAGCTCCGAGCGCGTTCGCTCGCGCAGGGTCGCGTCCAGGTTGGAGAGCGGCTCGTCCAGAAGCAGGAGTGGAGGTTCGATGGCCAGGGCACGGGCCAGGGCGATTCGCTGCTGCTGTCCACCCGACAGTTGCTGCACTCCCCGGTCGCCGTACCCGGCCAGTTTCACCCTGTCCAGCGACCGGGCTACTCGTTCCTCGATCAGAGACCGCGAGGCTCGCCGCGCGCGCAGCCCGAACGCCACGTTCTCGAAGACATTGAGGTGGGGGAAGAGCGCGTAGTTCTGAAAGACCATCCCGAAGCCTCGCCGCTGCGGCGAGAAACCGGATACGTTCTTCCCGTCGAACAGGACCCTGCCGCCGTCCGCCGTCTCGAAACCGGCAATCAGGCGCAGAGCCGTCGTCTTGCCGCAGCCGCTCGGGCCAAGCAGCGTTATGAACTCGCCGGACGTCACCTCCATGCTGAGGCCGTCCACGGCCAGCACCGAGCCGAAGCGCTTGGTCAGGCCGTCGAGAGTGAGGCCCGGGCGGTGGTCTCCCGCGCTCACCGGTACCGCCTGCCCACTAGTATCCGGCCTCCACACCCCGGTTGCGGATCTCGCGGTCCCAGTGGCGCAGCCACTCTGGCGTACCCTTCCGGATGAACTCCTCATCCAGCTCCATCGGCTTGATTCGGGGCAGCGCCTCGCGGAGCCACACCGGCAGCGATTCCAGCGGAATGTCTTGCCGCGCGGGAATGCGGAAGAAACGCTCGGCTGCGGCGCGGAGGCTCTCCTCGCTGCCGACGAACTCGATGAACCGACCGGCAAGCTCTGGCACCGCGGAACCCCGAACCACGGCAATGGCATCGACCACGACGGGTGTGCCCGATTCCGGAAGCACGTAGGCGATAGGGAAGTCCGTGGTCGCCCGCAGGATCTCGATATCCGGCATGTTCCACAGGGTAACCAGACCCTCGCGGCGAGCCAGTTTCTGATAGAGCAGCGTGGGATTCAGCACATACTCCTTGGTCTGGGCATCCAGCCGAAGGAGCCACTCGTACCCGGCCAGTGGATCGCCCGTTCGTTGGTACTCCCGATACATGATCGCGCCGAACACCGTGCGCATCGTGCCCGAGGCCAGCGGATCCCGGATCAGCACCTTGTCCCGCCACTCGGGGGCCAGCACGGCGTCCCAATCGCCGGGAACATCGGCCGCAGACACCGCATCCTCGTTGTACGCGATCACCTCCGGAGTCAGGTACGTTCCGATCCAGCGCAGACCCGCGTCCCGCCCGGAGCCGGGCACCGCCTCCGCCCACGTGGGCTGGAAGGGATCGAGCAGGTCCTCGGCCGCCGCCATCGCGAACATGTCGCCGGGCGCTCCCCACCATACGTCAGCCTGCGGATTGGCGCGCTCCGATCTCACCCGATCCAGAATCTCCTGGGATCCCATGTCCATCCACTGGACGTCCACCTCGGGATACGCGGCTTCGAACGCGTCTTCGAAGTGCGCAAGCAAATCCCTGCCGTGCGGAGAATACACAACCAGGGGCGTACGTCCGTCCGACCCGCAGCCGGCCGCCAAACCGGCCAGAACGACCAGGCCCGCCACCGTGGGTGGCAGCGGGAGCGTGAAGTGCAATGCTGGTCGCGATCGGAGCTGGCGCCCAGGCAGGCTCATCGCGACTCCGTGCGGTCGTCCGCTGTCCGGCGCGCGTACTCGCTCCACGCGGCTGGATCCAGCGACACCAGGTTGGCGAACAGCCGGTAAGCGCCCGCCACGCCGGCGGGAAACTGCCTGAAGAACGAGAGAGACGTGTAGACGTACGCTCCGGAACCGACCGGAGCGATCAGGAGACTTCCGCGCGTCGGCGCCTCTCCCGCATCGCTCGTTTCGATCAGCGGCGTGAAGCGGTCGTCCCAGCGCGTCGGAAAATAGAGTCCGCGCTCCTGGACCCAACCCTGGAAATCCTCCGCTGTGATCCGGTTGGGGGTGGTGAAGACCGGCGCATCAGGGTCAAGCAGCGTGATCGTAGCCGTCTCGTCCGTGACCCGTGGTGCCGGTCGGTCTATCTCCAGCAGGAACGGGGCGAACTTGCCGTCCGAGAACTCGTACTTGTTGTACTGGATTACGAGCACGCCGCCGCGGCGCACCCACTCCAGCAAGTCTTCGTTAGCCGTCACGAGGTCCGGCTGCACCTCGTAGCTTCGCACGCCAAGGACGATGACGTCGAATCTGTCCAGCGCTGACGCATCGATGGCTGAAGGCTCGATCATCTCGACGTTCAGCCCCATCTGGCGGATCGCGTCGGGACCGACGTCACCGGAGCCCATGAGATATCCCACGCGGCGCTGGGCCACGCGGACCGGAATGCGCAGCACAGAAACCGTGGCGTCCACTCTCAGCGGCACGGGATCGATATGAGGGTAGTCGATCACATCCACCCCGGATCCGTACGCCTGCCCGTCCGACGTTGTGGCCACACCGCGAATCAGGAGCCTGGCGCTGGCGGTCTCCGCGTCGTCTTCGTCCGGCGGCAGGAGTCGGAAGGAATACGCAACCGTCGCTCCCGGTCCGATCAGCGAAAAGCCCACCGTGGCCGGGTCGGCCCCCCAGCCGGCCGGCAACTCGAGGCCAAAATCTCCCTCCAGGCGGCCGCCTGCATCGCTCCTCAGCGTGACCGTCACGGAGCGGGGCTCGGCATCTCCGCTCGGCCAGACCAGCACGCCGGGCTCGAGCCAAACGGACAGCGCCGGAACGACGTTGACAGGGCGCCAGAACTCCCCGCTGGCCTTGTCGACTCCTCTGAAGCGCACCGGTTCGGAGACTGTGACCGAGACGGGTCCGCCCGGGCCCGCGCCCACTTCTATTTCGATCTCCACAGCGGCATGGAGGAGCGGCGGAGCATGCGGGAGCGTGCGAAGCTCCGGGGCCGCAGGCCAGCGATACAGATCTCCATCGCGCGGCCGGTGCAGATAGTAGGGGGTAGAGGAGGGGGCGTCCTCGGCCGGTCTAAGCCGGGCGCGCCAGCGGCGCATCGTGGTTGGCGCCAGCGCGCCGGACGTCGTTCGCCCGGACGGATCGCCCACGGGGCCGAAGTTGGACGTCGCCTCCCCGACCGGTGCAGGCGGCTCCGTCAGTTGCCAGCCGCCCGGACTGTCCAGCGTCGGCTCGGCGGGGTGGACCCTGAACGGGCCGCCGTTCCACAGGTCCAGGGTCACCTGAAGCGATTGGCCCGGCACCAGGAGATCGTCATCGGCGCGTGCGGATAGCGTGATGGACGCGGCCGCCAGCAGGGCGCGCTGAAGTACCGCCAGCCGGTGTTGGATCACATCGGTGAACCCGAACGTGGATCCATCGTCCTCCGGCACGGCTCGCTGTAGCTCGCGCAGCGCGGTGAGCGCCGTTGCGGCCCGGTGCACCGCGTCCCGGTAGCGTGTGACCGCCGGTTCGGCCAGGGACCGGAGCTCGTGAGGCAGTTCGGCGGCAAGCCCGGCCAGTGTGGTGTCGATGCCTGCGAACAGTCCTTCGTCCAGCTGGGAAACCCGGCTGTCCAGCAGCCGCAATCGGGTCACGTGGGGGCCGGGCTGCTGGGCCATCCCGAAATCCTGCGACCGGTGCTGGCTCCGGCTGTCCATGGCCACCTGGAAGTGTGATCGGCCAAGGAGCGGGTCCAGCGTCCCGGACTGCATCTCCAGCGTGGTGGCTTCGGGGTCTCTCCACGTTCGCCTGTACAGCTTGAGCGGCGACCAGGGTTGCACGCCTTCGTCCAGCTGGTCCGCGAAACGAGTCGGGTCTCCTGCCGCCTGGAACGCGGCTGGTGCCAGCAGGCCGGCCACCTGGTGCTGCCCGTGCCCGTCGCGCGGCGTGCCACCGAAGATCGAGACGATCACGTGGGGACGGAAGCTGCGTACGACCCATACGACGTCGCGCAGCAGCGAATCGCGCGGCCAATGCGCGAACGTCTCTTCCGCGTTCTTGGAGAACCCGAAATCGTAGGCGCGGGTGAAGTACTGAGCCGCACCATCCAGGCGCCGGGCGGCCAGCAGCTCTCCCGTCCGCACGATCCCGAGCCCCTCGCCCAACTCCGGACCGATGAGGTTCTGGCCGCCCTCTCCGCGGGTCAGCGACAGGTAGGCCGCCCGGGCGCCCAGACCCCGTGCCAGCGTGGTCAGAAGCGCCGTGTCTTCGTCGTCCGGGTGGGCGCCGATGACAAGGACCCGCTTGACACCGTCCAGCTGCCGGATCAGGAGTCCGGCGGCGACCACGCCGGGACCGTCCGATACAGCCTGAGCGCTCGCGGGACCGACGGGCAGGAAGACAGCGGAGCAGGCAACAGCCAGCGACAACCGCAGTGCCGCCGCATATCTGGACCGTGCTGTCACGATACTCGCCCTCCTCTCAGGCCGTTCGCCGCCTCCGCGACGGACCGCGGCGCAAACTACTGGTCGCTCGCTCGATTGCGAAACCAACGAATACCCAGGAAGAGGGCGATGGCGGCTGCCAGCCCCGTCGCGAGCACGGGCAGGCGTTCCAGAAGGCGCGATATGCCCCAGCCGGACGCCGTGAACACGATGGCCCCCGGAATGATCCCGATTGCCGTAGTCCAGCAGAACCGCCAGCGGCTGACCGGTGTGAGGCCGGCTCCCCAGTTCAAGGCCGTAAACGCGATGAGCGGCATGAAGCGGGCGAGCAGCAGGCCCCACCAGCCTGCGCTTTCGACCCAACGGTCCACCCTTTCCAGGGCGGGGCCGGTGACCAGACGCTCGGCGACCGGCCTCCCCAATCTCCGGGCCAGCTCGAAACTGATGTGGGCGCCCAGCATGGCCCCGGTCCAGCTCACCGCGGTACCGACCAGCGGTCCGAACAATGCCCCGTTGATCATCGCGGGGGCCTCGGCCGGGATGGGAAGGACAGCCACTCCCGCCATGATCAGGGGGGCGACCACGTAGGCCCACCACCCTATCGCCTCCAACCACAGCGCAATGTCCTGGAAGAATCCCTGCACTCGCCAAGCCCGCCCGAGGTCTCGTCGCCGACCGAGTCACCATTGTCGGCCAAGACGGGGCGCCGGGAAAGGTGTCGGCGGCGTTTGTGTGTTATCTTCAACCGGTATGCCTGCCGCCGGGAGGTGGGGTGGAGAGGCCGTGGATTCCAACCGACTATCGGGAATGAGCGCAGAGCACAGCAACGCCGGATCAGTGCGGGAGGATGAGCGCCGGAACAAAGGGTCCAGTGGCGCTTTTGTAGTCCATCTGTACGGCGCCCACCGTGGCGCTACGGAGCCGCTCGGGACCGAACCGGTGCGGATCGGCACATCGGCCGATGCGGACATCCACTTTCCCGAGCACAAGCATCCCGAGGTCTCTCCGGACCACGCGACGCTGTACTACGAGGTCGACGGCCACTTCATCCGGAGCATCGGGGACAGCCGGGTGCGGGTGAACGGCCAGGAGATCGAGACCCGTCGCCTGGAGCGCGGTGACATGATCGAGCTTGGCGACGGCGGACCTATCCTCCGCTACCGTCAGAATCCGGGCCTCAGACCGCGCAAGACGATGCGGGAGACTCTCCAGGACTGCCTAGACAGCGGACGGCTGGGAAGCGATCGGCTGGCGGGCAAATCCTGGATCTTCCTGCGCTCCCTGCCGCGCGCGCTGCACTCCCAGACCGCGCCGGCCTATCGTGCCATAGTGCTCGTCGTGCTGCTTGTGCTTGCCCTGGGTGTCGCCGGCCTGGCCCTGAACAGCTGGCGGCTCGAACGGCGACTTGATCGCGAGACCCAGCAGCTATACGCGGAACTGCTGGAGGATCAGGAAGGCGTGCTGTCCGAGGAGGAGATTGACCGGTTGCGAGGACAGCTGGAAACTCGGCTGACGGATGCCGAAGAGCGGGTGGAGGCCCTGGAAGAGCAGAGCGAAGCGACCCGGCGAATCATCTCGAATGCGGCTCGTTCCATCGTGTTTCTCCAGGGATCGTACGGGTTCCTTGACCCGATAGCCCGGCGACCGCTGCGCCTCGTGACCGGTCCCGACGGCCATCCGCTCCCCGGACCGTTTGGTGCGCCGCTCATCAGTCCGGATGGCGATGGGCCGGTGCTGGAGCGTCTCCTGACCGGTACCGGATTCGTGGCCACCCGGGAGGGTCTCCTTCTCACAAACCGGCATATCGTTCTGCCGTGGGACTACGACGACGTCTCCAGACGGCTCATGGAGCAGGGTCTCGTCCCGGTGATGCACCGCATGATCGGATATCTTCCCGATGAAGCGGAGCCGTTCGAGGTCGAGGTAGTCCTTGCCAGCGAAGAGGCGGATGTCGCGGTGCTTCGCTGCAGCGGCGTGACGACGGAAGTGGTGCCACTCGATCTGGCCGCCGCTTCACCGTTTCCGGGTGACGAGGTGGTCGTGATGGGATACCCGACAGGAATCCGCGCGCTGCTGGCACGCAGCGATCCCGCGCTCGTGGCGGAGATTCTGGGCGAAGGGCAGTACGATTTCTGGACCGTTGCCCGGCGACTCTCCGAGGGTGGGCACATCGCCCCACTGGCCACGCGCGGCATCGTGGGGCAGGTCACCCCGGCCACCGTCGTGTACGATGCGGAGACGACGCTGGGTGGTAGTGGTGGGCCGGTGATCGGTCAGGATGGGACCATCGTCGCGATCAACGCGGCCATCCTCACCGAGTTCGGCGGCTCCAACCTGGGTGTGCCGGCAGACAGGGCCAGGATACCACGGTGGCCGCGCCCGACCCCCGGGGGTGAACCCGGGCCGATTGCGGGCGGCGGTCGTCTCCCCGATCTTAGGGACCACTTCGCATGACACGCCTTTCGCAGAGAGCTGACACCATGACTAGCCGAATCTCCCTGGCCCAGCGGTCCGCCGCGTCTCTTGCAGTCTGTCTGACCGTGCTGGCATCAGGCGGAATGCTGCGGGCGCAGGAGGACACCACCGCTCCCGTCTACCGCATGCCGGCCCCGGAGCTGGTGGCGCTGGTAGACCAGCCTATCACTCCGGCAGTCTCGATCAGCCCCGACCAGGAACAGATGCTGTTCATGCATATTCCCGGTCTGATGACGATAGAAGACCTGGCTCAGCCGGAGTTGCGGATTGCGGGCATGAGGATCAACCCGCGGACCAACGGACCCAGCCGCGCCCGATACTACGTCCGCCTGGTGCTGAGGCCGGTGGCAGGAGGCTCACAGGTACCCATCACGGGTTTGCCGGATAAGCCAAAGCTGGGGGGCGTTCGCTGGTCGCCGGATGCCAGCCACTTTGCCTTCACGAACACGGTGGACGACGGAATCGAGCTGTGGGTGGCCGAGACGGCCTCCGGAGCGGCGCGCCGCCTCACGGGTCCGCGTCTCAATGCGGCGCGGGGCACGCCCTACTACTGGTTGCCGGACGGAAAGTCGTTGGCCGTGCGTCTGGTCCCGGCCGGCAGGGGAGCTTTCCCGGGCCGCAGCGAGGTGCCTGCAGGCCCCGTGATCCAGGAGAACCTGGGGCGCGTGGCGCCTGCCCGAACGTACCAGGATCTGCTCAAGAACCCGGATGACGAAGCCCTGTTCGAGCACCACTTGCTGGCCCAGGTGGCACTCGTGGACGTAGAGAGCGGGTCCGTCAGAGAGATCGGTCCGGCCGGGCTCATCAATCGGGCGCAGCCGTCGCCGGACGGCCAGTTCCTGCTTGTCCAGGCCGTCCACAGACCCTTCTCGTACCTGGTTCCAGCGTCGCGCTTCCCGAGCCGAACCGACGTGTGGGATCTGGACGGGAGCACGGTCGCCACCATCGCTGAACAGCCGCTGGCGGACAACGTGCCTACGGGCTTCGGAGCCGTTCCCACCGGTAAGCGCTCGATCAGCTGGCGCGCCGACGCGGACGCGACGCTGTACTGGGTAGAGGCCCAGGACGGCGGCGATCCGCGTGCGGATGCGGAAGAGCGTGACCGCGTGTACACGCTGGCCGCACCCTTCGATGCCGAGCCGGAGCCGCTCGCCTCGCTGGGCCTGCGTTACGCCGGCGTGATGTGGGGTGACGACGGCCTGGCGCTGGTCACCGAGATCTGGTTCAGCTCCCGGGAGATGAGAACCTGGATCGTCAGGCCGGGCGTCCCGGAAGCCGAGCCACGCCTCCTGTTCGAGCGTTCCATGGAGGACTCGTACAACAACCCGGGCTCTCCAGTCATGATGGACACCCCGGCGGGAACCTCGGTGCTCCTCACCGCGGACGGTGGCAACACGCTGTATCTGGTCGGTGAAGGCGCTTCTCCGGAGGGCAACCGCCCGTTCCTGGACCGGCTCAACGTGACGACCGGCCAGACGGAGCGACTCTGGCGCTCGGAGGCCCCGTACTACGAGCGGCCGGTGGATCTGCTCGGCGGCGGCGTCGACAGGATGTTCACGCGCCGCGAGTCCGTTACGGAGCCCCCCGACTATTTCATTCGGGACCTCACGAACGGCCAGCTCACACAGCTCACGGAGTTCGAGCATCCCACGCCACAATTGGCGGACGTGAAGAAGGAGCTGATCCGTTACAAGCGGAGCGACGGTGTGGATCTGACGGCTACGCTGTATCTGCCGGCTGACCACAAAGAGTCGGACGGACCGCTGCCAGTGCTGATGTGGGCGTACCCGACCGAGTACAAGAGCGCGGATCTGGCCGGTCAGCTGACGGATTCACCGTACCGGTTCGTGCGCGTCAGCTACTGGGGTGCCTTGCCGATGCTGACCCAGGGATGGGCCGTGTTGGACGACCCCTCTCTCCCGATCATCGGGGAAGGGGACGAAGAGCCCAACGACACCTTTGTGGACCAGCTGGTCGCGGGCGCGCAGGCGGCCGTGGATGAGATGGTACGGCGCGGAGTCGGCGACCCGGATCGCATGGCGATTGGCGGGCACTCGTACGGCGCGTTCATGACCGGCAACCTGCTGGCCCATTCCGACCTGTTCAGGACCGGGATTGCGCGGAGCGGCGCCTACAACCGCAGCCTCACGCCGTTCGGTTTCCAGAGAGAGGAGAGAACGTTCTGGGAGGCGCCGGAGATCTACTTTGCCATGTCGCCGTTCATGCACGCCGATGACGTGGATGAGCCGATTCTGATGATTCACGGTGAGGCCGACAACAACTCCGGTACGTTCCCGCTGCAAAGCCGCCGGTTCTACAACGCCCTCAAGGGCCACGGGGCGACGGCCAGGCTGGTCATGCTGCCGCTGGAAAGCCACGGCTACAGCGCCAGGGAGTCCATCCTTCACATGCTCTGGGAGGAGCAACAGTGGCTGAAGCGCTGGGTGGAGGATGCCCCGAGGAGGATGCCGGCGGCCACCACGACGGACGAGGCGCCGTAGCAGGCGGCAGCCGGCAGGGATGCGGAAGGGCGGGCGCCGATCCCGGCGACCCGCCCTTGCTCGTTCAACTTGTGAATCACGGACTCGGATGAGACGGGCAGGTCTCCGGTGCTGGACCAGGGTGCTGCCCGGGCTGTTTGGCCCGGCAGCGCTTCTCCTCGCTACCCCATGGCCGGCCGCTGCCCAGCTCCGGCGGGACCCCTCCGTGCAACCCATCGCCGAGGCGCGCGCCGGCGATCTCCTGATCGGACTCGGCGCATCGTACGGTGCTCGGCAGTCCTTTCCTCTGTCCGGCCTGACCGGAGACCTGCTGTCTCTGGGCAGGATCACGTTCGCCTACGCCCCGGCCGAAGCCCTGGTGATCGAGCTCAGGGGAGACCTGCAGAACGTGCTCCACATTAGCGGCCGGGACTCCTCCCATGTCGACCTTCAGGATGGAGTGGCAGACGGTACGACGAACGACTTCGGGGACTTCCGCATTGGTGTCGGCCTGCTGCCGTTGGGCGGCGACAGCGGACTGTCTGGCGGGATACGAGTTGAGGTGAAGTTACCTAACTCAAATGAGACAAAAGGTATAGGGACTAATACCACGGACGTACGCCTGTCCGTCCTTGGAAGCTACGGAGCAGGAGATTTACGGCTGACAGGCGATCTCGGGATCGCCATCCTGGAAGCACCGCTGGAGAACTTCGAGCAGAACGATGTGGTGGTCTACAGCGCGGAGCTCCTCTACAGGCCGCGGGGGGGCAGCTGGCGGCTTGGTCTGGGAATCGATGGTCGCGCGGCCACGCGAGACAGAGTTCTGGTAGGCACGGAAGACCTGGGAGAGGTGCGCGGCATAGCCGAGTACGGGTCTGGAGCCTGGGTCCTGGACTTGGAGGGCGCCGTTGGCTACGCGGGAACGTCACCCGACTGGGCTGTGCGTGGCGGAGTATCCTTTCGCCCGGGATCGTAGCCGCCAGGACCCGTAGCGGTTCGAGATCGCGGTCGCCCGCCCAAGCGGTCGTCCGGGCTAGCGGTCGCTCAGAATCTCTTGCGCCGCATTGTGGCCCGGGTTGCCGGTCACGCCTCCGCCCGGATGCGTACCGGCGCTGCACAGGTACAGCCCCTGGACCGGACTCCGGTAGCTGGACCAGCCCGGCACGGGGCGCATGAAGAACACCTGATCCAGCGTCATCTCTCCATGGTAGATGTTGCCCTCCGTGAGACCCAGCTCTCGCTCCAGGTCCGGGGGCGTCAGCACCTGACGGTGTCGGATCGTCTCTTCCAGATTCGGTGCATGAGCAGCCAGCGTGCGCACGACCAGGTCGCCCAGCGCTTTCCGCCTGGCGTCATCCCAGCTTCCCTCTGCCAGGTGGTAGGGGGCGTACTGGGCCAGGATGGACATGACGTGTGCCCCCCGCGGGGCCAGCGAATCGTCGGAGATGGACGGAATGATCACCTCGAGGTAGGGCGCGTCCGAGACCCGGCCGTACTTGGCGGCATCGTATGCTCGCTCCAGGTACATCAGGCTGGGACTGATCGTGATGAGGCCCGCCAGCAGGGACTGGTCCGCGCCTACACAGGTGAAGTCCGGCAACTCCGACAGGGCCAGGTTCACCTTGGCGCAGACTCCGCGGAACTTCAGATTCGCCACCTTGCGACGGAATGCCACATCCAGCGCGGTTGGGTCCAGGAGACCCAGGAAGGTCCGCCGTGGGTCGAGACCGGAGACCACCAGCTGGGCCTGGATGTGCTCGCCGCCGGCGGTGGTCACGCCCGTGACCCGCTTCCCCTCGGTGCTGATCCCGTCAACCTCCACGCCGACGCGTATCTCGGCACCGGATCGCGTGGCGGCGTCGGCCAGCGCTCCACTGACCTGGCCGATCCCACCGCGAACACGGAGCGTCGGCCGGATGATGCCACGCTCGACTCCCACATGCTGGTGCAGGAACATGAAGGCGGTTCCCGAGGCCATCGGACCCTGGTGGAGCCCGGTGACTGCCGAGGCTGCCAGGGCCCCCTTCAGCTCCTCGCTTTCAAACCACTCGCTCAGGAACTCGTCGGCGGTCATCGGCAGCACGCGGAGGACATCCACCAGGTCTTTCCGTCCGATGCCGCGGAGTCTTCCTCCCAGGCGAACCAGGGACCAGAGATCTCCCGCTCCTGCTCCCTGGAGTCGCGGCGGCGGAGCCTCGTAGAGCGTCTGGAGCACGCGGCCGGCACGGGACACGAAGTCGCAGAAAGCGGCCCAGCGGTCGGCATCGGAGACCGAGATCTCACGTATCGTCTCTGCGCTGCGGACCGGGTCACGCCACAGAGTCAGATAGCGACCATCTCGGAACGGCGCGAGGACAGTCGGATCGGCCTGCTGGAACGGAAGGCGGCGGGCGTCCAGCTCCAGATCCGACAGCACGGCCGGGTGGAGAGCCCCCACTCGATGAGCTGCGGTGTCTACCTTGAATCCGGGATGGAATTCCTGGGTGACCGCCGCGCCGCCGACCCGATTCCGGCGCTCCAACACCAGCGTGCCGAGACCGGCGCGGGCCAGGTAGGCAGCCGTGATGAGGCCGTTGTGACCGCCGCCCACCACGATGGCGTCGTAGCGGGAGGCGCTCATGGCTTGACGTCCTTGAGGATCTCGAGCGCTGCCAGGCGCCCCGAGGCGCCACACACGCCGCCGCCCGGATGCGTGCCCGAACCGCACTGGTAGTAGCCGGAGAGCGGTGTGCGGTAATCAGCCCAGGACGGAGCGGGGCGCAGGAAGAACAGCTGCTGGAGCGACAGCTCGCCCTGGAAGATGTTCCCCTCGGTCAGACCGAACACCTCCTGCATATCCCACGGCGTGACGACCTGCCGGTGCAGAATGCACTCCCGAATGTTGGGGGCGAACTGGGACAGCGTGTCAATCACGGCGTCGCCGAACGCCTCTCTCTGCTGGTCGTTCCAGCCGCCGTTCAGTTCGAAGGGCGCGTACTGGACGAAGGCGGACATGACGTGCTGACCCGGCGGCGCCATGTCGGGATCGATCATCGACGGAAAGATGATGTCCATGTACGGCCGTCTCGAGAACTCGCCGTACTTGGCGTCATCGTACGCCTGCTCCAGGTATGCCACGCTGGGGCTGATCGAGATGGCGCCGCGGTGATGCGGGCCAACCCCCGGCAGGCAGGTGAATTCGGGAAGTGCGCTCAGCGCCAGGTTGACCTTGCCCGATGAGCCGCGGATCCGGAATCGGTGGATGGCATCCACGAAGTCGCCCGGCAGTTCTTTGGGGTCCACCAGCTTCAGGAAGGTCAGCTTAGGATCGACGCCCGAGACAACCACCGGAGCCCGCAGCTCCTCGCCGCTCTCCAGCGCCACGCCGACTGCCCGGCCATTCTCGGTGATCACCTGGGCGACCGGGGCCTCCGTCCGTATCTCGGCGCCGAACCGGCGCGCTGCCCCGGCGATGGACTCGCTGACGCCGCCGTTGCCCCCCTTCGCGAATCCCCACGCTCGAAACGCACCGTCGATCTCGCCCATGTAGTGGTGGAGCAGAACGTAGGCGGTTCCCGGCGATCGCGGGCCCAGGAACGTCCCGATGATTCCGCTGGCCGACATGGTGGCTTTCAGGGGCTCGGTCTCGAACCATTCATCGAGAAAGTCCGCGGAGCTCATGGTCATGAGCTTGTACAGGGCGTAGAACTGCTCCTCTTCCAGCCCGCGCACGTGCTGGCCGACCCGGAGAAGTCCGCGCAGGTCGCCCGGACTGAGCGACGTCGGGTCGGGGGGCACCATTCCGAGGATCGGTCTCACGGCCCACGCCAACTGGTACATCAGGTGGCCGAAGTCATCGTACACTTCCGCATCCCGGGGCGAGTGCCGATACAGCTCGCGCCGGGTCTGGTCGTGATCGGCCCAGCGGCCCAGGTAGTCTCCGTTCGGCAGCGGAGTGACCGTGCTCTCCAGAGGCAGAATGTCGAGCCCGTGCCGCGGCAGGTCCAGCTCGCGGATGATCTCCGGACGGAGAAGACTCACGACGTACGAGCACGAGCAGTACTTGAACCCGGGAAACACCTCCTCGGTCACGGCGGATCCGCCCAGGATGTAGCGCCTCTCGAGCACGACGACACGCATTCCGGCTCTGGCGAGATACGCGGCCGTAATCAGGCCGTTGTGCCCGCCGCCGACGATGACCGCGTCGTACCGGCTATTCGTGCTCAAACGCCTACGCTCGCTTTCTCTCCGGGTCGAAGAATGGAGTCTTTGCCACCCGAACGTCGGCCCGTCGCCGCTGATGCTCGACCGTGACCTCCATCTCCAGTTCCGTGCCCACCTTCGCGTGAGACGCCCGCAGGTGGGCCAGCGCGACGTACCGCTTGAGGACAGGCGACCAGCAACCACTCGTGGCGTATCCAACCTGAGTTCCGCGGGCGTAGATGGGCACGCTGGTTCGCCAGGCCGTTCCCGGGAGCTGCGGCGGCAATCCGACCTCGCCGTAGGCGCGCTCCAGCGACTCCCAGTCGATGTCGATTCCCCTGAACTCCCACGCCGGGTGGCGCTCCCGTTCGGCGCGCAGCGCCTCCTGACCGACGAAGTAGGGTTTGTCCAGCTTCACCGTCCAGCCCAGCCCGAGTTCGTAGGGAGAGGACTTGCGGTCCTCGATGACGGCCCGGTGAGCGGGGTAGTAGTCCACGTCGAGTAGAATCAGGCCGGCCTCGATGCGGACCATGTCGAGCGCGAGAATGCCGGCAGGCGTCAGTCCGTAGGGCACGCCGCCTTCCATGAGCAGGTCCCACACCGTCTCGGCGTCTTCGGGATCCATCCAGATCTCATAGCCCAGGTCGCCCGTGTAGCCCGTTCTGGAGATCGTGACCTCGCGATCGCCGAGCCGGCCGTGCGCGAGTCGGAAGAACCGGAGGGAGTCGAAGTCGATGTCAGACAGCCCCCGAAGAACGTCTCTGGACCTGGGCCCCTGGATGGCCAGCGCTGCAACCCGGTCGGTCTCATCGTGGAGCGAAACATCCAGTCCGACGGCGTTGTCCTGCAGCCAGCTCAGGTTCGGCTCGGCCGCCGTGAGCCGGAACTCCTGCTCCGCGAGCCGCTGGAGCGTCCCGTCGTCCCGCACCTTGCCGTCGTCATCGCACCACACCGTGTATTGAACCTGACCGACAGCGCATGCGGACACGTCTCGCGTGACTATTCGGTCCAACAGGCGAGCGGCATCGACTCCTTCGATGCGATACTTGAACAGCGGGGATACATCGATGAGGGCGGCCGCTGAACGGATGGCATGATACTCCCGTTCGTGGTTGAGTTCGTACGAACCGGCCACGATGTATCCGGCCCAACGTCGCCACTCCGGTGCCTGGCGGTTCCTCTCAGCATGACTCTAGCATATCCCCAAAATTGCCAACTGGAAACCGCTTCGCGTACGGTCCCTCCTTGCTGCAACTCACGGCCCAGCGCAGGTTGTCCGGCAGCCTGCGCTGGGCCGGGACAAATCGGCTTGAGAGACCGGCGGTACGGCCACTTCCAGGGAGTGAATCTTGACGGCGGACACAGCAAAGCGGGCCCGCTGGGCCACACGGATCGGACTCGTCCTGGCCATGGCAGGAAATGCCGTAGGCCTGGGGAACTTCCTCCGCTTTCCGGTGCAGGCCGCACAGAACGGCGGCGGCACGTTCATGATCCCGTACTTCGTCTCCTTCCTTCTGCTCGGAATCCCGCTCATGTGGATCGAGTGGACGATAGGCCGCTACGGGGGCCGGAACGGACACGGGACCATTCCGGGGATGTTCGATGTCCTCACGGACCGCAAGAAGAAGTGGGCCAAGTACGCGGGCGTCATCGGGCTCGTCATGCCGCTCCTGTTCTTCATCTTCTACACGTACATCGTCTCCTGGATGCTGGGCTTCAGCTTCTTCAGCCTCACTGGAGGCTACTTCGGCCTGCCCGAGGTCGAGCAGGTGCGTGATTACCTGTACTCGTTCCAGAATCTGGGTGACTCTTCGTCGCACGCCCCGTGGGTCACCATCGTGTTCTTCTTCATCACGATGGGATTCGTGGGGTGGATTCTGTCCAAGGGGATCAGTGGCGGAATCGAAAAGCTGGCGCTGATCGGCATGCCGGTTCTCTTCCTGTTCGCGTTCATCCTGATGATCCGGGTGCTGACCCTGCCGCCAGCCGTATCCAGTCCCTCGGAAGGGTTGAACTTCATCTGGAATCCCGAGTGGGCCAGTCTGGGCAACGCGCGGGTGTGGATCGCAGCGGCCGGCCAGATGTTCTTCACGCTGTCTCTCGGGCTCGGCACGGTGCACACCTACGCGTCCTATCTGACGGAGAAGGACGACATCACGCTCACCGGGCTGTCCACGGGGGCGACCAACGAATTCGCCGAAGTGGTGTTGGGCGGGACAATCGCGATTCCGGCGGCCGTGGTCTTCTTCGGCGTCCCGGGCGCGGTGGCGATCGCCGAAGGTGGATCCTTTGATCTGGGCATCGTGGCCATGAGCGTGGTCTTCCAGGGGCTTCCCGGACCGCAGTTCTGGAGCCAGGTGATCGCGTTCCTGTGGTTCTTCCTCCTGTTCATTGCCGGCCTCACCTCCTGTGTGGCGCAGGCCAGCCCCGGCATCGCGTTCATGGAGGACGAGTTCAACTGGAACCGAAAGAGGGCGGTAGGCCTGACCTTGATCCTGGCCATCGGGCTTGGCCTGATGCATGTCTTTCTCTACCACCGGGGGTTCCTGGCCGAGTGGGACTACTGGATCGGTACCTTCCTGCTGGTCGTGTTCGCCGCGGTGGAGATGTACCTGTTCGCCTTCGTATTCGGAATGAACCGCGGTTGGAGTGAGATGCACCTTGGTGCGGATCTCAGGGTGCCCGGCATCTACCGGCCCGTCATGAAGTGGGTCACGCCGTTGTTCCTGGCCATTCTGCTTGTCTGGTGGAGCGTGGAGGAGGCGGTGCCGAATCTGCTCATGGAGCACGTCGCAGATCCGGCCGAGATCCCGTATCGCTGGTTCAGCCGCGCCGTGATGCTCGTGATGTTCGCGCTCGGGCTGCTGTTGATCCGCAAGGCCTGGGACAGGAGGGAGGCCGCATGAGCGACGCGTACGAATTGCGTCCGGAGGCATGGACGGACATCCCCTGGGAACCCGTCACGGAGACGCTGAGCCGCCGGCTCATGACCGGCGACCGGATCATGCTGGCGCACGTCCACCTCCAGAAGGGTTGCATCGTGCCCCGGCACTCGCACGAGAACGAGCAGTTCACGTACGTGCTGAAGGGAGCCTTGCGCTTCTGGATAGGAGAGTCGGGAGAACAGCAGGTCGATGTCAGGGAAGGAGAGGTGCTCCACCTTCCGTCCCACGTGCCGCACAAGGCGGAGGCCCTGGAGGACACGCTGGACATGGACATCTTCAGCCCGCCGCGCAGTGACTGGCTGGATGGCACCGACACGTACTTTCACCAGGACGGCTGACCGTGGATCTGGGACTGACGGGAAAGGTCGCGCTCGTCACGGGATCGAGCCGTGGGCTGGGACTGGCCGTGGCCGATGAACTGGCCGCGGAGGGCTGCGATGTAGTCCTTTCGGCTCGGAGCGCCGACGTACTGAGCAAGGAGGCGGCGCGGATCGAACGAGAGACAGGCCGGCCCACTCTCGCCGTGCCGGCGGATCTGAGTTCTTCCAACGGAGTGCAGGGCCTTCTCAGAACCGTGCTGGCCAACTTCAGTCACGTGGACGTCCTGGTTACCAACGCGGGCGGCCCCCCGGTAGGTACCTTTGAGGACCACTCTCCCGACGCATGGAACGATGCGGTCAGGCTCACGCTGAGGAGCGTCCTGGACCTCACCCGCGGCGTACTGCCGGGCATGAAGGAACGGGGGTGGGGGCGGATTGTGAACATCACGTCCATCGCCGTGAAACAGCCGGTGAACGGTCTCATCCTGTCGAACTCGGTTCGGGCGGCCGTGACTGGCTTTGCGAAGACTCTCGCTAACGAAGTGGCTCCGTTGGGCATCACGGTGAACAATGCACTGCCCGGCTATACGTGGACCCAACGGGTGAGGGAACTGGCCGCGACGGCTGCAGAGGACCGTGGCGTGACGTCCGAAGAGGTGATCGCGGGCTGGGAAGCTACCATCCCGGTCGGCCGCCTGGCCGAGCCACGGGAGTTCGCTGCCCTGGTGGCTTTTCTGGCCTCGGAGCGAGCCAGCTACGTCACGGGCGCTTCGGTGGCTGTAGACGGCGGCTGTGTGAAGTCACTGCTCTAAGGCGCTCCGGAGACAGAATGACAGAGGGCCGTCGGCGCCGCCGACGGCCCGGTCCAGCCCGTCAGCCGCCCAGCGTCAGCGAGAAGGTGGCGCCGGTAGGTCCCCCGCACTCGTCGGCGATGTCCATGTGCCCGACAACCGAAGCGCCCCCGTCGGAGACCACACCGGTGCCGGCTGACACGCCGCTGCATCCGTTCTCCGCGATGGTGTAGGGAATCGTGAGGGTCAGCTCGTCCTCGAACAGCAGTCCTTCCACGTCCCCGTCCACGGTGAACGGGTTGGTCAGAGCCATCTTCCCGGTGACGATCCCACCCTTCGCATGATGAACTCGGCCGTGTACTCACCGTTCACGTTGTAGGCGTAGCCGTCATCACCGGGCTCCGGGTTTCCCGCGCAGGCTGCAGCCAGGACGGCGAACACGACGGCGGCGAGAGATGCTCTCCTCATCTGGCGAATCCTTCCGTGGATGATGGTGGTCGAATGCGACTGTAGCACACTACGCACGGTCCCCCAGCGCGGTTTCCGGACCCTCGGCCCGCCAGGCTCGGGACACCGCAAGCTAGCACGGCTACGCAGGTGGTCAAACCGGCCCGGTCACGCGATATTTCCGACCCACGGACCGCACGCCCAACTTCGGAAGGAGTCAGCCCATGAAGATCCCCGCCCACATGATAGCAGCGGCACTCTCATTGATTGTGCTACCGGGGGTCTCGGGAGCTGGCCTGTCGGCTCAGTCCTCCGACGCCGTTGCACCGATCGAGATCACCGAGTGGGTGGTTCCTTGGGAGAACACGCGGCCGCGCGACCCTTACGTGGACGGAGAGGGCAGGGTGTGGTTCGTCGGTCAGCGCGCCGACTACGTGGCGTACCTGGAGCCCGGGACCGGCGAGTTCCGGCGCTATGATCTGGAGGCCGGCGCGGGCCCGCACAATCTGATCGTGGATGATGAGGGAATGGTGTGGTACGCCGGGAACCGGGCCGCTCACATCGG
>JBDHIQ010000101.1:0-14973 GCA_039587395.1 Gemmatimonadota bacterium
GCGGCTTACGGTTCTCCGAGGGGGACGAGGGGTGCTGGACGCACTGACCCTGCGGTTTCCGAGCACGCGCGATGGAGCTCGACTGGCCTACATGCTCTCCTACACGGCCGTCCATGAGCTGGCGGGCCTGGCCGGGGAGGACGGCCTGCGGGCGTTGTTTGGCCAGCTCGGGACCGGGGCATCTCTGGACCAGGCACTGCGCAGCGTGTTCGGCCTCACGGAGGGCCAGTTCGAGGACCTGTGGCGGCGCAGCGTGGCCAGGCGGTACGGCGTTCTCTACGTGCTTTCCAGGGCGGCCCTGTTCTGGACTGTCGTCACGGTCCTGCTTGTCTGGCTCGGGCGGCGAAGGAAACAGCGCGATCGTGCGCGGCTGGACCGGCTGCGGGAGGACGAACGGCGAGACGAAGAACGCGGCGCCTTCGGACAGCCGAACGATGGCGAAGACGCGGGCCCGTCCGCCGGCTGGCGGGCGAAGTGGCCTCTGCGTCGGGGCGACTACCGCCCGTGAGGCGGTCTCCTGCGCCTGCACGGTCCACGTTGACGGTCGGCTGGACTCGGCCTATCCTTCCGCTGCCATGACACGCGACCGATCGACCGGACGGGCCTCCGGACAGGACAAGACGACGTTTCTGGGACTCGGGCTCATCAACCTGGTGGTGCTCGCCCTGGCGATCGTGGCCATCGTCATCGGCTACGTGCTGCTGGGCCGAGGCTCCGTGACTGCCGCCCCGCTTCTGCTGGCGCTGGGGTACACCCTGCTGGTCCCCGCCGCCCTGCTGATCGGCTTCCGGCGACTCAAGGGTTAGTTGCCGGGAGCGGTGTCGGCATCGGCGCGTCCAGGCGGCTACGCCAGCTCTTCAGTTCCTCCAGCAGACGCCGTGTAACGTCCGGCTCCGCAGCTGCCAGGTCGTGACGTTCACGGATATCCTCGATCAGGTCATACAGCTCGATGCGGCCGGTCTCGAAGAACTCGATGAGCTTGTATCCTCCCATCCGGATGGCGCCGGCAGGCGTGGTCCGCCACGCTCCCGTTTCCGCCCGTGCCGCCAGGTAGCCCGGGAAATGCCAGTAGATGGGTCCCCGCTCAAACGCCACCTCTGAATCGCGGTCCAGAAGCAACGGCAGGATGCTGATCCCATCTATCGGGATCTGATCCGGCACGGCAATCCCGGCCAGCTCGAGAATGGTCGGAAACAGATCTACGCACATGACGGGGTGATCCAGAACTGAGCCGGGTCCGGTGCCGGGTGTAGCGGCCGAGTCCTGATCCACCGGGGCTTCCGGATTGCCGCCGGCCTCGAGCGCGCCGGGAAGACTGACGATGAGCGGGACCCTGACTCCACCCTCGTACAGCATGCCCTTGCCACCGCGCAACGGCGCGTTGCTGGTAAGCTCCAGCGGGGAGTCCACTCCCGCCGCCGCATACCCTCCCACCCCACCGTTGTCGGACAAGAATATCACGGCCGTACGAGATCCGATTCCTGCATCCTGGATGGACTGCAGTACGCGACCGACAGCCTGATCCAGCGCCTCGACCATGGCGGCGTAGTCGGGACGGCCCTGACCTCCGACCGGGTCGCGATCACGGTAGGGCTCCATCAGCTCCGGTTTTGGCTGCACGGGCGTGTGTACGGAATGAAAAGACAGGTGGAGGAAGAACGGCTCTTGCCGATTCGCCGCCAGGATGAATGCTACGGCCTCATCAGCCAGCCGGTCGGTGAGGTACTCTCCGTCCGGCCCGTCCGGCAGCAGCGGATTCGCGTAGGGGCTGAAGTAGCCGCCGGGCGGCGATCCCGCCTCATGGCCACCGATGTTGATATCGAAACCCTGGTCGGTGGGAAGATGGCCGCGACCACCCAGGTGCCATTTGCCCATGTGAGCCGTTACATACCCGGCATCGTGCAGAACCTCGGCGATGGTGACCTCTCCGAGCGGCAGGGCGGTGACGTTCTTCGGCGGCGTCAGATGGCGAAACTCCGGGCGGCCCCGGGCGCCCGAGTTGACTGTGTACACGCCGGTCCTGGGACCATAGCGTCCCGTCATCAAGGCAGCCCGGGTCGGTGCACAGTTGGGGTTCGCGTACGCCGCCGTGAACTTCACGCCCCGCATCGCCAGGCGATCGAGGTTGGGAGTCTGGTAGTAGCGGCTGCCGTACGAACCCAGATCGGCCCAGCCAAGATCGTCCGCCACGATCAGGACGATGTTGAGGTGCGGCTCGGTTCTTTCGCCGGTCGCGGCCATGTCTCCGGCCGGAGTGGGCTCGTCATCGTTCGGGGCACTGCAACCGCCTGCGGCCAGCGGAAGGAGGGTGGGGAGGAGGGCCAGACAGCATCGCAGCCGATGCGCGCGGCTCATCGGTTCAGGACTCCCGGGCCAGTGCCGCCGCCTGCCGCATCGCCTTCTTCCGGCCGCTGGGATCCAGAAGTCGCTTTCGCAACCGGATCGCGGCCGGGGTGACCTCGATCAGCTCGTCCGCGTTGATGAACTCCAGTGCCAGCTCCAGCGTGATCTCACGAGGCGGCTCCAGCCGGATGTTCTCGTCGGCGGCCGCCGCGCGCATGTTCGTGAGCTTCTTCGCCGACGATCATCCCTCCGTACACGGCTTCGCCAGGGGCCACGAACATGACGCCGCGCGCCTGCAGGTTGGAAAGGGCAAACGCGACGGCCGCCCCTTCTCGATCAGAGACCAGCGCGCCCCGCGCGCGGTTGAGCAGCTGGCCCGCCTGCGGTCCGTACTCCAGGAACCGGTGGTGCAGCTGGCCTTCGCCACGCGTGTCGGTCAGGAACTCGGATCTGTAGCCGAACAGACCACGTGCCGGGATTCTGAACGTCAACCGCACCGGCCCGGCGTCCGTTGGCCGCATGTCGAGAACATCGGCCCGGCGGCTGCCCATCTTCTCCATCACCACGCCGACCATATCCTGCGGTACTTCGATCACCACTTCCTCGTAGGGCTCCAGAACCTGGCCGTCCGGTCCCTCCCTCAGAATCACCCTGGGGCGGGACACGGTGAACTCGTAGCCTTCACGCCTCATGGTCTCCATCAGGATGGTAAGGTGCAGCTCTCCCCGTCCGGAGACGGTGAACGTGTCCGGTTGTGCCGTGTCCTCTATTCGCAGCGAGACGTTGCTCTGAACCTCGCGGTAGAGACGTTCCCGCAGCTGACGCGTGGTGACGTACTTGCCGGCCTGCCCCGCAAACGTGGAGTCGTTGACGCGGAAATCCACGGACAGTGTAGGCTCCTCCACGGCTATCCCACCGAGCCTCTCACGGTGTGACGGATCGGTCGCCGTCTGGCCGATCTCCACACCCTCGAGTCCGGCGATGGCGACGATATCTCCAGCGTGCGCCTCCTCGACCTCGACCCGCGACAGTCCGTCGAACGTGTACAGTTTCGTCACGCGCGTCTCCGTGCCCTCGTCTTCGGCCAGCAGGCCGGGCTCGCCCAGGGGCAGGAGCGCCACGGTCTGTCCTTCGCGCGCCGCGCCGCGTTCGATCCTTCCGATCGCGATGCGCCCCACGTAGCTGGAGTAATCCAGTGTGGAGGTCAGCATCTGAAACGGCCCATCCGGGTCGGCGGTCGGCGCCGGCACCGCCGTGAGGATAGTCTCGAACAGCGGGGTAAGACTGCCTCCTCTGGCCTCGACATCCATGCTCGCCCAGCCTTCCCGGCCGCTGGCATACAGGAACGCGGCGTCCAGCTGCCGGTCGGTGGCCTCCAGTTCCAGAAACAGCTCGAGGACCTCGTCGTGGACTTCCAGTGCCCGGCCGTCGGGTCGGTCCACCTTGTTGATCACCACGACAGGGACAAGACCCAGCGCGAGCGCCTTGCGTGTCACGAACCGGGTCTGCGGCATGGGCCCTTCAGCGGCGTCTACCAGGAGCAGCACGCCATCGACCATGCGCAGGATGCGCTCCACCTCGCCGCCGAAGTCCCGGTGCCCGGGCGTGTCCACGATGTTGATCTTGGCTTCGCCCCAGCGCACCGCCGTATTCTTGGAGAGGATGGTGATGCCTCGCTCACGCTCCAGCGGGTTGGAGTCCATCACACGGTCCCGGACCTGCTCGTTGTCGCGAAACACCCCGGCCTGCCGGAGCATCTGATCGACCAGGGTCGTTTTCCCGTGATCCACGTGCGCGATTATGGCTACATTGCGAAGCTGCATCTCATCCGTGATTCTCAAGTGCTGACATCCAGAACCGGCCAGTGAACACGACGGCTGGCCTGCGCGTGCAGACTTGTAGGCCGGAGGACCCGCTTGGATCCCTGTCACAGGGAGTCAATGAAGCCTGAGAGAACATGGTCCAGGAGGAAACCGGCATCCGCTCGGGGCGCTGTGGTCCGCGCCGCGCTGGCTGCGCTCGGGACAGTCGCCACGATCGGGTGTACGCCGGACGACGCATCCCTGCTCGATTTGCAGGGCGCGACCATGGGCACGTTCTGGTCGGCGCGGGTCGCTGCGGATCCGCTCTCCGGGACGCCGGAGTTGTCCCGGGACTCCGTCCGCAGGCTGATCGAGGCCGAGCTGGAAAGTGTGAATCAGTTGATGTCTCACTACCTGGAGACGTCCGAGCTGTCGCTGTTCAACGCACGTGCTGACACGCTGCCCGTTGAGATCTCTCAGCACACGGCCGAGGTCCTGCAGCACGCCCTCGAGATAGGCATCCTGAGCGGCGGCGCGTTCGATGTCACGGTTGGGCCACTCGTGGATGCGTGGGGCTTCGGTCCGGCCGAGGCGCGTTCTGTTCCCGCGGATGAGGAGATCGACCAGCTCCTGGCGGCTACCGGCCACGACCGCCTGCGGCTCGATCCCGACGCCGTCACCCTGGCCAAGCGCTTGCCCTCCCTCCGCGTCGACCTTTCGGCCCTGGCCAAGGGGTACGCCGTCGACCGGGTGGCGGAGGCGCTTCTCTCGGCGGGATTTGATGACCTGATGGTGGAGATCGGAGGGGAGGTCCGCGCGCACGGGTCGCATCCGGACGGCCGACCCTGGCAGATTGCCATCGAGCATCCCCAGACGGCCGGCCGGTCCATCCAGCGCATCGTTCCTCTGCGAGACGGCGCCGTGGCAACGTCCGGGGACTATCGGATCTACCGGGATGTGGATGGTCGGAGACTCAGCCATCTGCTGGATCCCAGAACGGGGCGGCCCGTGAACCACGGACTGGCCTCGGTCACCGTGTTCGAGCCGCTGTGCGTGCGTGCGGATGCGTTCGCCACGGCGTTGCTGGTTTTGGGTCCGGATGCGGGCTTCTCGCTGGCCAGCGAGCTGAATCTGGTAGCCCTGTTCCTGATCAGGGATGACGAGGGTAGGATCGCGGAGAAAGCCACCTCCGCTTTCCTGGCGAGATTCGAGATCTCGGTCCCCTGAACCTCCTACCCCGGCGGCACCAGCCGTTTCCTCCCCTGGGCGATGGTGGGCGAATCCCACTGCGAACTCCTCCGGGCCAGGGTAGTATGAGTCGTGGCGCGGCTTTCCCGGCCACGCGGAGCAAGAGTAGACAGCCAACGCTACGAGAAATCGGATGGAAACATGATGTCTCTCACCGGTCGGTGCGCTAGAGGCGATCCGATGTGGAGAGGCCGAACGAACAAGCTCGAACCCACAGCCATACGAAGGAGACAACACGATATGATGCGCAATCCACTCTCGAAGTCGATCCTCGTCGTCCTGGCGGTACTGGGCGTGCAAGCTTGCAGCAGCGACAGCGGCACGACCACCGATCCGGATCCGCCTCCCGTCACTCCGCCGCCCAATGTGGCCGGAGTCTGGCGCTACGAGGCGCCCTCGCTCAACGGAACGATCGCCGGGGCGCCGGGCCATTGCCGGGCCTTCGACGGAATCCTGACACTGGTCCAGGCGCCCGGGAGCTACGAGTTCAGCGGCACGTACACGGGCCTCCGGTTGAACTGTTCCGCGCAGGGGAGCGGCGGCACCTGGTCGTTTGGACCGTTTGACGGGGACGTGATCAGAGGCATGGTCGACGACGACAGCAATCTGGTGTTCGCGTTTGATGTCAACGCGTGGCTGCACTTTGCTTACATGGACCCGGCACGGATCCTGGGGACGGCCGCCGTGGATCTGATGATCGACAACGAGGAAGTGACCTTCGCCGGCACCTTCTCGATGATGCCGTAGCGGGACGGCCCGGAACTGAAGACCCGGGTCGTTCAGAATCTGGCTCGAGAACCGGAGGATGAGCCGGCGGGGGAGTCCGGGATCGGTGGGCAGCCCGTGGTCTCTCTAGCGGACCGTCACCTTGCCGGTCATCCCGGCCACCTCATGCGGCTCACAGAAGTAGTCGTACGTCTGCCCGGCCACGTTGAACACGTGCTCGAAGCTCAGATTGGACTCGTCGATGACCTGCCGCGCCCACACGCCGTTCTGACCCGCATCCCGGGGAGTGACCGTATGCGGTGTTCCGCCCACGAACAACCAGCGGACCCGGGTCCCGGGATCGATGGTAATCTCGGCCGGTACGAACGATGCGTTGCCCGTGGCGTTCACAACCATGACATCCCCCTGAGGTGGGGGTGGTGGGGGCGGCGGCGCCGGCGGAGGAGGTGACGTAGATCCCTCTGCACACGCAGCGACCGCAACAAGGAGCACGGCGAATGTTCGGACCAACACGGAACGGACGGACATCAGTACTCTCCTCCACAGCCGGGACGCGGGCCATCCAGCAATTGTGCCGGTTCGAACACTAGAACGCCTGCACGTCTCGGGAGTTCCCGGACGGACTGGCGACGACTCGCCGACGAGCTTATTTCAGTCTCGCTCTGCGGGGCTCCGGAACTCGGCCTGGAGGGGGAGGAAGCGGGACGGATCCTCGGCGGGATGCGCGCGGTACCAACCACCCCACGGGCGAATAGCTCAGCCTGGTTAGAGCGCCTGCCTTACAAGCAGGAAGTCGGGGGTTCAAATCCCTCTTCGCCCACTCTGAGAAGCGAAGACGCCCGGACAGGAGCGGCAATGAGTCAGGATCACGTGACCACGCAGAGGAGCAGGGTGCTCATCCTGGGTGCCGGCTTCGGCGGGATTACGGTCGCCACCGAGCTGCGCGGCCTGCTGGGCAGCGGGCACGAGATTCTGCTCGTAGATCGCGCCGAGCATTTCGCGATGGGACTGCGCAAGCTGTGGGCTCTGGTCGGACTGGGGAGCTACGAGGAGGGGTCGCGCTCGCGCGAGCTTCTGAACGGAGACGGCGTTCGCTTTCTCCAGACCGAGATCCGCAGCCTGGACCCCGCGGCCCGGTCCGTCGTTACCGACCAGGGCACGCTCCAGGCTGACTACCTGGTCGTCGCGCTCGGCGCGGAGCCACGGCCTGACCTGGTGCCCGGCCTGGCCGAGCATGCGCACAACCCGTGGTCTCCCGAGGGTGTACCGGGCCTCGCGGCTGCGGTAGACGGCTTCCGGGGCGGTCGAATCGCAATCGTGATTGCCGGCGTACCGTACGCCTGCCCGCCTGCCCCTTATGAATGCAGCATGCTGCTGGACGACCACCTGCGAGAGCAAGATCTGCGCGATCAGACCCACATGAAGATCGTGACGTTGCAGCCCATGCTGCTTCCCAATGCGGGCGTCGAGGGCTCCGCCTGGCTTGGCGAGCAGCTGACGGAGCGCGGCATCGAATTCCAAGTCAAACGAAAGCTCGAGCGGGTCGAGTCGGGGCGCTTCCTGTTTACGGATGGTGACCTCGAAGCGGACATCCTGATAGGAGTCCCGCCGCACCGGGTGCCGGCAGTCGTGCGCGACAGCGGCTTGACCGGAGAGGGCGAGTGGATACCGGTGGACCCGGCTACGCTTGAAACCGGGCACGAACGCGTCTTCGCCATCGGCGACGTGACGAAGATCCAACTTGCCAACGGTCTTCCGCTGCCCAAGGCCGGTGTCATGGCCGAGTTGGAAGGGCAGCGTGTGGCCGCTGCGATCGCAGCGGACATCAGCGGCGGCAACGGTGCGTCGCCGTTCCAGGGGCAGGGCTACTGCTTCATGGAGATGGGGAAACGGCTCGCGGCACTCATCGAAGGGGATTTCTACGCCACCCCGGAGCCGCAGGTGTCGCTCCGCGAGCCTTCTTCCCATCATGCCGCCGACAAGCACCGCTTCGAGTCGGATCGACTCCGCCGCTGGTTCGGGGGATAGCCGGAGACAACCCGAGACGGTTGCACCCTTCCTCGGAGCTGCGAGAAAAGCAGGGGCGTGACGAACTGTGTCTCCTACCGCAGCGCCACGCCCAGATAATACGGCCAGATGAAGATTGCCATCAGCGCCTGACCGAACGACAGCTGCGCAAACGCCACAGTAAACAGCCAGAACACGAACCAGCCCATGCCGCCGAACAGGGATGTCACCGCGGCGCCGTTTCCGTTCGCGCTGTCTCCCATCGTAGCCTCTCCGTTGTCGGTTTCATCTCGCGCACGCCCGCAGTCAGTTCCCGCCCGACAGACGATGCCCGTCAGCCGTCTCCCTGCGCTGGTGGATGACGGCGGCGGGCGAGCAGGTAGAAGGGCACACCCGCCAGGATCAGGCCGAATCCGAACAGTGTCAATCCCGGTTGTTGGACGAGGGCGTTCAGCACCATCAGGACGGACGCGACGAGGAAGAGCGCAGGGATTGCAGGGTAGCCCCAGACCCGGTACGGCCGGTCCGCCTCCGGTTCCCTCATGCGCAGGCGGAACACGGCCCACACGGTGAGGATCTGAAACGGCCAGAGTCCCAGGATGAACGCCTGAGCAAGCTGCTCGAACGAGCGGATGAGGACGAACAGGATCCCGAGTACCGCGGTCACCAGGATCGCCACATGCGGCGTGAAGAACCGGGGGTGCACCCGGCCGATCGGCCCCACCAACAGCCGGTCGCCTGCCATAGCGTAGAAGATCCGCGGGTTGAACATCATGGAAGCCTGCACGGAGCCAAAGGTTGCGATCACCACCAGAATCGCGACGAGCGCGGCGCCGGAGCTGCCCATCACCAGGGTGGCGGCGTCCACCGCCACGAGGGAGGAACCTGCCACGTCCTCGACCGGCAGGACGTACAGGTAGGCGGCATTGGTCAGAAGATAGACGCCGATCACTACCGTGATGCCGCCCAGCAGCGCCCGCGGGATGTTGCGGGCGGGTTCCTTCACCTCACCGGCCAAGGCGGCGAAGCTGGACCAGCCCGAGTAGGCCCACATGACCGTGACCAGCGCCAGTCCGAATCCGGACCAGCTCGAGGGGGCGAGCTGGGGCGGGCCGGCCAGCGCGCCGGCCGCGCGGTCGCCGAGCAGGATCGCTCCCATGGCCACGGCTACCAGCGCCAGCACCTTTGCGGTCGTGACCACGTTCTCCAAAATCGCGCCCCACAGCAGCGATCGGTAATTGACGGCGGTAAGCAGGAGGATGAGTCCCGCCGCGATCCATCGCTCTTCGATCTCGAGACCGGGAATGAGAGATCCCAGGTAGGCTGCGCAGATCAACGAGATGGCGCCCACCGAGGCCGGGACGAGGAGCAACAGCCGGGTCCAGCCGTACAAGAAGGCCGGTAAGGGGCCGAAGGCTTCGCGCAGGAACACGTAGGGTCCGCCGGCCTTCGGATACAGGCAGGCCAACTCGGCGACCGTGAGCGATCCGGCCAGGGCGAGCGCCCCGCCCGCCGCCCACACGAGCGCGATCGCCCCGACCGATTCGACAGACCCCGCGACCAGGCTTGGTACGCGGAATATGCCGCTCCCGATCACCAGGCCGATCAGGGCGGCGGCTCCCGACGGGGCATTCAATACCCGCGGCAGCCGCTTGGCCGGTTCGCCCTCCGACACCGTTGCCGGTCTCAACGTCGGTCCGGGTTCACTTGAGATCCGGCCCGACGTCTCCTACTTCAGTTGCTCCAGCACCGCGCACAGCGTGCTATAGAACCTCGCGACCGTGTCGATCTTGACGCGCTCGTCCGGTGAGTGCGGGAACTCGATTTGCGGCCCGAACGAGATCATATCCATGCCGGGGATCTTCTCGCCGATGATCCCGCACTCCAGGCCGGCGTGGATGGCGCCGATCTTGGGCTCTCCAATGGTCTCAGCGTAAATCTCCCTGACGATTGCCAGCAGGGCCGAGCTCACGTCCGGCTGCCAGCCCGGGTACCCGTCCTTCTCCTCTACGGCGGCACCGACCAGCGACGCCGCCGCTCGAATCCTCTGGCGGATCGCTACCAGGGCCGAGTCGACCGAGCTCCGGTTGCTGAGCTGAATGTCCAGTTCGTCCCCGACCCGTCTGGCGACGGCCAGGTTGGTGCTGGTCTCCACCAGCCCCGGAATGTCGTAGCTCATGGACATGACGCCGTGCGGGAGGGTTGCGAGGAGCGCGAGCGCGGTCCCGCTGGAGGCGGAATCCCAGGCCGTTGCCACGGCAGGCGCGGGGCTGATTTCGTAGGTCGTGCCCGGGTCAACGGGCTTGTACTCCGCCTGGATGGACGTGAGGGCCGACTCGAGGCTGGAACGAAACCGGCTGCCGGCCTCGTCGCCGCCCGGAATCACCACGGTTGCGTCCGCCTCGCGCGGGATCGCGTTGTGCGCGTTGCCTCCCTCAAAGGACGCGATCCGGAGCGGCACATCCAGCGAGGCGGCATATAGCGCCCGCGCCAGCAGCTTGATCGCATTGGCGCGCTGCAGGTGAATGTCGACGCCGGAATGGCCGCCTTTCATTCCGGTCAGGCGGATGGCCACAGCCGCCGAGCCCTCCGGAGCGGCCTCCTCCCGGATCGGCAAGTGGAGGTGGGTGTCTGCGCCTCCGGCGCAGCCGATGGTGATCTCTCCCTCTTCCTCGGAATCCAGGTTGAGGAGCCGCCGCCCGCGCAGCATGTCCGGCTCGAGGCCGGCCGCGCCGGTCAGACCGGTCTCCTCGTCGACGGTGAACAGAAGCTCCAGCGGCCCATGGCTGAGCTGTGAATCCTCCAGAATGGCCAGCATGGCGGCCAGGCCGATCCCGTTGTCCGAGCCCAGCGTGGTCCCGTTGGCCTTGAGGTACTCTCCATCCACGACCGCCTCGATGGGATCAGTGTCAAAATCGTGATCCACGCCGGAGTTCTTCTCTTGGACCATGTCCATGTGGGACTGGAGGATGGTGATCCCACCATCCTCACGCCCGCCGGCTCCCGGCTTCCGGATCACCACGTTGCCGGTGCCATCGACTTCATGCTCGAGGCCGTTGCGCTCCGCCACGGACAGGACGTACTCGCGAATCCTGCCTTCGTCCTTCGATGCCCGGGGGATCTGGAGGATTTCATCGAAGTGGGCCCACAGGGCCTGCGGATCGAGTTCCGAAACGAACGTCATGAGGTTCTCTCCTCGGTATTTCGTGGTTGGCATGCCTGGTGGTCCGGAGGGCCAAAACAGCGCCGTTTCCTCTGGCGCTTCGCCCTCGAGGGTGACAGCTTGCTCCACGTTATCGTCCAACGCGGCACCCGTCCATGAGGAGGAGTCCGGATGAGCGAAAGGAAGTACGAACCCTACGTGCCGGCCGACACCAACATGGCAGAGCTAACGTTCAAGGCTCTGTTCCTCGGTGTCCTGATGGCCATCGTGCTCGGCGCGGCCAACGCCTACATCGGGATGAAGGCGGGCCTCACGGTCGCGGCCACGTTCCCGGCCGCAGTGGTCGCCATGGCGGCCCTGCGACCATTTGGCGGGACGGTACTCGAGGAGAACATAGCCCGTACTACTGCTTCGGTTGGTGAGGCGCTGGTAGCCGGAGCGATCTTCACTCTGCCGGCGTTCATAATCGCCGGAGCCTGGGAAAACCTCCACTACGCCGAGAGCACGATGATCATGCTCGTCGGCGGCGTCCTGGGCGTGCTGTTCGTGATCGTGCTTCGGCGCACCCTGGTGGTGGAAGCGGACCTGCCTTTCCCCGAGTCGGTTGCTGCGTCGGAGATCGTCAAGGCCGGGCAGAAGGGCGAGACCGGCGCCAAGTACGTGTTCATCGCTATGGGACTTGCCGGACTCTGGGAGCTCTTCAAGAACTCGAACGGGATCCAGTTCATACAGGAGAGAGCCGAGGGAGTGGTCCAGTTCGGGCGTTCCTCGATAGAGATGCTCGGGAACCGGATCGACTACTCCGGCGGCCTGATGGCCTCCTCGCCGTCCGCCTCGCCCGCGCTCATGGGTGTCGGCTTCATCGTCGGGATGCGAGTCGCTTCAATTCTGTTTGCGGGCGCGGTGATGGGCTGGCTGGTCCTGGTGCCGCTGGCCGTATTCCTGAACCCGGGCCTGGCAGCCACGATCGGCGAAGGCACGCGGTTCAACGACGTCGCCAACGAGGTATGGTCGAAGCAGATCCGCCCGCTTGCCGTTGGGACGATGATCGTCGCCGCCTTCTACACGCTGTACAGCCTCAAGGATGCGCTGATTTCGGGCATCAAGAAGGCGTTCGCGGACATCAGCGTGAAGGGCGAGGAGCAGGTCAAGGAGCGGACCGAAATCGATCTCAGCTTCAAGCGGATCATCCCGGCCATCGGAGTGATGTCCGTTGCCTGTTTCTTCCTCTACCTGTTCTTCACCGGATCCGTTGGTGGAGCGCTGGTCCTCACTGTCGTCATGGTCGTGTTGGGATTCCTGTTCGCCGCCGTGGCCGGTTACCTGGTCGGACTGATCGGAAGCTCGAACAACCCGATTTCCGGACTCACCCTGAGCACACTGCTTATCGCCGCGGTGCTCATGGTCGCGATGGGTGTGGTCAACGTGCAGGGAATCGCAGGCGTGCTGGGTGTGGCCGGTGTGGTCTGCTGTACGGCGGGGGTCGCCGGAGACATGATGCAGGACCTCAAGGTCGGGCACATTCTGGGCGGAACGCCGTGGCGCATGCAAATCGGTGAGATCGTCGGCGTGATCGTAGCGGCCCTGGTGCTGGCATTCGCCTTGATGGCTCTCCACCAGGCGTACACGATCGGCTCGGCGGAGCTGCCCGCTCCGCAGGCGGGGCTCATGGCGCTGATGGCCCGAGGGATCGTCGGTGGCGAGATGGCATGGCCGCTGGTGATTGTCGGCATGATGCTCGCCTTCGGTCTGATCCTGATCAGGGCTCCATCTCCGATGCTGATCGCCGTCGGGATGTATCTGCCGTTCTTCTCCACGGCCGCCATCTTCGTGGGTGGTGTGGTGCGCTGGCTGCTCGAGTCCAAGCTCGAACGGCGGAAAGAGAGCGAGGCGAACCGCACCAAAGCCCGGAACATGGGTGTGCTGTTGTCGTCCGGATTTATTGCCGGTGAGTCGCTGATGGCCGTGGTGCTGGCGTTCCTGCTGATGGGCGGAGACTTCGTACCGTTCCTGATCACCATGAAGGAGAGCCTGACTCCCTCCATGGCGCCCAACTTCTTCCTGGGGCTGCTGGCGTTCCCGCTGGTCTTCTACGGGCTGGTGTGGTTCCCGATCAGCAAGCTCCGGCAGAACGGAATGAAGGTCGAGTAGCGAGAGGAGAGAGACGGTAGTTGTCTCGCAGCAAGCGACGGCCCCGCCCCAGCCCCTGGCAACGGTCGGGGCCGTCGTCCATCCCGGAGACACCTGAGTCACCTAATCTCCTGCACATGACGCCGGTGCGGGTTGCCGAGTGGCGAGAGATCTACGGTCGCATCGTACTGGAGAGGCCGGCGCCGCAGGGCAGGGGATTGCGCGGACTCGGCGCGCGGATGGCGTACTGGTTCGCCCCGACCCGGATGCGGCTGGACAAGATCGGCAGCGCCGCCTGGAAGCGGTTCGACGGCCAGGCTACGGTTGGCGAAGTGTGCGCTTTGCTACGCGAGGAGCTGGGAGAAATGGTCGAACCCGCCGAACAGAGGCTGGGCCACTTCGTCCTGGTTCTGCGAAAGGACGGCTTCGTCGCGCTCAAAGAGGAGACGTGACGCCCCCGGGAGAAGACTAATCCCGCGTCCTGTCCACGATCTCCATCATGTTTACCAGTATCCCATCCAGCGTTTCGCGCTGAAGATCCGTCTCTCGCTTGAGCTCTTCGAGGCGGGTCTCCACCCGCGCCACCAGACCGTGGATGCCCTCGATCAGGGTCAACAGCCTCTCGACCTGTGCCGGTTCCATGGGTGCCTCCCCGTAGTCTCTCCTGGCCCGGGGGTAGAGCACCCGGGCGCTCCGTGGCTATTCTATTTGGTAATCTAGCGAATAGGTAATCTAGCGAACGAGAGGGGAAGCCGTTTTGGAATCCCCACCGTCACCGGAGGAGAATGATGAGCTGGCGAAACCCGCTCCACGCTCACTCGGTCCCCTGCGGGCGATCGGTGTTGCCGGCGCTCGCGATGCTTGTCGGCGTGGGCGTGCCCGCAGTGGCACAGGACACCACGCCCGACCCCGTGGGTGTGGCCATGTACTACGAGTGTGACATGACGCGCGAGGCGCGCGCCGATGAGATCATGCTCGTGGAGATGGCGCCGATCTTCCAGCAGCACGTCGAGTCGGGGGAGCTGCTGTCGTGGGTGTGGCTGGAGCACGATCTGGGTGGGAGGTGGAGGCGAGCCTCGGCATTCTACGCCGCGGATCAGGAGACCCTGTTTCGAGTGCGTGCCGCGATCCTGGACGAGCTGCGTTCCCGGAAGCCCGAGGCGACCGCGGAGTTCACCGATATCTGCCACGCGCATGAGGACTACGTGTGGATCCAGCGCTACCGGAGCCCGTGACGTTGCGCATGCAGTTTGGACCTCGCGTCCGCGCGCTGGCATCTCTGGGCGTGTTGCTGGCCGTGGTGGTCGCGGGCTGTGCGGGCGGCGGGCGTGAGATCTATGACGGGGTACGATTCTACCCCAGGGGCGACGCGGAGTGGTCCGTGGGTCCCGTAGCCTACTATGAGGGAGTGCCGCTCCTCATCAGCCAGAACCCGGACGACCCGAACTGGATCACCATGGATCGGCTGCTCCAGATCCGCGACGAACTGGGCGTGAGACACCGGCGAGACGACGTGATGTCGCTGGTGCACGTGTGGGATCTCCCGCACGACAC
>JBDHIQ010000102.1:0-8072 GCA_039587395.1 Gemmatimonadota bacterium
GTTTGATTGGCCTTTCACCCCTATCCACAGCTCATCCGAGCGGTTTTCAACCCACAACGGTTCGGCCCTCCACGAGGCATTACCCTCGCTTCAGCCTGGCCATGGATAGATCACTCTGGTTTCGGGTCTTGCCCCACTGACTGAATCGCCCGTTTAAGACTCGCTTTCGCTACGGCTCCGCCGCTGAACGGCTTAACCTCGCCAGTGAGGACAAACTCGCCGGATCATAATGCAAAAGGCACGCGGTCACTCGCCCTCTCCTCCGAAGAGAAGAGTCAAGCTCCCACCGCTTGTAGGCATACGGTTTCAGGTTCTATTTCACCCGCCTCCCGGCGTGCTTTTCACCTTTCCCTCACGGTACTAGTTCACTATCGGTCACAGGCTCGTATTTAGCCTTGGCAGGTGGTCCTGCCAGTTTCAACCGGGATTTCTCGTGTCCCGGCATACTCAGGAAACGGTTCCGAACGAACGACTGGGCTTCGTCTACGGGGCTTTCACCCTCTGTGGCCCGGCTTTCCAGCCGGGTTCGACTCACCGCGCCGCACGAACGAGGGACCGACAGATCCCTCCGAACCGCCCCTACAACCCCGCGACAGCAACGACTGCCGTCTTATACACTGCCGCGGTTTGGGCTATTCCCCGTTCGCTCGCCGCTACTAAGGGAATCACTTTTGTTTTCTCTTCCTCGAGGTACTTAGATGTTTCAGTTCCCTCGGTTAGCCTCCTCAAGCCTATGTATTCAGCAAGAGGATGATCGGGCATCACCCCGATCGGGTTTCCCCATTCGGAAATCCAGGGATCTAAGCTCGCTTGCAGCTCCCCCTGGCTTTTCGCAGCTTGCCACGTCCTTCATCGCCGGCCTGTGCCAAGGCATTCACCGTATGCCCTTACTTGCTTGATCCCTCAATAAGGATCACGCGTCCTCAGACTACTCGGCGCTCACACTCGCTTCACTACCTAGTTGTCAAAAAGCAACCCGCCTCCCGGAAGAGACGGGCGAGTCTCCCCCGTTTGCAGGGGAGGCAGCACAACATAGCTGTGATAATTTACTTCGTCAACACCACAAAGTTGCGATGGATCAGGCTCAGAACGAAAGGCCTATTCCCAACGCCTCGTTGTGTCCCAGAGTCAATGCAATGCGGGCCGCAAAATTGCCCTGGAACTGCCAGTCCAGACCCAGGTCCACGTCAAAATGCAGGCTGACGTCGGAGGTGTCCCCGTTCTGTCTTCTGGGGAAAAACGCGACGTCCAGCCCCAGGCGCGGGTATACGTACGGCCGCAGGATCGAAGAACCTTGATTGACCTGTACCTCACGGCCAAACGACACACCGCCCGGTATCCTGATGACCCCGCTGTCCCGGTCCGGCACCCCACCCAACCCAATCCCCGTGACCCAGCCCATGTCGAGTGGGAAGTTGTCATCGGCGCGGTAGAACTCGTTCTTGAGGTCCACCCCGCCGAACAGCCCCAGGTCGTTCCCTCGGTCCACCAGCGCGGCGCGAATGCCGACGTCCAGGTTCGCACCCGACTTGCGCCACGTGCCCATGCCGCCGGCACCGTCGAAATCCTGGAAGATGAGATAGACGCCCCACCCATCTTCACCGAACGGCGTGTTGAACGATGGCACGTCGAACGTCTGTGCCCGGGCCGGTGCCACGGAAACGGCTAGCGCGCACAGACAGGCGGTCGCGAGTGTCAGGGGCCTCGTGGCGGCTGCGAGCCGGGTTCGCGAGCTGCAGTTCTTCTCCACGCTCAGCGTACCTCCACCTCCTCGGCCAGAATGGACACCTCGTTGTCCACGACCTGCAGGAAACCGCGAGCCACGGAGAACCGCTGTTCGGCTTCGTCGTTACGGACAACCAGCTCTCCCGAGCCCAGCAGCGTGACCATGGGAGCGTGTCCGTACAGGATGCCCACCAGCCCGTCATAGGCCGGCACGACAAGCGCATCCGCTTCGCCTTCGAACCCGATCTTCGACGGCGAAATGACGCTGACCTTGAGCTTCTTGCGACGGTTCACTTACGCGGCCTGACCTTCCTGCTCCATCTTCTCGGCCTGCTCGACGACCTCTTCGATGGCGCCCACCATGTAGAACGCCTGCTCCGGCAGGTGGTCGAACTCGCCGTCGACTACCCGTTCGAAGGACTCGATCGTCTTCTCCAGAGATACGTAGCGGCCCGGCACGCCCGTGAACTGCTCCGCCACGAAGAAGGGCTGCGAGAGGAACTTCTGAATCCGCCTCGCCCGGCTGACGATCACCTTGTCCTCCTCGCTGAGCTCGTCCATCCCGAGGATGGCGATGATGTCCTGCAGGTTCTTGTAGCGCTGGAGGATCTCCTGCACGCGGGTCGCGACGCTGTAGTGGCGATCGCCCAGAAACTGCGCGTCCAGAATGCGACTGGTCGAGTCCAGCGGATCGACGGCCGGGTAGATCCCCAGCTCCGCGATCTGGCGCGACAGCACCGTTGTGGAGTCAAGGTGCGAGAAGGCTGCGGCCGGCGCCGGGTCCGTCAGGTCGTCGGCCGGTACGTAGATGGCCTGCACCGAGGTGATCGAGCCCTTCTTGGTCGACGTGATCCGCTCCTGCAGGTTGCCCATCTCGGTGGCCAGCGTCGGCTGGTAGCCCACCGCGCTCGGCATCCGGCCCAGCAGAGCCGACACTTCGGAGCCCGCCTGGCTGAAGCGGAAGATATTGTCCACGAAGTACAGCACGTCCTGCCCCAGCACATCCCGGAAGTACTCGGCGATTGTCAATCCGCTGAGGCCGACCCGCAGGCGGGCGCCCGGCGGCTCGTTCATCTGCCCATACACCAGGGCCGTCGAGTCGATGACCCCGGACTCCTTCATCTCGAGCCACAGGTCGTTCCCCTCGCGGGTGCGCTCGCCCACCCCCGAGAACACCGATAGACCGCCATGCTCCGAGGCGATGTTGTTGATCAACTCCATGATGATGACAGTCTTGCCAACGCCGGCACCGCCGAACAGCCCGGTCTTGCCGCCCTTCACGTAGGGGGCCATCAGGTCGATGACCTTGATCCCGGTCTCGAAGATCTCCGTCTTCGGCTCGAGCATCTCGAACGGCGGCGGCGGGCGGTGAATCGCCCAACGCTCCTCTGCGTTGACCGGTCCCATCTCGTCCACCGGCTCGCCGAGAACGTTGAGAATCCGCCCGAGCGGCGCGCGGCCCACCGGGACGCTGATCGGCTCGGCGGTATCCAGTACCTCCATGCCGCGGCTGACTCCGTCCGTCGCGTCCATGGCCACGGCCCGCACCTGGTTGCGCCCTATGTGCTGGGCCACCTCACAGATCAGCCGGTGCTCCGTGCCGTCTTCATCCGTCCACTCGAGCGCGAGCGCATTGTAGATCTCGGGCATGCCGTCCGGCGGGAATTCCGCGTCGATAACCGGCCCGATCACCTGCACGACCCGTCCGGTCGCGCCCTTCTCTGACTGCTCAGCCATCTGTGTCCTCTTGGTCGTTATTCCTTCAGGGCCTCGGCGCCACCCATGATCTCGGCTATCTGCTGCGTGATCTCTGCCTGGCGGGCCCGGTTGTACGTGCGCGTCAGGTTGAACAGGTAGTCGTCGGCGTTGTCCGTGGCGTTCTTCATGGCCGTACGTCGGGCCGCCTGTTCGGCTGCGGAGGTCTCGAGCAGCGCGTTGTAGGCAGAGTTGGTCACGTACAGCGGCAACAGTGTGCGGAGGATCTCCGCCTCCGCCGGATCGAAAATGAAGAACGGTTCGCGCCCCCGCCGCTCGCCACTCACCTCCACCGGCAGAACCTGCCGGACAAGCGGAGGCGTGCTCACCATGTTCCGGAACTCGGCGAACACCACGTACGCAGCGTCGATCTCACCATCCACGAACTGTCTGGCCGACTCGTCTATCAATGAGCGGGCATCGTCCAGGGACGGCCGATCGGTGAGATCAGTCCGTTGGACCGACATCTCCACACCCCGAAACCGGAAGAAGCCGATTCCCTTCTTGCCGAACACGTGGAAATCGACGTCGACGTCTTCCGCCTCCAGCTCCGCGGTCTGCTCCTGCGCGGCGCGGATCAGGTTCGTGTTGAAGGCGCCGCACAAGCCCCGGTTGCTGGTCAGCAGGATGACGCGCGCTCGCCGGATTTCCTCCGGCTGCCTCAGCAGCGGTTCCACCTCCGCCAGCTCGAGTGTGGCAAGCCGTCCGATCACCTCGCGAAGCTTTGCGGAATAGGGGCGCGACTCGAGCACCCGCTGCTGCGCCTTCCGCAGCTTGGAAGTCGCGACCATCTCCATGGTGCGCGTGATCTTCCGCGTGTTCTCGATCGAGCCGATCCGGCGCTTGAGATCTCTAGCCTTCGCCATCGTCCCGCTCTTCCGCCACTCCGCTCTTCCTGCTTGTCCGCTAGCTCGTCAGCCCGCCGGGGCGTCAGAGGCGCCGCCGCCGTTCCGGAACACGGTCGTGTAGAATTCGATCGCCTTCCGCAGGGCCGCATCGGTCTCGTCCGAGATGTCCTTCTCCTCGCGGATCGCCTGACCCACGCCCGGCTCCTCTCCCCGCATGTACTCGCGGAACCCGGTCTCCCAGTCGCGGATCCTGCTCACGTCCAGCTCATCCAGATAGCCCAGGGTAGCGGCGAAAATCACCATGATCTGCTCTTCGACCGGAATGGGTGCGTACTGGCCCTGCTTGAGAATCTCCACAGTCCGTTCGCCCCGATCGAGCTGGCGCTGGGTAGCCGGATCGAGCTCGGTGCCGAACTGGGCAAAGGCCTCAAGCTCACGGTACTGCGCCAGGTCCAGCCTCAGTCGGCCAGCCACCTTCTTCATAGCCTTGATCTGCGCGTTGCCACCCACCCGCGACACCGAGATGCCGACGTCTACAGCGGGACGGACGCCCGCGTAGAACAGGTCGTTCACCAGGTAGATCTGACCGTCCGTGATCGAGATCACGTTGGTGGGGATGTAGGCCGAGACGTCGCCGGCCTGCGTCTGAATGATCGGCAGGGCAGTCAGCGACCCGCCCGCTTTCTTGATCACCGGGTGCCCCTCGATCAGCGATTCGTCCTCGGTGATTTTGGCCGCACGCTCGAGCAGCCGGCTGTGGAGGTAGAAGACGTCGCCCGGATATGCCTCGCGGCCCGGGGGCCTCCGCAGGACCAGCGAAGCCTCGCGATACGCGTCGGCCTGCTTGGAGAGATCGTCATAGATGAGCAGGACGTGCCGTCCCTCTTCGTACATGAAGTACTCGCCCATGGCGCAGCCGCCATACGGTGCCATGAACTGCATGGGCGCCGGGTCGGAAGCGTTGGCGGCCACGACGATGGTGTAGTCCATGGCCCCCTCTTCCCGAAGCCTCTCCACGATACCTGCCACGGTCGAAGCCTTCTGGCCAATCGCGACGTAGATGCAGATCACGTCGCCGCCGCGCTGGTTGATGATCGTGTCGATGGCCACGGCGGTCTTACCAGTGCGCCTGTCGCCGATGATGAGCTCGCGCTGTCCGCGGCCGATCGGGATCATGGAGTCGATGGCCTTGAGCCCCGTCTGCAGGGGCTCCTTCACCGGCTGCCGGTAAACGATCCCGGGCGCCTTTCGATCCACTTTCATGTACGCCACGTACTCGATCGGGCCCCGTCCGTCCGCGGGCTGGCCCAAGGTGTCCACCACCCGGCCGAGCATGTCGGGTCCTACCGGGACTGACAGCACGCGACCCGTACGCTTGACCGGGTCGCCTTCCTTCAACTCGAGGTAGTTGCCGAGGATCACGGCGCCGATGTCATCCTCTTCGAGGTTGGACGCGAGACCGATGACCATTCGCCCCGTCTCCTGGGACGTGATCTCGAGCATCTCGTTGGCCACGCAGGACGACAGTCCGAAGATGCGAGCCACGCCGTCCTTGACCTCCAGAACCTCCCCTACTTCTTCGACATCGAGCTCTTCATCGTAGTGCTCGATCAGGTCGATGAGTGCCTTCTTGATCTCGCTGGCGCGGAGCGCCTTCTCGGAATTGGCCATGTCCTATTGTTCCCTTGCGACGACGGCTGGCTGCGAATCCAGGTGACCGTTGTCAAGCTGTCGCTTCATGTTCTGCAATTGACGTCGGAGCGAGGCGTCCAGTCGTTTGTCTCCCACCTGGACGACCATGCCTCCAATCAGGCCCGGATCCTGGTGGAAATTCGGCACGACTCTTCTCTCCACCCGTCGCTCGATCAGCTCGACGATGTCCGCTGAGAAGGCCTCGTCCGGCTCGTGCGGCAGGGTGATCTGCGCCTGCACCCGCCCGAGTTTGCGGTCGAGTCGCCGGTTGTAGGCTGCCGCGATGGCGGGCAGAGCCCGCTGGCGGCGTTTCTCGAGCACCAGGAGAAGAAAGTTCAACATCATGCCCGGCACGTGGTCTCCCACTGCCTGGCGGATTGCCCGCTGCTTCTCACGTAACGGTACGCGCGGCGTCTCCAGAAACGCCTGAAATCTCGGGTCCTGGACGTACCGCTCCACCAGGGTATCCAGCCTGGCCCCGTAGTCCTCGGCTACGCCTTCCCGGCTCGCGAGATCGAACAGCGCCCCGCCGTAATTGCGGGCGACCGCGAGTGAGCTCACGAGAGCTCCTTCAGGTACTCACGCACCAGCCGCTGATTCTCCTCGGCATCCAGGTGCTTGCGCAGCAGTTGCTCGGCGACCGCAATCGAGATCTCGACGGCTTCCCGCCGGACCTCTTCGACCAGCTGGTCCCTCTCTACCCGGATCTCCTGGCGGGCTTCTTCCAGCATCGCCTCCTGCTGGACGCGCGCTTCCGCCAGAATCTCCTTCCTGAGCGACTCCGCGGTCGCCTTGCCCTTGTCCACCATCTCCTGGGCTTCCGCGCGCGCCGTATTCAGCAGCGCCTGCTGTTCGTCTCGCAGCGCTTCCGCTTCCGTGCGACCCAGGCGCGCCTCGTCGATGGCCTCCTGGATCTTCCGGTTGCGCTCTTCCAGGCCACCCGCGATGAAGGGAAACACCTTCCACGCGAGCACGCCGAGCGTCAGCAGGAACAGCACCCAGGTCCAGATGGCCAGACCCAGGTTGATCGAGAACAGGGGTGAACCCCCGCCCTCCTGCGCCGCCGCCACCAGCGTTGGGGAAGCCACGAGTGCCAGACCGGCCATGCCCGCCGCTCTGTCTAGTTTCATGATCGCTCGCCTCGAGGCTGCGGAGCCGCGCCCGGCGGCCCCTCGTGCTGCACGAGGCCTGCTGTCGCGGTGACTATTTGATGAATCCCGCGATGACCAGGCCGAAGAGCGCCGCACCCTCGATGAGAGCGGCGAGGATGATCGCGCCGGTCTGGATCTGCGCCGCGGCCTCGGGCTGCCGGGCCATGGCCTCGGTCATGTTGCCACCGATCCGTCCGATACCGAGTCCGGCTCCGATCACGACGAGTCCGGCACCGATGATGGCGATCCCCGCCCCGACGTCCCCGATTCCGGTCGCCGGCTCCTGAAGAAGGGCAAACAGGTTCAGCATCAAAAACTCTCCCTCGTTTTCACTTCAGATTCGTCCCGCCCGCGGCGGGCTCCACCGCGCGCCTCCGCCGCCCTAGTGCGCGTGCCGGATCAGGCCAATGAACACGGCCGTCAGCATCGCGAAGATATAGGCCTGCAGAAACGCCACGAAGATCTCCAAGAACATCACGAACAGCGCGAGCGCGATCGGGCCGGTAATGGCCACGAACCCGCCCAGCTGACTGAAACTGCCGTAGGTGATGATGAGGCCCAGCAGGGCCAGAAGAACGAAATGTCCGGCCGTCATGTTGGCGAACAGGCGGACCGCCAGCGCAAACGGCTTGGCCAGTTTTCCGATCAGCTCCACGGGCGTCATGATGATGAGCATGACCCCGGCCATGATCGGGTGCAGGCCCTTGGGGATGAAGAAGATCGTCCCCATGTATCCCCGGAAGCCCAGGGCCTTCATTCCGGCCACCTCTATCACGATCAGCGATACGATGGCGAGTGCTCCCGTGACCATGATGTTCGAGGTCGCGGTCGCGCCGCCCGGTACCAGACCCAGCAGGTTGGCGTACAGGATGAAGAAGAACAGCGTGATCACCAGCGGCAC